>JASJCJ010000012.1 GCA_030066045.1 Calothrix sp. MO_167.B12
GGTGGACGGGTTCCCCGGCATAAAGCAAATGGCGAACTCCGAAGGAGTAATAAGTTTGTTTTTGTGACCGGGATTCAAACCCCGTCCCAAAAACATTCTGCCTCAAAAGACAGGGCACCAGACCCCAATATTTCGGTAAACCACCGCATACTAAAGTTGTTCGGGATCGATTCCTTTTTCCTGCAACTTTTTCCACAAATCCTGGTAACGTTGTTGTTCTGCTTCTAGCTGAGAAATAGCATTTTCCGCACGTTGACGCTCAGTTTCTGCACGTTGATGCTCAGTTTCCGCACGTTGATGCTCAGTTTCCGCACGCTGACGCTCCAGTTCTCGTTGTTGTGCAAGTTCTACAGAGGTGAGAAATTTTTCCCCATCAGGACGATATATTTCCAAAGTTTCTGGTGTTAACTGAAAACGTATACCTAAACGAGGACTTACCCAACCATCCATCTCTTCAATTACTTCTAAGCCATTTTCTTGGTTTTCTTGATTCCGCAACCATCCATTCAAATCAATTTTATCTGGATCATAGATATAATACTCCTCAACTCCATAGCGTTCGTAAAATTTGAGTTTTTTTGCCATTTCCTTGAGGGTGTTACCAGGAGATAATATTTCAAATACTACCTGTACGGGAATATTATCTTCTTCCCATTGTTTGTAGGAACCCCTATGTCCTTTTGGTCTACCAAAAACAACCATCGCATCGGGTGCTTGACGGGTTAGTTCTCCTAATACCGGATACCAAAGTAAATCACCAGCCACAAATACATCGGGTTGAGACGCAAATAGGATTTCTAAGTTTTCTTTAATAGTGACTATCCATTGAAATTGCTTAGTATTATCAGCCATTGGTTGTCCGTCACTATCGGGGTAGATGATATTAGTGGAGGTTTCTGGTGTGATTACCATAAAGCATTACCCAATGCTAGTCGTGGGGATTATCTACAGTTTAATCCATTATGTTTTTCATCTGGTAAACTAATGATTTATTCAGGTTTGTAGTGCGGGCATCCTGCCCGCTTGATGTATACAATTTAGACACTGAACTTAAAGCTGTTCCTGCCCGCTTGATGTATACAATTTAGACACTGAACTTAAAGAAAAATAGTAGGTTGGGTGGAACGAAACCAAACCCAACAATCATGTTGACAGTGTTGGGTTACTCTACTCCAAGCCGGTGCGCCTCTACACCCCTCAACTCAACCTACGCCTTTAATCCAAAATCTAAAATTGTTCGGTCAAATTATCAAGTTTATACCAATTTGAAAAAAGAATGCGACAGATGGGTAGGGGTTTAGCACTGCTAAACCCCTACTGCTAAACCCCTACGAGTAATTTAATTTATGTGTCGCAAACATTATTTGAATTGGTATTAGCTAATATTCTTAAGCCTTCTTCCGGATTTCCTGTCGCAGCCATAACTTTAAATCTGGTATACTCCTAATGATTTCTTCAGGTTTGTAGTGCGGGCATCCTGCCCGCTTGATGTATACAATTTAGACGCTGAATTAAAAGCTGTTCCTGCCTGCTTGATGTATACAATTTAGACACTTAACAGCTTACCCCTTAGCCAAAGCCAACTTCCTCACCAACTCATCCTTTAACTGTTGAAAATAATTCGCCGTATCTTCCAACCCCGCAGCCTTAGCATAACGAATCAAAGGCTCCAACAACCAAGCTTCCGTGGGAGTAATTTCTGGTTCCAGAGTGCCTAAACTCAACTTCATTTGCACCCATTGCAAACTAGAGGTAATATGCTCAGAATGGGGACGACAGGTTTGTAGAACTTCCTGAAAAATCACTTCCACATCTTCCTGCAAATCATAAACCTTCACCATTTGTCCCACCCGAAATACTTGATGCACTAACTCTCGCATCCTGGGTTGATGGGCAGGATCTAAAATTTCTCCCACCGTTAAAGCCCGAAAATTACCCTGAGAATCTATCGCTAATAACTGTCCCAGAAAATTAGTCACTAAATTCACCAAAGCCTTATCAAATTCCACCCGGGTAGGGGAACCATGCACCGCTTCTTCAAACCAAGCTCCCCTACTAGCTAAAATCTGTGTACAATAAGCCCTAGTAATAGCATCTGTACCAGTAATTTGGGTACGTCCACTTGGTCCGGGTTTATATACCGTATTTTTACCACTACCTTGACGTAATCCAGTTTGAATAGTTACGCCACGCAACAATCTACAAACTATTTGTGGCATAATTGCAGGCCATAAATCTGGGAGACGAGCAAACAGAATAGCTTCTTCGATTTTTTCAACAAAAATTTGGCGGAAACGTTGGAAATATATACCATTAGCAGCAAGTACAAAGACGGGGAAAGATTCCTGAAGTGCAGATATCGATCCCCGTTCGTAAAGCATAACTAACAACTCCACCATAGTAGTAATTACCCCTAGGAGTTGGTCGGGATTTGTACAAACAAGTATAACTTCTGGTAAAAAGCCAGACTGACAACAAGTAAGTAAGTCTGGCTGCAAAAGATTTTCTGTTTCTAGAGACTGGATTCCTCGGGGGGTAGCAATGTTGATTTTGCCGCTTTGCTTTAAAGCTGTTGCGCTTGTGGAACCCCGACGTTCTAAAAAATATACTTGACCATCTATTTGTTGTAATTCCCCCGTTAAATGGTAGAAAAGACTGACACCCAGTGCCCCCGGTGGTAAAATCCCAATGCTGCCTTTGATTAAAGAAGTAGCCATTCGATTTTGGATTTTAGATTTTGGATTTTGGATTTTAGATTTTAGATTTTAGATTTTAGATTTTGGGTTGCTCCCATATATCAAAATTATCAGGTGAAAAATCAACGTCGAGGATGAAAATGCTTTGTGACTAACTCCTCAAGGGCGCACGCAATGCGCCCCTACAAACTCTGCGCCTCCTAATTATTTTCAAGCTAGTCCCTTATGGGAAAATCTCACACCTAAGTTGTCAACTAACAACTGTCAACTAACAACTGTCAACTAACAACTGTCAACTAACAACTGTCAACTAACAACTAACAACCATTTTCAAACTTCTAGTGCAGATAAAATTTGACTAGCATTCTTTAAATCAGAAACCTTGACCATCAGCCGCATTTTTTTTCCAGAACTAACAGCACTACCATAAGTATACTCAATGTTAATTTTAGCGTCAGCTAAGGCTGCGGCTATTCGTGCTAATAAACCAGGACTATCAATAATTTCTAAGGCGATGACATCTGCTTCAATCACATAAAAACCCTCTTGTAAGAGTAAATTTTTACAGGTGTTGGGTTCACTAGTAATCAAACGGATCACACCTTGTTCAATGTTATCAACTAAAGAAATTGCCTCAATGTTAATATTATGTTCAGATATGACTTTGCTAACTGCTGCTAAACGACCAGGATAGTTTTCTAGAGCAACGGTGAGTTGACGTTGAATGGTAAATTTCATGGCAATTTAATGACCATAATCAGTAGTAACACATATCTTGCACCTTCTCAATAAGGGTAAGGTGGGCACTGCCCACCCTACGGGAAAATAAGGATTTCAAGCTCTGATTTTCTCAATAATTTTGTGGTGCAAGATGTGAAGTAATATAACAGAAACTAACAGTTGCAATTTTAGTCACATATCCCCGATTTCTTCAAGAAGTCGGGGATCTAAATACCCACGATTCAAAGTATTTTAACCATCCTTGCGGGAAGTCCCCCGGTGGAGTTTACGGAACCGGGGGATGAAAGCGAGGGCAAGGTCTTGATTGCAAAACTAATAAATGAGATAATACCCACAGCGAGGTAAATATCAGTAATAGAACCCGCTTGCCGCCAGGGATGACAACCTCCTACGAGTGTGAAAGCTACTTATCTACCCCTGAACGATACAGCTGGCGGCAGTATCCGGTGAACAGACCCCGAAATCATTGCTCTTGAGCAGTTGCCCAACACTGGTATCTGACCAACTAAATAATTGTCACGGCGTTTGGAACGAGCGTCGTTAGACGTGGATGGTGAACCTCTATCTAGTAGAGCCAACCGGACTCGAATAGGTAAGTTTGCCAGATGAGACGTTAGAAACCTCGCACGCAGCGTAGCGAAGTGCGTAGTTAGTTCATGTTGATCCGCAGCTAAATTGTATCAAGTAAAAAAATCAGGTGATTGTAGTGCGGGCATCCTGCCCGCTTTATGTATACAATTTAGACGCTTAACAGCTTAAGATAAACGACTGGGTTGACATTGAGCGATCGCTTCATCATTTTTACCTATAATAAAATTAGCGAATCTTTGTGCTAAGGGCGGTACTATTACTAGGGGATTACTAAACCCTGAAAATATATGTAAACCCTGCCAGCCTGGAATTTCACCAATTAAAGGCAAGCTGTCTTGACTAAATGCCACTAAACAATGATGCCAAGTTCCTGGTATATCTTTTAGCACTGGCAAGACTTCGCCAATACTTTGACGTAATGCAGTTTCGCTCCCACTAGAGTCAACCTCTGCAAACGGATCTGTAAGGGTGCGACTTATTTGACCTAAACGTAAACTCCCATCCAAGAATTGCACCGCACCAGGATCTAAAATTGGCGGTGCTGGTTGATTTCCGGGTTCTTTCCACGGGCGATCGCTTGTGGTAGAATCGGCTTCTAACTGGAAGCGTTTTAATTGTGCTGGCATCACCAAGGTATGCAATTTGATATCTACAGGTAAAGTTGCAATCATTTCTGCATGGGTGAAATACAGTTTAACGTTGATCCCCGATGCTTTTAATAGTTGGCGACTATACCCCCCCGCACATATCACCACATTACTACTATGATATGTCTGTGAGGTTGTTTTCACCCCCGTACAGGTAGATAAAGCGTCATTGACAGAGGAAATAGACTGTAGCTGTTGTACTCGAGTAATTTGCATTGTCCCCCCACCACGGAGAAATGCTTGGATGTAAGCTTGTGCTGTCTTTTGGGGATGGATATGACCATGTTTCACAGTTAAAGCGCCTGATATGGCTTGCCGATTTAACAGTGGTTCTAACTCACAAGCCTCGGCAACGGTTAGTAGTTGGGGAGGGTTCGCAAAACGATTATAGCTATTTGCTATGGCTTGGCGATCGCTATTTTTAGGAATAGTTAACAGTAAATCTAACTCCCGAAATTCAGTGTCAGCATCTAATTCTGTAGAGAGGAGGCGATGACGGGCAATTCCCTCTTCACATAATTGGCTGCTTAGGGGTGTAGTTCCAGACCAAAAGGCTAAACCACCGTAACTATAACGGGTAGCGTTATTAGGTATACTATCTTCCTCTAACAGAAGTACAGAAAAATTTTGTTTGACTAATTCATAAGCCAGGGCAGCACCCGTAATTCCTGCACCAACAATAATCCAATCGTAGGTTTTCATCTAGTAAATTCACCATCGACAGCTAAGCAAATATTTTCTCGCAATTTTTCGATAAAGTTAGCAGCGATCGCTTGCATAGTATATCACCAATCAGTATAATCAAGTAAGATTACTTAGATTTTTTTAATTTTGAATTATCCCTGATGGGATGCTTGTATTTTCCAGGAAAGAACTTTTCAGAAAAGGGAAATCTACGCTTCATTTTTACGTCATAGATTTTACCGAAATTGATATTGAATATCACAGGTTATTTATATAAATTTGAATTGTGTATATAAAACACAAATATTCTCTCGGTAAAGCAATCTTGCTACCAGATTCAGGATTTCCCCAAAACCTGATATCTAAATTAGCAGACAAATAATACCGTTAGTTAACGTGAGTTCGACGAAATTTTGATGCTAAAACCCTTATGAATCAAGAATTTGTACAATTCAAGTGAGGAGTCACTTCCCAAATAGTTGATAATAAACTCAACAATTAACCTAAACTTAGTAAATCAGTGTGAGTTCGACAGAACTCAGGTAAATTTTAACTCCGAACTCCGAACTCCGAACTCCGAACTCCGAACTCCGAACTCACGTTTAGTTAATTACCGTAAATAAATCCTAAACTCATGGAATGGGGCTTCGATGGTCAATTAGATCTCAGTCTCTCCAAGCAAACCTTTTGATTTGGTGTTTTTGCCTTCACTCATGGGAGGCGATGCTCTGTTGTCAGAGACAGCCGCCCAAGGGGAATGTTCCCCAAAGGTTACATTGAACTTACCAAAGGATGAGGTTTATTGACTAGGGGGAAAAGTTTGTTTTATATCTGACTTAATTGTCCCGTTGTTTTTGCCTACTAGGTTGACTTTTAGCTTGTAGCGTACAAGTTTATGAACTGTTTTGTAGGATGCTTTGACACCACACTCGCATTCCAGCCATGTATGGACTTCCTTATAAGTCTTGAATGCTTGCGGTTGTTGTAAACGTTCTTGCAATTTTGCAATCGCTGCTGTTGAAATTACTGCTTGCTTACCCGGTGGGCGCTTATCTTCTAACAAGGCAGTCAAACCAGATTCTCTATAGCTTTTCAGCCATCTAGTAATAGTTGCTTCACTACGATGAAGGAGTTCTGCTACTTCTTGACGTGTCTTAACTTTGCCAATTTTCAGCCAGTAGAGCATTTGTAACCGTTCTTTTTTACTGGCTGTCGTAGTGAATTTGAGTAATTTTTCTAATTCTGAGACCGTTTCATGAATCGTTATTTGTAATGGGCGAGACATTGTGATGTAATTCACCACGAAAATTATTCTGTTAATTAAGATTATCTCAGAATTTCAACACAAACTTACAAATAATCCAGAAACTTTACATAAAATTTATAGTGTTTTTGATGATACTTTAAATTTTTCGTATAACAAATAAAAAACAAATTTGCCATTGACAATCATTTCTAATGACTATTACCAAATACTTACAGTCTATTCTTCAGGATTGGCTATCATTCCCTAAATTCAGTATATATAGCCCTAAAACTTACATAAAGATTATATAAAGTTGAAGTGAAAATTTAATTTTATTAACCTATTTTATATTTTAATACAAAAAGATGAACTATTTAATATTTCGACACATAAGTAAAAATAGCAGATTTCTATTCTCTGGAGTATGCAAAACAATAATCTTCTCTGTACCTTCGCGCCTCTGCGTGAGATTCATATTTTCAATCAGCAACGCCATTTATTTTTTAGTGTTCCCTAACCCAGTAGTTGATGCCCCAAAAAGAGCAGAGAGAAAAATGCTGAGAAAAAATTTGTATTTCATGCAAGTGAAAAATGCTATAGTTTGAAAGAATTAAGAGTTCCTTTGCAAAAAGCACACCACCAAGAATGAAAGAGAGCTGTTAAACTCATCACCTCCTCACTCCATCAACTCTTTCGATTCCTTGTGGGTGGCAAGTGCCACCAGTAACTCTGCTCTTAAGGAATAGCTCAGTTAATACGCAGCTAAATTGTATCAAGTAAAAAAATCAGGTAATTGTAGTGCGGACATCCTGCCCGCCTTCTGTATACAATTTAGACGCTTAATAGCTTATTTCCCGTTGGTGATAGAAAGCTGCCTACGGGGTTTTTTATCCTGACTAGATATTTTGTTATCATTTATTAACATTTTTTATTAACTTATGTATATCTAACGAGGAAATTTATCTCTGTAAAGGTGCGCTTAATTATTGACTAGACACCCTAGATAGAAATCTGCACAATTTTTTATTTATGATTCTTATCTGCTTTACATGAAGACCAACTGCTTATTGGTCGTTTTTGCGATCCCTACCCATTGTATTAAGCTCATGTTTACAGAGAAATTATATTTTGGTATGCCAAGACTGGAAATTGAGTAGAACCTAAGCAGAAAAACTGTTATAAGTAATTCAGGTAATTAATATAGACACTATATAAAAATTACCTAGCGATCGCCAATGACAATTTCACTATCTGAGCATTCGATTGAAGACTATAGTGGTTCAATTTAGTTTGCCACTATCATGTGATATTTTGTGACTTTCAAAGCTGAATTCCGTATTTCAAGTTCAGTCGAAAATATTGTAAATAGGGATAAATATTTGTTTGTCAAATAATAATTATCGAGAATGGAGGGTGTGCATGTACCAGGCTATTGTGTGTGTTGATATATTCAAAACTTACTATTTACTTCACTATATATATCTCTAACATATATATTTGATATACTCGATGGCTAGTTTTCTTGGTGGCTTTTAGCATTATTTATGGTGGATGTGGATTTCAAAGATAAGCAAAATGATATAAATAGTATTGACTGCTAAATTTTTCCACCCATCAGAATTAATGCAATATAGCAATCAAATTTAATCAATGAGATAATAATAAGCCTGAGAGTAAGTGAACCAGGTTAAATTTAATCAATTTTGAGGCTCGTACTTAGAGTATCAAATTCTGATATAGCGTATAATAAAAGTATGAATCTATCCCAGTAATAGAATTTGCGGCATCAATATTCATCTATATGAAAAGATAAAACGCAAAATCAAGATTTACCAGCACATGAGACTGGGTAAAATAGACATTTTTAGATTAGTGGGATAAGTTCATCACCATCTTTCATATTGAAACCTGGAGTTGCTGATTATTCAGATGTGTCATTGTGACTTAAGGTAGTAATCCCAAAGCCATATAAAAAACTAGAATTCTCAATACCAATCAGGTTTAATCCTGTAATCAAGGAAATTAAGATCACATCTTTAGTCACAATAAATATTTATCTTGTGTCTGAATTGATTTCAGATAGAATTAGGTTTGTTCAGATAAAATTATTTGTTACAACTAGGTCTTTTAATTAGAGCCTTAATTCCTAATTCAAGTCAAACCAATAAATTTTCCTGTGTGCGCTAGCTAAACAGTGGATATTTCCTGGATGCCTTACCAATTATCATCGGTCAGGTAACTGCATTTGGCTGATGTTTTACTCCCAATCTCAGAAATATATTAGAAAACTGGATTTGTTTGATTATTTATTTATTTTCAAAAGTATATTTTTCTGGGAATATGTTGCTCAATCATGAATAGAGAGGATGTTTAATTATGAATTTGTTATTTTTTCTGTCTCGAAATAAAGTACAACCATCAACTAAATCGTTGCTGAAAAAGTTAGTAAATCTCAGGAATAGGCATTGGTTTATTATTGATATATTTACGTTTTTGCTCATACCATTTTTGGCATTGTTGCTGCGTCATGATGGTCATTTTACCTTAGACACATACAAACATGAAATTATCTACGCGGCAATACTATTTTTAACAGTCAAAATGACTGTACTGTGGTGTTGTGGCTTTTATCGTCGTTACTGGCGCTATGCAAATATTGAAGAACTTACATATATAGGGACGTTGATGATGGCTGCTGTGATCATCCAAACCTTCTTATTTGATGTCATCTCTTATATGCCAAATTCTGTCATATATAAATTACCAAAATCATTACCTTTTATTGATGGTTTGCTAGCTTTCGTTGCCATTGGAGTATTACGTTTTAGTGTCAGAGCATTAGACAGAACCTGTCAGAAACACACAGAATGTCAATCTAGGGAGCGAGTATTGGTAGTAGGTGCTGGTAGTGCAGGGGTTTCCCTGGTAGAAGAAATGCAAAGAAATCCCCAGTTAGGTTTTTATCCAGTTGCTTTTATTGATGATGATCCACACAAATTAAACTTACGGATTCGGGGTATTCCTGTAGTTGGTAATCGCTTCCAAATTCCTGAGATTAGTAAATCTCTAGAAATTCATCAGGCAGTCATTGCCATGCCGACGGTATCAGGACGAGTAATTCGAGAAACCCTCGATATTTGTCAAGTCAATTGCATCAAAACCAGCACTTTACCGGGAATACATGAAATTCTCAATGGTCGAGTCCGTTTAGATAGTATCCGTAATGTCAAAATTGAAGATTTATTAAGACGAGAACCCGTACAGACTGATATAAAAAAAGTTTTGGCATTCCTCCAAGGGAAAAAAGTACTAATTACAGGTGCTGGTGGGTCAATTGGTAGCGAACTTTGTCGGCAAATTTGTAAGTGTCAACCTGCAGAAATAGTGTTATTGGGACATGGAGAAAATTCTGTTTTCAACATCCAACAAGAGTTAAAGCAAGTTGTATTGTCACTGCAAGCAGAGAATGCAGCTCACATCCCCAAACTGGTGGGTTTTATTGCTGATATTCGGTTTCGAGGGCGGTTAAAGAATGCATTCGAGGAATTCCAACCAGATGTCATTTTCCATGCAGCAGCACACAAACACGTGCCCTTAATGGAGTTAAATTCCCCAGAAGCGATTACCAATAATGTGATTGGCACCAAAAATTTAGTGGAGTTGGCACGGGAACATAACGTTAAGCATTTCGTGATGATTTCCACAGACAAAGCCGTGAATCCCACCAATGTCATGGGTGCAAGTAAGAGAATTGCGGAAATGTTAGTCTTGCAAGCGGCAAGAGAAAGTGGAAACTCTTATGTAGCTGTGCGTTTTGGCAACGTTTTGGGTAGTCGTGGTAGTGTAGTTCCCACCTTCAAAAAACAAATCGCCGCAGGTGGTCCGGTTACAGTCACCCATCCCGATATCCGCCGTTATTTCATGACTATCCCCGAAGCAGTGCAACTGGTTTTGCAAGCAGCAGTTCTTGGTCACGGTGGTGAAGTTTTAATGTTGAATATGGGCAAACCAGTGAAAATTGTTGATTTGGCAGCAGAATTGATTCGTCTGTCGGGATACGAAGTCAACCAAGATATTGAGATTGCCTTTACAGGACTGCGTCCAGGGGAAAAATTATTTGAGGAATTGTTTATCAAAGGAGAAGAATACGAACCAACTGAACATGAAAAACTATTTGTGGTTAAAAATGCCAGTGGCATGATTGCAAATAATTTGGGGGCGATTGTAGATAATTTGTGTCAAGCAGCACTGAGAAATGATATCAATTCGATTCGATTTTTACTCGAGCAGATAGTTCCGGGATATCAACCACAATACTTCCAACATAGCTTGCCTGCTGCGGCACCGAAAAATCCCACTGCCAGTCCGCCCAATAATGTAGTTAATCTGTTAGGAAAATTAGAACCTAAAAGCGTGTAGTTTCCATTATTTATACCAATGAAAAAATGCAACAGGCTAAACCACTAACATTACGTCGTAACTTCTCCTGGACATTCCTTGGTAACGCTATCTATGCAAGTTGCCAGTGGGGAATGCTTGTGGTGCTGGCAAAGCTAGGCAGCCCGGAAATGGTAGGGAAGTTTACTTTGGGCTTGGCTATTACCGCACCTGTAATAATGTTTACTAATTTGCAACTGAGAGCAGTCCAAGCAACAGACGCTAAACAGCAATATCTGTTTAGTGATTACTTGGGATTGAGGTTGTTAAGTACGGTTCTAGCTTTAGTAGTAATTGTAGCCATTACTATCATCTCTGGGTATGCCTGGGAAACATCGTTAGTTATTTTGTTAGTGGGGTTAGCAAAGGCATTTGAGTCCATTAGTGATGTGTTTTACGGACTCATCCAGCAGCATGAACGAATGGATCGTATGGCAATGTCACTGATGATAAAAGGTCCTTTATCCCTAATATTTCTGGCTATGGGGGTCTACATATCAGGTAACTTGGTGTGGGGTGTATTGGGTTTGGTTTTTGCCTGGGCTGCGGTTTTAATTGGGTATGACATTCGTAATGGCAGATATATCCTCAGCAGCAACAGTTCTCAAAACAGGGAATTACAGCCCCGTTGGCACCTGCAAACTCTCTGGAAACTGGTATGGCTTGCTCTTCCTATGGGTTTTGTAATGATGCTGATTTCCCTCAATACTTCTATTCCTCGATACATCATCGCTGGTTATTTAGGGGAGCGGGAGTTGGGTATTTTTGCAGCACTCGCCTACCTAATGCTAGTAGGAAAGATGATCATCAATGCTCTGGGAGAATCAGTAAGTCCCCGACTGGCAAAATACTATGCAGCGGGGAATGGGGCTGCATTCCGCACCATACTTGTCAAGTTAGTGGGAATTGCTACTTTCTTAGGTGGCATGGCTATCTTATTGGCTTTGGTTGCAGGTCGGCAAATTCTCACCCTGGTTTATAAACCTGAATATGCCCAGCAAGGAAATTTGTTTATTTGGCTGATGGTAGCTGCTGGTATTGGTTATGTAGCTTCCTTCCTGGGTTATGGAATGACCTCTGCTAGGTACTTTCGGGTTCAAATGCCTTTGTTTACTGTGGTTACGGGTACATCAGCACTCGCTTGTTTGTGGTTAATTCCCAGATTGGGGCTAAAAGGAGCTGCGATCGCCCTAATCGTGGCAGCAATCATACAAGTAAGTTTTAGTTTAGGGGTGATAGTTCATGCCCTACACAAAATTAACCCACCACATTCAGTGGTGAAACAACAAAATTAGGAGGTAGTAAAATGAGGACTTCTACGAAATTAAAAGATGCAGGTCAAGAAAATCTGAATCAAAACTTGGTTACACAGCGTCCCATCCGCATTCTCCATGTAGTTGGGGGAATGGTCAGGGCTGGAATTGAAACTTGGTTAATGCACATATTGCGACACATGGATCGCGATCGCTTCCAGATGGACTTTTTAGTGAATACTTCAGAACCTTGCGCTTACGATGATGAAATTCGTGCCCTGGGAAGTCGAATTATTCCCTGTCCTCTACAACACTGGCTTCCGTGGGTTTATGCTGCTAACTTCAAACAAATTCTCCGGGACTACGGTCCCTATGACATTGTTCACAGCCACGTTCACCATTTCAGTGGCTATGTCCTTCGTCTAGCAAAGCAAGCAGGAGTTCCCTTGTGCATTGCCCACAGTCATAATGATAATTTTTTCCGGGAAGTGAACGCCGGATTGTATCGGCGCTTGTATCTCAAATTAACTGAATCCTGGATTGATCGACACGCTACCCTCGGTTTGGGGTGCAGTCATAAAGCTGCAATCGACTTATTCGGTGCTGAATGGGAAACAGACCCGCGCCGGCAGATTCTTTACTATGGCATTGACCTCACATCTTTCCAGGATGTTGTCGATCCCGTAGCTGTACGTGCGGAATTTGATATTCCCGCAGATGCTTTTGTTATTGGTCATGTAGGCAGATTTCACCCCCAAAAAAATCATCAATTCCTAATTGAAATTTTCGCAGAAATAGCCAAACGAGAACCAAAAGCGCAATTATTGCTGTTAGGAGAAGGTTACCTGCAACCAGAAATCTCTCAACAAGTTTCGCAGATGGGTTTAAGCGACAAAGTTATCTTTGCAGGTTCGCGCTCGGATGTTCCCAGAATAATGCTGGGTGCAATGGATGTTTTCCTCTTACCATCTCGGCATGAGGGCTTACCATTAGTATTATTAGAAGCACAGGCAGCAGGACTACCCTGTATTTTTTCGGATGTGATTACCAGGGAAGCAGATTTGATCAAGCCATTAGTGCAAAGAATGTCCCTATCCCAATCCGCAGATGCTTGGGCTGGAGTAGTATTAGCTACAAATAATGTATCAAGGAATACTCAGATAGAATCTCTGAATCTGGTTGAACACAGTTGTTTCAATATTCAAGCTAGCGCCAAAAACCTAGAGAATATATATCTACAACTTACGCACTGTAGAAATTTACCCTTAACTTAAGCAGAGAACACGCTAAACCGGAGTAATTCGGTATTTCAATATTAGTGAACCTCTAACATTCTTGATTTTTCGTTTAACCAGGATTGGGAAATATGAAAGCTTCAGTTAGCACAATTATACCTTGCTACCGTTGCTCTGACACCATAGGTAGAGCCGTGGACTCGGTTGCTAAACAAACTCTTCTACCTGCCGAAGTCATACTGGTTGATGATGGCAGTGGAGATGAGACCCTAAAAACTTTGCAACAACTGCAGCAAGATTATGGCAAAGACTGGATCAAAGTTATTGCCTTAGAAAAAAACCATGGTCCTGCTGTTCCCCGTAATACAGCTTGGGATACAGCATCTCATGAATATATTGCCTTCCTTGATGCTGATGATAGCTGGCATCCGGAAAAGATTGCTGTTCAGTATTCGTGGATGCTCGAACATCCGGAAATTGCCTTATCTGGCCATGGAGTTATAGTCAAAAAAACAAGAAATCTACAACTAAACCACAATGAAATACCAGAAACTATTACAGCTAGTTTGATAAATAGAAATAAAATTCTTTTATCTAATGCCTTCTGCACTTCTTCTGTGATGGTTAAGCGCAGCATCAAACAACGCTTTAATCCCTCCTTAAGATACTCTCAGGATTATTTCCTCTGGCTGGAAATTGTCTTATCAGGTATTCAAGCTGCTGTTCTGAACTTTACAGGAGCGTATTACTTCAAGGAACCTTTCGGAGTTGGTGGACAAACCAAAAATCTTTTGAATGGGAAAAAGGCTGAATCACAGATATATCAAAAGCTGTGGAAATCTGGATACATAACCTTTTTTGAATGGCGCTTACTTTCCTTATGGTCTTTGATCAAATATTACAGGCGGTCATTGATCTGCTTATTACGATAAATGAACAAAAAAGAGCGTTGCTGATTAGTGCGATGAATTTTATTTCACGTATTAGATGTGGAGCAGCTTGGAGCAGGATAGGCGCAAATAATCGACAATTACGCTGAACAAAAAATGTCAATTCATCACACATTTATGCAACGCCTAAAAAAGTATCTCGTACCGCTGCGCGGAAGTCAAAAGTCAAAAGTCAAAAGTCAAAAGTATTGTGTTTTCTGGCTCTGACGTTTTATAAATGGTTGGTTTATTTACGCCGAGGTGTACTCGTTTGTTTTGTATATACGTAAAATTAAGCGTTAATCATTCGAGGATGCTGTGAAAATGACAAACTTAGAAATTATTTGGGTTGCCATAGCAATGGCACTCACAACTGCCACTCAACTAAGGCTGACATTTTTTCCTCTCGGACCAGGGGACTTTATGATGTTGGCTTGGATGTTATTTTTAGTAATCAAGCTATTGATTCTTGGAGGTCATGTAATAACACCCATTACAAAAGTAATGTTTTGGTTTTGGATGGTTTCCTTGACTTCCATGACTGTGGGTGTCTTAATAGCAGAATCAATGGGGCTGACATCTTCTGAGTTCTCCCATGATGCTCAGGCTTTTACCTTGGCATTTGTTTTTTCGATGATTTTTGTTAATTCACAAATGTCTAAAAAAGACCTGGAAAAGTTACTTAAAGTTTTTATCTCATTCACAATAATATCCCTATTAATAATAATATTATTCCCTTCTAGTTTACCATTAATTACTCCCTGGTACGGTGGGATAAGATTTACAGGTTGGTCTAAGAATCCTAACCAGTTAGGTCTATTATTGAGCATAATTCCTTTTTGGACTTTATATCTCATCAATATTAGTAAAAATAAATGGACAAAAATATGGTATATCTCACTGTTGATTATTTGTTTAATTATGGGCAAAGAAACTGATTCTGATGCACTCATAATTGGATGGAGCATCGGCATTATTGCACTAATTATTTTGATAATGGAACAAGCACATTTAAAAACTTTTTTGAATAAGAAAAACAATCGTCGTTTTCTTGTATATAAAAAGATTATGGGCTTATGTGCATTGATAATTCTTGTAATATTAACGTTTGTTATTTATGAAAAACTAAATTTTGTTGTAGCCGGTGTATATAATAAAAGCTCTCAGGGAGACACTCGTCTCAACTTATGGATAAATGGAATTGCTGCCATATTCCACTCCCCTGTATTTGGTTTTGGCCCTGGTGGTCACTCGGGTATTAAAGAACCATTTTTAAGTTTTGAGGCGCACAACACATTTATAGACTGGGGAGGAAGTTCTGGAATTGTTGGTGTAATTAGCTATATTGCCCTACTAGTATGGTTAGGCTGGAATGCCTGGCGAAACGAATTAATTGTTATGGTCGCAGCTGTGATCTCCTTAGTAGGATTTAGTATGTTTCACTACGTGTTGCGCCAACCTATATTTTGGTTCTATTTGATTACCATAGCCAAATTGAGTACACCCGCCTTAAAAGAAAGTAATTCTCTGGGGAATGTGACTCAAGGGACAAAAAACCGACGTAGAAGACTTTTGAGGTACTAATAAATGTGTGGCATAACTGGTTTTTTAAATATTTCCCGGGAAATTTCCACTGAGGATATGGACTCTGTAATTCATAAGATGTCCTATGCTCTCAATCACCGGGGACCAGATGATAGTGGCATCTGGGTAGACAGCCAAAACCCTATTGCCTTGGGACATCAACGACTCGCCATTATTGACATCTCCCCAGAAGGGCATCAACCTATGGTATCCGCAGATGGTCGCTATGTGATTGTGTTTAATGGCGAAGTTTATAATTTTTTAGAGTTAAGACGGGAACTGGAGCGATTAGGTCACCGCTTTCGGGGTCATTCTGATACTGAGGTGATGCTGGCTAGCTTTAGCGAATGGGGGCTGATTCGAGCAGTCAAGAGGTTTAATGGTATGTTTGCTTTTGCCCTGTGGGATCGTCAAGAGCGAGTTTTGCATTTAGGACGCGATCGCTTGGGAGAAAAGCCTCTCTATTACGGTTGGCATCAAGGAATTTTCCTGTTTGGCTCGGAATTGAAAGCCCTCAAAGCCCATCCCGCTTTCCAACCAGAAATCAATCGCGATGCTTTGGCACTGTTTCTCCGGCATAACTACATACCTGCACCCTATTCTATCTATAAAGGTATTTATAAGTTACCACCAGGAACAGTTCTCACTTGCAGCAGCACTAATACTCACCCAGAGCCAATACCATACTGGTCCCTCAAGAAAGTTGCAGAATCGGGTATTGCCCATCCCTTTATGGGTTCAGAAACAGAAGCAGTGGAAAAGCTAGATATACTACTGCAAGACGCAGTTAGATTGCGTATGGTTGCCGATGTCCCCTTAGGTGCTTTTCTTTCTGGAGGGATTGATTCCTCCACTGTAGTAGCCCTTATGCAGAGTCAAAGTAACCAACCAGTAAAAACTTTCACTATTGGCTTTTATGAAGATGACTACAATGAAGCCAAGTATGCCAAGGCTGTAGCACAACACCTGGGAACAGACCACACAGAACTTTATGTGACACCAAAAGAGGCAATGGCTGTGATTCCCAAGCTGCCTAGTTTATATGATGAACCCTTCTCCGATGCTTCCCAAATTCCTACCTTCCTCATATCTCAATTAGCCAGACAACATGTCACCGTTAGTCTTTCAGGGGATGGGGGGGATGAAGTCTTTGCCGGATACAACCGCTATTTTTGGGGTCGCAGCATTTGGCAGCAGACGGGCTGGATGCCTCGAGGGGTAAAACAGGCTGCCGCACTTGCCTTAACTAGCTTATCCCCCCAAACTTGGAACAAAGTTTTTAGTAACTTTGGTGCCTTCATGCCAGCCAAACTCAAACCACCTACCCCTGGCGATCATCTACACAAGCTAGCCGAAGTTTTGGCAGTTGAGAATCCTGAAACCATGTATATGGGTTTAGTATCTCATTGGAAAGACCCAGAAGCATTAGTTGTAGGTGGCTCTGAGCCCTTGACCATCTTAAGCGATCGCCAAAACTGGGCACAGTTACCAGACTTCACTCAACGGGCAATCTATCTTGATACAATAACTTACCTACCGGATGATATCCTCGTCAAAGTAGACCGAGCCAGCATGGGAGTGAGCTTGGAAGCTCGCGTACCACTGTTAGATCACCGGGTCGTGGAATTAGGTTGGTGTATGCCCCTATCCATGAAAATTCGTGGCTTGCAGAGTAAGTGGTTATTACGTCAAGTATTATACAATTATGTACCTGCGGAACTGATTGAGCGTCCCAAATCAGGGTTTGGTATTCCCATTGATAGCTGGCTGCGTGGTCCTTTGCGAGACTGGGCCGCAGCACTGTTGGATGAAACTCGGTTGCGTAGAGACGGTTTTTTTAATCCCCAGCCAATCCAACAGAAGTGGGCAGAGCATTTATCTGGCGATCGCAACTGGCAATACTATTTATGGGATGTGTTGATGTTCCAGGCATGGCTAGATGAACAAGATTAGGTCAACCGCTGAGCGGAAGTCAAAAGTCAAAAGTCAAAAGTCAAAAGTATTACCCTATCGATGAGTCGAAGGGCTAATGAAATAAGGAAAACATTTTTTCCTCTCCACGGATAAATCCGGGGACTTGTATCCAGTCTATTTTTTGGTCAAAAGTCAAACACTGAAGTACAAAAAACAGGTTAATTCAAATGAGAATACTACATATTTGTGCAATTGGAACTACAGCTAAAATTCTTTTGTTACCACAAATTAATTATCTATTGTCTCGTAATTTATCAGTTGACATAGCTTTTTCTCCAGGACCAGAAGTTGAGCGATTACAAAAGCAAGGGTATGTTATCCATGCCATTCAGATTGACCGTCAGATTGATCCAATTATGAATCTGAAAACTATTTATCAACTAACAAAAATAATCAAACAGAATCAGTATGATTTGGTGCATGTACATACTCCAATTGCTGCTGTTTTGGGTCGCATTGCAGCTAAACTAGCTGGAGTCAAACGAATTGTCTACACTGCCCACGGTTTCCCCTTTCATGACCAATTTTCCCCTAGCAAATACCGTTTTTACTTTACTGTTGAGAAAATTAGTGGTTTATTAACTGACTTGATCTTGAGCCAAAATCACGAGGATATTGCCACAAGCCAAAAGTTAGGTCTTTGTCCACCAGATAAAATTCGTTACCTGGGCAATGGTATCGATATTGACCGCTTTCAACGCGATCGCCTCAACCCGGATCATCAAAACCAATTACGGAGTTCTTTAGGTATCCCTGATACTGCTGACTTAATTATTGGCACAATTGGGCGCTTGACTCGTAAAAAAGGTAGTGGATACCTAATTGAAGCTGTAGCTAAGTTATTACCAAAGTTTCCTAATCTACATGTTCTGATTATTGGTAACCAACTCAGTAGCGATCCTGAACCTTTTTACCTGGAACTAGTTGAACGAATTCACACCCTGGGAATCGAGGATCATGTAACTCTTACAGGGGAGCGCGAAGATATAGTGGAGCTTTTAGGACTTCTTGACATCTTCACCCTGCCTACCTTTACCCATGAAGGGTTACCCCGTTCTATCCTAGAAGCAATGTCCATGAGTTTACCTGTTGTGGCCACGGATATTCGCGGCTGTCGAGAAGCAGTAGTAAATCAGAAAACAGGCTTAATTGTTCCACCTCGAAATGAAAAAAAACTAGCAGATGCTTTGGGAGTACTACTATCTGACCCTGACTTGCGGCAAGCCTATGGGAAAGCTAGTCGCCAAAGGGTTGAAGCTGAATATGATGAGCGACTTGTTTTCCAACGACTTGCAAATTACTATCAAGAGTTGGGAATTGGCTGCACATAAAATTTTCAACTTAGATTCTGTAGATTCTCATGACATTTATGGCTCATAGTTTGGCAACTTCTAAATACATTTACATGGGTGAGTGAAAAAGACTGTGGTTAAAGGTTTTCTTTATCTGGTGAGGTACATACTTGAAGCTGAAAGGCTTGTCAACCGGATGACGCGGGGACGCGGGGACACGGAGACGCGGAGCGCTCTGTGTCCGGTGCCCCGTGTCCGGGGCGATAAGCCCCAAGGGTCATCCTCCCCCATCAAAATCTGCGATTTGATGGCTCCCGATTGGTGGGCACCTCAAGCCCCCATCACATCGGTGGAGGAGTGCGTCTCCCCCTCTCCGCGTTTGGTGCGTCTCTTCTTGACTGCTGGCTATTAGTACAACCTCATTTGAGTGGGAGCCGCTATATTTATTATTACTTATTACTTAGTTTTTATGGCTTTTCCACACATTTTTTATTTCACCCCATTTACATAAATAAAATTAATGCCAAAAGACATTTGTGTCAAAACAATATCAGCTACTAAGCCTAGGGTGACGGCATATGTTTTTTAATTTTCCATTCAAATTTTTATCAGTGATTTTGTGGTTTTTTTCAGGCTTATGCATTACGGTAATCATCCACGTCATACCAGTAGTCATGACTCAACTTCAGCCAAAAATTGCTTTTCAGCTCAGTACTTCTAACTTATATGAAAATGCTGCTAATTCTAATTTGATCGTCAATTTAAGTACTGAATCTAAACAAGCGATCGCTGTAGATTATGCGGTGACTGGTGGCACAGCCAGTAATAATCATTGGGGCAGTGGCCAGGACTACGTACTCACAGAGGGAACTTTAACCTTTGACCCTGGTATTATCAGTAAAAAGATTCCTTTTTCTATTATTGATGATGGAATCAATGAAGCTGATGAAACCATTCAAATTAAACTAGCAAATCCCAAGAATGCCATTTTAGGGAAAAACAAGTTACATACTGTTACAGTTACAGATAATGATCGCAAATCAATCGTTAATGTTGTCAAGAATTTTGGTGCTACTGGTAATGGAATTACCGATGACACAAAAGCCATCCAAAAAGCTGTAAATACTGTTTACAAAGCAGGTGGAGGGGTAATTATATTTCCTCCTGGCACCTATCTGGTAACATCCGTAGATATCAAAGAAAATATTACCTATTATGGATATGGAGCTACTATCACCAGACCTAAAAAACAAGATAAATGGACTAGAACCTTTAAAGCAAAATACGCAAAAAGTTTCAACTCAGCACCATTAATTATTCAGGGTCTTACTTTTGACGGCAATTTTCAGAACCAGGGAGCATATAAAGATTATCAATTAGAACAAGCTCATTTAGTTTTTTTGCACGGCGATGCCAACTTACCCGGCAAATTACAGGCATTTATTGAAGATTGTACTTTTAAAAATGCGGTAGCTGATGGCATTTCTGCATATACCAATGTTGACGTAAAAGTTGCTAATATTAAAGCGATTAATGTATTTCGCGGTGGTTTTGTTTTGACAGGTGGAAATTCATCTGCAGAAGTGTATAATTTGACCACTAGAGGC
Organism: Calothrix sp. MO_167.B12; assembly: GCA_030066045.1. Taxonomy (GTDB): domain Bacteria; phylum Cyanobacteriota; class Cyanobacteriia; order Cyanobacteriales; family Nostocaceae; genus Calothrix_A. The sequence goes on from JASJCJ010000012.1 coordinate 20,917, forward strand.
AAGATTAATCCTACGGGCATTGACATCGAAGTTGATGGAAAGGGTTATGGGGATACATTAAAAGTTGATGTGAAACTTGAGAAACTTCATTTGCTAGATGGAGATTTTGATATTGCTGTTTCCGAAGGCTCAAAGGTATTTGGTAATAACATAATCTCTGATGATGGACCTTTCTATATTTATAGTGAAGATTCAACGATGAAGTTTACCAACTCTAGATTCAAAGTTGGTGCTGCCGACGGTTTTATGAACAGGATTCTGTTTCCTCATCATGTCACTTTTGAGAATTGCCAGTTTTATATAACTAGAAAAGAAACTGGTAAACCTTATCAGTATTTTGCTGTAGCTGATGTTTGGTGGCAACATCCAAACCGGAAGACTCATCGTCATCAGAAATTAGTTTTTAGGAAATGTCATTTCCAGGTCGATAGTAATATCAAAAAAACGGATACTACCTATGCAATTTACTTAAGAAAAGACTCGCCAGCTAACAATAATCAGTTAATTCTTGATGGAGTAAATATTTCTCCAAACTTCGATGCTGATGTAATTAAGAAATAATCTCAACGTATTAAATTATCAACTGAGGGTGTTTCATTATGTATACCATTCATATTAATCTTCAATTCCAAAAATTGAGCAAGTGGATTATAGATAGAGTAATGTCTGCGATCGCCTTATTAATTCTGTCTCCACTCATGCTGATCATAGCAATCGCCATCTACATCAATATGGGACAGCCGATTTTCTTCTGCCAACCCCGTCCAGGTAAAGATGGTCGTATTTTCATTTTCTATAAATTTCGCACCATGACCAGTGAAAAAGACAAAGAAGGGAAGTTATTATCTGATGAACACCGCTTGACACCCCTGGGCCAATTTCTGAGAAAAACCAGTTTGGATGAACTACCTCAACTGTGGAACGTACTCAAAGGCGACATGAGTTTTGTCGGTCCCCGTCCTTTGTTAGTGGAGTATTTAGAACGCTACTCCCCTGAACAAGCTCGCCGTCATCAAGTTACACCAGGAATCACAGGTTGGGCACAAGTGAATGGTCGCAATTTGATTCCCTGGGAAGAAAGGTTTGCTTTGGATGTTTGGTATGTAGATAATCAATCTCTGCAATTAGATTTGTGGATCATGATTTTGACGGTATGGAAAATACTCAAGCGCGAAGGTATTAACCACCCGGAAGCTGTAACCATGTTTGAATTCAAAGGAAATCTTTAGAAAATCTGAGAAAACCAAACATTCATGCTAAGGAGATGTAAGGATGACTATAGCAATCCACAAAAGTATAGAGAAAAAACCGGCTAAACAACGGTATCAATTTAGACGTTTTCTTGACCTACATTGGTCTGATATCAACTGTGACCTGCATATGCATACTAGTCGGACTGATGGCAAAGCCGGGGTTTCAGAAATCCTGCAGTTGTCCGTCCAACAAGGTTTGAGTTGTGTAGCCTTCACAGAACATGTGCGTAAAGATACAAAATGGTTCCCAGAGTTTATCCAAGAAGTCAGGTCAGAGGCAGAGGCTTATCCTCAACTGCAAGTATTGATAGGTTGTGAAGCGAAGGCACTTGATGCTACTGGTGGATTTGATGTGTCCGAGGAAATTCTGGCAAAATGTGACCTAGTGTTAGGTAGTGTTCACCGTTTTCCTAATTATCAAGGGGGGTATCTTAATGTGTCTCATCTCACCCCAGAAGAATTTGCCCAAATCGAATTTGAACTGGCACTCGGCTTATTGAAGTTTGCCCCCATAGATGTGTTAGCTCATCCCGGTGGTATGTATTCTAAACGTCACGGTGAGTTTCCAACAAAGTTAATGCGTGAGTTAATGGAAGTCAGTCTGGAACGGCAATTAGCTATAGAAATTAATACATCTTACCTGCGTAATCTTCCTAATTTCCTAGACCTATGTACAGAAGTTAACCCCTATGTTTCCATCGGTTCAGATGTGCATCGTCTAAAGCAGCTAGCTAATTGTCGAGATCAATTACATCGGTTAGGAGTAGGAGTGTGATGAAAGTATTAGTAACTGGAGCGGGTGCTTTATTAGGTCAGGGCATTATCAAGAGCCTACGAATGGCTGATACTGCTTACCACATTATTGCCGTAGATCCCGATCCCCGTTCTGTAGGATTATATTGGGCAGACCAAGCATACTTAGTTCCTCTAGCTGCGGATCCATCTTATTTAGATGTGGTTTGCGGCATTCTTGACCAAGAACGTCCTGATGTGGTGTTGATTGGCACAGATGTAGAGCTTTTATTGTATGCCCAACACAAGTCAGAGCTAGAATCCAAATATCACACGCGAGTAATTGTTAGCCCACCTGATGTGATCCAAATTGCCGATGATAAGTGGTTGACCTATGAGTTTCTGCTGGCGCATGGATTTCCTTATCCCAAATCAGCATTACCTAGTGGGATTTCTAAACTATTGCAGGAATGTGATTTTCCCCTAGTTGTTAAACCTCGGACTGGTGCGCGCTCTATTGGTGTTCACATGGTGAAGAACTTAGAAGAATTGGAGCAAGCATTAAGCCAGGTGGAAAATCCTGTAATTCAGGAATGTGTTGCTAGTGCTGACCAAGAGTATACTAGTGGTGTGGTGGTAGACATGGGAGTTGCCAAGGCTGTGGTCACCATGCGGCGCGATTTACGGGATGGCAACACTTATCGTGCCTATGTCCAACCGGATGCTCCCTTCAACTCCCTACTAGGCAAGGTTGCAGAACAATTGGGGGGAGTAGGACCATTGAATTTTCAATTTCGGGTTGACCAAGGAGTCCCCAAGATTTTCGAGATCAATGCTCGTTTTTCTGGCACAACTCCTCTGCGTGCCCATGCTGGATTTAATGAGGTGGACTACCTAGTACGACATTATGTTCTCGGTGATCCTATTCCCGTGCCACAAGTGCGAGCGATCGCCATTTTCAAGTATTGGGATGAAATCGTGGTTGAGCCAGAGCAACTTGAACGACTCACACATCATTGAGCTGAAAATAAAGTAATAGCTGCTTGGCTGGAAAATTGAATATCTATCGAACGGCAGTAGACAGAATTAGTATACAGAATTATGAATAAACCAATTCTTCTCTCAACTCCCCATATGGGTAATAGCGAACAGGAGTTCGTCAAAGAAGCATTTGATACAAACTGGATTGCTCCGGTGGGTCCCCATGTGGATGCATTTGAGCAAGAATTTTGTCAGGCGATCGGTGCTAGTCATGGTGCTGCTGTTAGTTCTGGTACAGCAGCAATCCATTTAGCTTTACGATTAGTGGGTGTACAGCCAGGGGATGAAGTTTTTTGTTCCACCCTGACATTTATCGCCAGTGCTAGTCCCATTACTTATCTGGGTGCGAAACCAGTCTTTATTGATAGCGATCGCATTTCCTGGAATATGAATCCCGACCTATTATGGGGAGCACTACAACGGCGAGCCAGGAGGGGTAAATTACCAAAAGCAGTGTTGGTGGTCAATTTGTACGGTCAAAGTGCAGATATGGATCTAATTCTGGAAGCTTGCAACCATTATGGCATTCCCTTAATTGAAGATGCAGCGGAATCCTTAGGAGCCACCTACAAAGGGCGTAGTTCTGGAACTTTCGGGTACATGGGGATTTACTCATTCAATGGTAATAAAATTATCACTACTTCCGGTGGGGGGATGTTGGTTTCCCGGGATGAATCAGCGATCGCCAAAGCCCGGTTTTTAGCCACCCAAGCTCGAGACCCCGCACCTCATTACCAACATTCATCAATCGGCTATAATTACCGCCTGAGTAATGTTTTGGCTGGGATTGGTCGGGGTCAATTGCGGGTGTTAAATCAGCGAGTTGCAGCCAGAAGACGCAACTTTCAAATTTATCAGCAGTCATTGGGAAACTTACCAGGTATAAAATTTATGCCAGAACCAAGTTTTGGTAGAGCTACCCACTGGCTCACTTGTCTAACAATTGATGCTGATGCTTTTGGTGCGGATACCGAACAAGTCCGTCTCAGCCTTGCCCAACAACAAATTGAATCTCGTCCCGTATGGAAACCTTTGCATCTCCAGCCAGTGTTTGCTGAGTGTGAATGTATTGGTGGTGCTGTATCAGAAGATTTATTTATACGCGGTCTGTGCTTACCTTCTGGTTCTAATTTGACAGATGAAGATTTACAAAGAGTAATTGCTGCAATTACAGCAGTATACTATAAGTATAGATGCAATAATACTATGGTGTTGTGTTAAGAAAATTAGATATTTATGAATATCAACTGAATATCAACATTTTTTGCAACATTTATTAGCAATTAGTTAGGTTATTTGCGTCAGCTTTATTTCATTGACAGAGCCACAACAATGAAATTCATGATTTTTAATATTTAACCATGAATGGATAATATGTATCATTTTAGAATCATCTGCGGGGGGAGAATAAATCATGGACTCACAAGAATCTTTTGTCAGTTTTGAAATATATTGGCAGATTTTACAGCGGCGTTGGCTACCTGCTCTAGCTATTTTTACTTTTGTTTATATACTCTCAGTCTTCGGTTTATCTGTTGTCAGAGAACCTAATTATCAAGCGGTAGGAAAGCTATTATTTAAAAGGACAAATACAGTTTCTGCACTTACAGGGGTAGGAACAGAATTAGGTAAGTTAGAACCAGTAGTAGGGGATAGAAGTAATCCTCTGAATACAGAATCAGAGGTCATTACTTCTGTGCCTGTTGTGCAAAATACTATAGAAAGACTCGATCTTCAAGATAACCAAGGTGGACCCCTGAGATTCAAGGATTTCCTGAAAAGACTAACAGTTAAAGAACTTACGGGCAGCGATGTTTTAGAAGTTTCCTATAAAGATAGAAATCCGCAAATAGCAGCAGAAGTGGTTAATAATCTGATGCAAATCTATTTAGAGCGGAATGTTAATTTTCACAGACTAACAGCACAATCTGCACGTAAGTTTATCGAGAAACAATTACCAGCAGCCGAGTTAGTTGTCCGTAATGCGGAAGTCAAACTTCGCCAATTTAAAGAAAAAAACCAGGTTATTGCTCTGCAAATCGAAGCAAATCGAGGAGTAGAAATGATCACTAATTTGCAAAGGCAAATTGGCGAAGTGCAAGGGAGAATTGCCGATGTTGAGGCTCAGTCTAGAGTAATACGTGACCAATTGCGTATGAATGCCCAACAGGGTGTAATTACGACTTCCCTGAGTCAGTCTCGAGGTGTGCAAGATGCACTCACTCAGGTTCAAGAGTTAGAGACTAAACTGGCAACTAGACGTTCTGTGCTTCAGGACAATCATCCAGAAATCATCCGTTTACAAAACAATTTAACAGCATTAAGAGGGATACTACAAAGCCGTATCCAACAGGTTACAGGAACCAGGCAAACCCAAATCCAGCAGAACTTACAAAATGGAGAACTGCAACAACACCTTACTTCCAGGCTAGTGGAATTAAAATCAACTCATGAAGGTTTAAATAATCAATTATTAACGTTATCAAGGTTGAAAGCTAATTACAAGCAACAGCTCAACCGACTACCAAAATTAGAGCAACAACAACGGGAGCTAGAACGGAAACAGCAAGCAGCTCAATCTACATATTCACTCTTGCTACAAAAGTTGCAAGAGACCCGAATTGCAGAAAATCAGAATTTGGGTAACGCACGCCAAATTTCTCAGGCATTAGTTCCAGATGAACCCGCTTCTTCCCCGATGCTGTCCTATATGGGTGCGGGCTTATTAGGTATTTTGGCAGCTTTGGCAACAGTTTATGCTTTGGAAATCACAGATAAATCCGTTAGAACTATTGACGACATCAGGGAATTATTTGGATTCACCATCTTGGGGGTAATTCCTTGCTTTAGCAAAGAGCAAAAATTAATTTTTGGTAGAGAAGAATCTCAATTTGCTCACCAAAGATTGATTGTCAATTATGCACCTGGTTCCCTGATTAGTGAAGCTTATCGGATGTTAAGGGCAAATTTGACATTTGTCAGCTCTGATAAGGAGTTAAAAACCATTGTGGTTACCAGTTCTGTACCTCAAGAAGGTAAATCAACTGTATCCGCAAATTTAGCTCTAGTTATGGCACGAATGGGGCGTAAAGTATTGTTAGTAGATGGAGATTTACGTCGTCCAGTTCAGCATCATATCTGGGAGTTGCCTAACAGAGAAGGTTTGAGTCATGTGATTGTCGGACAGAGTCAGGTGAGAACTACAATTGCAAAAGTCAGTGATAATTTAGATGTTCTCACAGCTGGTGTGGTTCCTCCCTCTCCAGCCTCACTGCTAGACTCAAAACGGATGGCTACATTAATCCATGATTTTGCCATCGACTACGACTTTGTAATTATTGATGCTCCTGCCTTAACAGTTGCGGCTGATGCTGCAATTTTAGGTCAAGTGGCTGATGGTATGTTATTAGTAGTACGGCCTGGGGTAGTTAATTCTGTCGATGCAACAATTGCTCGGGACATTTTACAACAATCCGGTCAAAATGTTCTCGGACAGGTAGTTAATGGAGTAATTACTCAAAATGAACCCCGCCATTACTACTATACAGAAGAAGAAAGTGCCCAAGAAACCTCACTTCAAAAAGAGATGGTAAGTAGTGGTTTTGGTGACTTTCCTGACAGGAGTAGGGTAAGTAGGGTAAGTAGGGAGAGAAGAAGAATTTGATTTTTTCAACCGGGAGTATTCCAATTTTTCAGAAATAATCTATCCAATACCCTAGAAGGGTATCGCTACATGAGAGCATCCCAATTTTTCCAAAATATGCGGTAGTGGGAGCATCTTGCTCCCTTGATATATAAAGCAAAGCGGGCAAGATACCTGGACTACTTTTTCAGGATGTCATCTGACAAAAAGGAGCTAATTTTTCCCTAGCCCCTAACCTTTCAAGAAACATTCGCCCAAACCCTTGCAAAATCAAGCTTTTTAATTTTGAGTGTTTCTTCCATTCATAGGGGGTGGTGCGCTGCCAGTTGAACTGCTCTCAGGCAATACATTTTCAAACCCTTATAGAACAAGGCTTTTAACCAAACAATAAAAATGTGTTTGTTTCATTTCTTGCTAGGGTTGAAAAAAACGCGGCTAGTTGGGCGCTCGTATCTTACACACATCGTATTAGTACGGATTTACAGCAGTTTTCATCTATTTGAACCACATCTTCATGTAGGGGTTTAGCAATGCTAAACCCCTACGGTGTGGTCTATTTACCTGAAAATCGCTGTAAATTGTCTGCAATAAACATATTTTTGGCGTTGCTGATTAGTGGGATGATTTTTATATCACGCAAAGACGAGCCAGTGCGTTGGTGAGGCAGTACGGTCTTGGGGTCTCCCCAAGTGGAGTAACTGCCGAAAGGCTCCGCCGACTTGAAGCAACTGGCGTGCAAAGGCGCAAAGGAGTAATGTTTTTTCTGGGCTAAAAATTTAAATTCATCCCGCATTTATGCAACGCCATATTTTTTTATCAACAACAGGATAAATTAGCATTTACGAGCCTGCGTAGGCAGGCTTTGTTCTTATAGCCTTAGGCTTCTAGCCTTCAGGTATTTTTCAATAATTGGGATGCTCCCTTTCAACCAACTACAAAAGTCCCTTGGTGGGGGTAGGCAACAGGCAATAGGCAATAGGCAACAGTTTCAGCTTTATTGTTGACATTTTTTTGAACTCCAATAAATTGTCAATGCAAAATTATTAAGCCTTATACCCGTAAGGGAATTGCACTTTTTGCTGCCAAAATAGCCTGAGGTGCTTACAAGATAAGAGTTTTAAAGTTATTCAGCAGACCCTATTTATGATTAAAATTGGTTACGGGAGGTAAAGTGGGTCTTTTTACGTTTATAATTACTAGCGATCGCAGCTAATGCACCGGATATTAATAAAGCCAGACTAGTAGATGGTTCTGGTGCTGCAACTCTAACTTGAGTTCTCCTGGTGGCGAATAGGGTGAGTTTGGATTCTTTGTCAAAAGTACGTTCCAAGGAGCCTTGGAACAAGGCTGTGGTAAATTCGTTGAGATTATCCTCTTCAAAATCAACAACTTTTTCTTGAACATTTAAGAATATGTTGTCACTCTTGTTGCTACTAATATTATCGTCATTACCCAATGTATTTAAGTTAGCGCCGAGAGTAAAATATTCTAAGGCTCTATCGGCAAAATTAATATTAGTATCTGCAAATAAATTATCTGAAAAGTTTTCTAAATCTTTTTCGTTTAAACCTGTAGTATCAAATAACCAGAATCCTACCTCTGCCCTGGCTTGAGCATTCTCTATTGATGGTGTGTCTATTCTTGTTTCTAAGTCTACAAATGCTTCAAAACTAAAAGCGAATTGTTCCCCTTGAGCGACATCGAAGTTCCCAACTATTTTGGCATTAGTATTGCCAGTTCCCAGATAATCTTTGTTCTGACCAAAAGCTTCACTAATGGCAAAGGTTTCTATTTTTATGGGTTCTAAAATCTTGTTAGTAATATTTACCGCAGCAGGGCTATTGATTACTTCCACTGGTGCATTTTCATCCTTGGATATGGCATCAGTGTCTGCTTCATTTAAGCTATCAAGGAAAGAAGATTGAGCAGTCAAATCAGAAATTGTTAATTCTGCTTGAGAGAAAGACAAGGTAGCGGCTTTACTGGGTGATGCAGCTAATACAGAAGTGGCAACAACAGGAGCTAATAGTAAAGATAATCTTTGAGCTTTTCTCGATTTTCTAAGATTATTTGTCATATAAACCTCTATTATTCATACTTAATACTGATTTTTTGGTTGTCTTTACTTGTTTGCCTATTGGAAGTTAAAAATAATGCCAAACTAAAAGCAGCATTGCTGATGGGGAAATTTAACAACAAGTCTACGGAATAATACCAATGTGATGATGACTGTTTCCGGAAAATTACTAAAGATTAATCATTTAAAAGGGAACTCACAGATCCCCGACTTCTTCAATAAGTCGGGGATCTAAACGCCCGTGATGTAGGATGCGATCGCACAATATTATAGCTTCATACCAAATTTATATTTAGCAAGAATACATAGATCAATCCTAGGACAATTAGACCTATTTACTTATTAATTTTATGTAAAATTACGCTAAATTCTATATTTATATTTTTCGGTAATATAAAGTTACTGTGAATATACGAAGAAAAAAAGCATTTTTTGATCACGTATTTGGATCTCTACTAGGTAGCAGAGAATATGGAAACTGTAATTGCAGAACATCAACAAGAGGAGCAATAGCGATGGATCTGGAATCCCAAATCAGGCTTGAATCAAGCCAAGCAGCTTCTTTAAGCAAGGAAGCTAACCTTGCCTTTGCAACCAGGAACTTTACCCAAGGTAGGGAATTAATGAGACAGGCAGTAGAAGCTGGCAAGAGATGCCGCGCCTTAATCCAACAACTCCAGGCGAATACAACGCCTAGCAGCTAGTACCGGTGCGCGGAAGTCACGCATTCAAAAGTATTGTGAACTCTTGCTTTGACATTTTATAAATGGTTGGTTTATTCATATCGTTTCCGTTTGTATCGGAATTATTTCAGTTACTCTCTCTCTTCCTCTTCCTTTGCGTCCTTTGCGTCTTTGCGGTTTTTTATCATTCAGATGCTATCAGATTTGATATCACATCTTGCACCACATGATCCCATGCGAAAATTATCGTCTGTAACCCTTATTATTTCGTAACCCACCAATGCCCACCTTACGCTTATTGAGAAAGTGCAAGATATGTGTTTATTTACGCCGACCTGTACTAATTTAATCATGCTTACCCTCAAAAATCTTGTATTCTTTGCCAAGCCATATCTAATAAATCTGGGCTATCCGCATCAAACCACTCAATTTCTGGATAGGCTCGGAACCATGTTCGTTGACGCTTGGCAAATTGGCGCGTATGGGTAACAATTAGCTCCTGGGCTTGAGGTAAAGATATATCTCCAGCTAAATATTGTTTGATTTCCTGGTATCCCAAGGTATTGAGTAAAGGCAAATCGACACCATATTTTTGACATAGCTTTTCTACCTCAGCTACCAAACCATCTGCAATCATTTGTTGGGTTCGTTTACTAATACGTTTGGTGATATTTACAGAATCACAATCTAAACCAATATGTAAGATGGGATAACTGGGGGGATTTTCTCCTTGCAGTGCAGAAATCGGGTAACCAGTAATGTAGAATACCTCTAATGCTCTTTGAGTTCTGATCTGGTCATGGGGATGAATTTTTTGGGCAGCAGTTGGATCAACTTGTTGCAACATGGTGTAAAGTTGACCTTGACCGATGGATTCAAGTTGCGATCGCAATTCAGGATGGGGAGCTACTCGAGGAATTTTCATCCCCCTAGCGATGGCACGGATATATAAGCCAGTACCACCAACTAAGAACAAGGGTGTATTGCTAGAGACAGATAAAGGAGGAGATGCAATTAGAGCTTGTGCCTGTTCCTGGTAATCAGCCACTGTCATAGTGTTTGTGGGAGCACATATATCAATTAAATAATGTGGTACTAACTTTTGTTCGGGTAATGTTGGTTTTGCAGTGCCAATATCAAACTCCCGATACACTTGACGGGAATCTGCACTAAGAATGATCGAATCCAATCGTCTAGCTAATTCTAAAGCTAATCCCGACTTTCCCGTTGCCGTTGCCCCACAAATTACAATCAATTTAATCATTTATTATCTCCTTCACGACCGGCGGGTCAACCCCGCCCCTACTCCATCACTCCCTTACTCCGGGCGGGGAAACCCCGCCCCTACTTTGAACCCCGAACTCCGAACTCCGAACTCCGAACCCCGAACTCCCCCTTTACCACCGGGTGCATCCCCTTAATAAATTTCTCATATAATTGCTCCACAGTCGTCAACAAGGCTTTTGTGTTAAAATCTTGGAGTGTTTTGACTTTTTGTTCGCTTTGAGGCGATTTCACCCCACAATTCAGGAGAAGTTTACATGACGAGCAGTTACAGTGCCGATCAGATTCAAGTTCTGGAAGGTCTGGAACCCGTCCGCAAAAGACCGGGGATGTATATTGGTTCCACTGGTCCGAGAGGACTCCATCACTTAGTTTATGAGGTGGTGGATAATTCCATTGATGAGGCTTTAGCTGGTTATTGTACCCATGTGGAGGTGGATCTCAACGCCGATGGTTCTGTTACTGTAACAGATGATGGTCGCGGTATTCCCACTGATGTTCATCCCCAAACTGGCAAATCAGCCCTAGAAACGGTATTAACTGTGTTACACGCCGGAGGTAAATTTGGTGGCGGCGGCTATAAGGTTTCTGGTGGTTTACACGGGGTTGGGGTTTCTGTAGTTAATGCCCTCTCGGAAAGTATAGAAGTAACTGTTTGGCGAGATAAGAAGGTTCATGTCCAACGTTATGAAAGGGGCATTCCGATTAATGAGTTGCAAGTAAAGCCATTCAAGGAAAAACGTACTGGGACTTCTGTTACCTTTAAGCCCGATGAGCAAATTTTTACCAATACCACTGAGTTTGATTACATTACCCTAGCAGGACGTTTGCGGGAATTGGCATATCTCAATGCCGGTGTGAAAATTACTTTTACTGATAATCGTCTAGAACTACTTAAAAGTGATACCCCCAAGATAGAAACCTATGAATATAAGGGGGGTATTCAGGAATATATTGCCTATATTAACCGGGACAAACAAGCATTACATGAAGATATTATTTATGTCCAAGGGGAGCGCAATCAAGTCCAGGTAGAAGTTGCATTGCAGTGGTGTACTGATGCTTACTCAGATAATCTTCTCGGTTTTGCCAACAATATTCGCACTGTAGACGGGGGTACACACCTAGAAGGGTTAAAGGCTGTTCTCACCCGGACAATGAATGCGATCGCTCGCAAACGGAATAAACTAAAGGAGAGCGACTCTAACCTGAGTGGGGAACATGTCCGGGAAGGTTTGACAGGGATTATTTCTGTGAAAGTCCCAGAACCAGAATTTGAAGGACAAACCAAAACTAAACTGGGGAATACAGAAGTCCGAGGTATTGTAGACTCTTTGGTGGGTGAGGTCCTAACAGAATACTTAGAATTTCACCCAGGAATTGCCGATTCTATTTTAGATAAAGCCATTCAAGCTTTCAAAGCGGCGGAAGCTGCCCGTCATGCCAGGGAATTAGTCCGCCGCAAATCGGTGTTAGAATCCTCTCCATTACCAGGAAAATTAGCTGATTGTGCTTCCCGTGATCCGGCAGAATCGGAGATTTATCTGGTGGAAGGCGATTCTGCAGGTGGTTGTATTTATTTATACACAAAAATCTCTCTTGCTGATGGGCGGGAATTAACTGTCAAAGAACTGATGGAGGAAGAAAAACAGGGTAAACAGAATTTCTGTTATACCATTCGTTCTAGTGGGAATATAGGTATAGAGCGCATTATTAATGTCCGTAAAACCAAGGAAAATGCGGAGGTTGTGAAGCTAACCTTAGACAATGGGGAAACCATAATTTGTACTCCGGATCACCCATTTATGTTAAGGGACGGTAGTTACAAACCAGCAGCATCACTGACACCACAAGACTCATTAATGCCACTGAATCGCCAATTTTCCGTCAAGAATGAACGAGGCACTGGGTTGAATGGCTATGAAATGGCGTGGAATCCCATGAGTGATAAGTGGATTTATACCCATTTATTAGCGGATTTTTATAATTTGGAGCATGGAGTTTATCAAGCCCAGGATGGAAATCATCGTCATCATGTGGACTTTAATAAACTCAATAACAACCCCACAAATATCCAACGTTTACCAGCACAAGCACATCTAGAATTACACCGCCAAAACATTGAAAAAACCCTGCATCGCCCAGATGTAATTGAAAAAAGTCGCCAAGTTCATATGAGTGCAGAATTTCGCGCTTTTATGAAAGCAAGAATGCGCCAGGAAGATACGCGACAGATTCTTTCTCAGCAGGCTAAGGCACAATGGGAAGATGAAGCTTATAAGGCTTATATGGGACAAAAATGGCGGGAATTTTATGAAAATAATCCAGCTTATCGCCAAGAAAACAATGAACAGCTAAATCGCATTCAACAAGAATATTGGAGTGATGAAGCCAATCGGTTAGCACAATCGGAACGGGTTCGCAATTATTTTGCAAATAATCCCCAAGCCCGTCAACAGCTTGCAGAAATGGCAAAACAGCAATGGCAAAATGAAGATTTATTGGCTTGGCGTAGGGAAAAAACCAAGGAACAATGGACTGAGGAGTTTCGCCAAAAACGTCGTCAAGCCTTAGATAAAACCTATTACTCGAAAACCATTGCAGCTTTAAAGGAAGTAGAACTCCAATTAGGTTGGATTGACGAAGATGTATACGAAAGCTACCGTCGGCGATTAAAAGACAAATCTTTATTGCGCTGGCATACTTTCCGCACTCGCTATTTTGCTGGTAGTTATACAAAAGCGCGGGAAGCCGTCACCAACTACAATCACCGCGTTGTCTCCGTCGAACCTTTAGCAGAACGGATGGATGTTTATGACATTGAAGTACCCAACAGCCATAATTTTGCCTTAACTGCCGGTGTTTTTGTCCATAATAGTGCCAAACAAGGAAGGGATAGACGTACCCAAGCAATCCTGCCCCTGCGTGGTAAAATCCTCAACATTGAGAAAACCGACGACGCAAAAATCTATAAAAATAATGAAATTCAATCCCTAATTACCGCTTTGGGTTTGGGTGTGAAAGGGGAAGAATTTGATCCTTCCCAACTGCGATATCACCGGATTGTGATTATGAGCGTGGCAGGGGATGAACCAACCCTGGTCATGGATAATACGGGGAATACAGAATTTGTACAGATAGGTCGCTTTATCGATGATTGTGTGGAAGGGCGACGGGCAGTAGATCAATATCAAGTCATGTCTTTTGACCAAGTAACCCATGCTACCCGTTTTTGTCCCCTCAAGGCTGTGATTCGTCACGGACATGAGGAAGCAATGTACAAATTGACTACTCGCTACAACCGCTCGGTAAAAGTTACATCCTCCCACAGTGTCTTTGTTTGGGAGAATGGGCAGGTAATGCTGAAAAAAGGTAATGAGGTTAAGGTTGGTGATACATTAGTAGCAAGTCGGCGTTTACCCCGTCCCGAAACCAATACCACTCAAATAGACTTATTAGAGACATTTTACCGGGCAGAGTTAACTAAGGGACTCTATGTGCAAGGTGAAGACGTGCGCTCAGTGGCCGCAGCACGGGTATTAGCCAAATTAGAACGTCCAGATTTGTGGAATGAGCCACGGGTAATGCTGGATGTAAAAGCATGGGAAAAACTAGTCAAAGCCCGGGAAATAGCAGGAATTAGCCAGAAACAAGTAGCTGTGGCCTGCGGTGTTAAGCAGCCAATTACCATTAGTCACTGGGAACGTGCCATTAATCGACCGATATTATCTCAATTTATGAGTTATGTGGATGCCATCGGTTGTAATGAAAATATTGTTTACCAGCAGTTGCCATCTAAAATTGAAACATTACTAGAACAAGATGACAGCAGTAAAAATGCCAAGTGGCGTAAGGTAAGTGACTATAAACCTTTAGATGAATTTACCAGTGGTGAACTTTCACAATTAGGTGCAGATGTGAAAATAGTTCCCCAAGCCCATAGTCATAAGGCATTTAGCCGTTACCTACCCATTACCAGGGAATTAATGTATTTCCTTGGTTGGTATGTTGCAGAAGGCTCCTTGAGCCAACATCAGGTAAGCTTAAACTTGGGTGAAAAAGACCAGCAATTAATTCCAGAAATTACAGCTGCCATTCAATCCGTATTCGGTGAAACACCACGGCAATATCAGGAACCAGACAGCAAAGGAATTAAACTTTACTTCCATAGCGTTACTGCTGCTAGGCTGTTACAAGCCTGGGGTTTAGCCAAAGTAGCCCACCACAAACAGCTACCAAACATAATTTTTAGCGTATCTGAAGATATGCAGTTAGCTTTCTTGCAAGGCTATTTCCTTGGTGATGGCACTACAGTGGGTCGAAATCTATCTTTGACAACCAATTCTCCCCTACTCAAAGATGGACTGCTTTATCTTTTGGGACAGTTGGGAATCATTGCCACTCACAGTTATCATCCACCTGCAACCCTACCGTCAGCTGAAATTCAAACCCGTCATCCTGACTACACCATCACAATCTGTGGTAAAGAACAACTTGCCACCCTACGCCCAATTTGGCAACACCATAGTAATGCTGACAAAGTAGAGGCATATCTTTTAACTCCTACCAGTAAATCTCCAGATTATCTCCCCATTAGTGATGATTTGATGGGATTACGGGTAATTAGTGCAGAAGAGATAGAACCAGTGGGTGAATATGTTTACGACTTTTCAGTGCAGGATGATGAAAACTTTATCTGCGGCACTGGTGGTTTGTGTGCCCATAATACCGATGCTGACGTAGATGGCGCACATATCCGTACCTTGTTACTTACCTTTTTCTATCGCTACCAACGGGCATTAATCGAACAGGGTTATATATATATTGCCTGCCCACCTTTGTATAAATTAGAACGAGGACGTAGCCAACCTCAATATTGTTATAGCGACAGGGAATTACAAGAAAAAATTGCTAAATTCCCAGAAAATGCCAACTATAACATCCAAAGATTCAAAGGTTTGGGTGAAATGATGCCAGACCAACTGTGGGAAACTACAATGAATCCAGAGACACGCACCTTGAAACAAGTGGAAATTGAAGATGCTGCTGAGGCCGATCGCATTTTCACCATTTTAATGGGCGATCGCGTCGCACCACGCCGTGAATTTATTGAGACCTATGGTTCTAAACTTGACCTCATGGATCTAGATATTTAAGGAGATTTCCAGAATTGAAATTACCACGGGAACTTACAAGTCATCATCTAAGGATGTCATTACATCATCAACAGATGTGATTAGAATATTTGCCCTATAGCAGATCCATTGTAGGGGCGCAAGCGTTGCGCCCCTACAAATGTATTGTATTGGGGTAATACCAACTCTATGTGAAGCTGCTTGAGTGACTGGTACCCGCGAGTTCGTAAAAACTAACAACTTGCACCAATGTCGTTTAGCCCACATTCCCACCTTGAAATTTATTTCAAGGCTAATAAACCAAGCACGTTCAAACGCGCTCTCCTGCCTTACGAGCGTCTGATTTATCAGACTTTGTTTATGAGCCTGGGAATTTATTCCTAGGCGGACATTATTACATCAGTTCTGGGTAACCGGAGGTAACCCACACGCTCCAAAGCTACACCTGTGCCCCCCAGCAACTTGGTTAAGCTTGCTGTCGTCGATTTTATTTAACAGCGTAGACGCTTGCTCTAGTTTGCTTGTTTTTTTGTTTTTTTGTTTATTCATTATCTTATCTTGATTTTTACGGAATGTCCATCAGTAATTTATACTGACTCCACATTTGATATCAAGAGGTTTGTGTATAAGCTATTTCTATTGTTTTTATAAGTTTTTTTATAGGATAATTGAACAAGTCAAAAGTCTGATGTAGGTGTTCTGTTTTGCAACCCATTGTACTATCCTAGACTGAAGTTCCCCCAATCAAAAAGAGCTAACTCTTTACCAGAGCGAGTTTCAATATTTTTTGAATCGCTCTTGCTGGATAGAAATTGCCAAAGGGTCTTGGGTCGCGAACTTGAGGCGTTGAACTCCCATTTTTGAGCATACCACGAATATGCCCTTAAAAGCCTAATTTACATGGGTACGCTCATACTTGCACTAATAGCTATATTTCTTGTGTGGTAAGGGTTTAAGGTCTGTATAGTACAAATGCTCCGGGGTAAGTTCAGGTTAAGCGTCTAAATTGTATACATAAAGCGGGCAGGATGCCCGCACTACAATCACCTGATTTTTTACTTTATACAATTTAGCTGCGTATTAACTTACTTATTACTTATTACTTATTACTTATTATTAGGACTTACGCAACCGGCATATTTTTTCTGTAGGGTGCGTGACGTTGCGAGAATATTTGAACGTAGCAATCAGACTTGTAACATCACGCACCAATCACCGATTGTGACAATTGCTTAAGTCCTGACTTATTACTTATTACTTCTTATTTGACCACAGTCTTTTTCCCTCACCCCAACTTCCCCCACTAAATTTACTTCCCCGCTAGAATAATATAGATCGATCGCACAAACTAATAAATCAGCGCAGGCGATCGCGAATCAAAATGGTACAATTATTCCCATGCTAGGGGTGCCTGTGAATCCAGGCTGAGAATACACCCTTAACACCTGAGACTGGGTAATACCAGCGGAGGGAAGCTGTTTATAGAGGAAATCAAATATGCGGACACAATGGGTTGCTAAACGCCGTGGGCAAGGTAACGTTACTCAAATGCATTATGCCCGTCAAGGTGTGGTTACGGAAGAGATGCAGTATGTCGCCCAACGAGAAAATCTCCCCGTCGAATTAATTAAAGATGAAGTAGCTAGAGGAAGGCTAATTATCCCCGCGAATATCAATCACACCAACTTGGAACCCATGGCCATTGGTATTGCTTCCAAGTGTAAGGTAAATGCGAATATCGGTGCTTCTCCCAACTCTTCCAATATTGATGAAGAAATTGCCAAACTCAACCTAGCAATTAAATACGGCGCAGATACTGTCATGGACTTGTCCACAGGTGGCGGTAATTTAGATGAAATTCGTACCGCCATCATTAAAGCTTCATCAGTTCCCATCGGTACTGTACCTATTTACCAAGCCGTAGAAAGCGTCCACGGTAACTTAGAAAATCTCACCCCCGATGACTTTCTCCATATAATTGAAAAACACTGCCAACAGGGTGTGGATTACATGACAATTCACGCCGGACTTTTGATTGAGTATTTACCCCTCGTCAAAACCCGGATTACAGGTATTGTCTCCCGTGGTGGTGGTATTATTGCCAAGTGGATGCTGCATCACCACAAGCAAAATCCCCTGTATACCCATTTCCAAGACATCATTGAAATTTTCAAGAAATATGATGTTTCCTTCAGCTTGGGCGACTCCCTACGTCCCGGCTGTACCCACGATGCATCAGACGAAGCTCAACTATCCGAACTCAAAACCTTAGGAGAATTAACCCGCAGAGCTTGGGAGCATGATGTGCAGGTGATGGTAGAGGGTCCAGGACATGTGCCTATGGATCAAATTGAGTTTAACGTCAGAAAGCAAATGGAAGAGTGTTCCGAAGCACCTTTCTATGTCCTGGGACCATTGGTGACAGATATCGCTCCTGGTTATGACCATATTACCTCAGCCATTGGTGCCGCTATGGCTGGTTGGTATGGTACAGCAATGTTGTGCTATGTAACACCTAAAGAACACTTAGGTTTACCTAATCCTGAAGATGTGCGTAATGGCTTAATTGCTTATAAAATAGCAGCTCACGCGGCAGATATTGCCAGACATCGTCCTGGTGCCAGGGATAGAGATGATGAATTATCCCGCGCCCGTTATAACTTCGACTGGAACCGTCAGTTTGAATTAGCACTTGACCCTGACAGGGCTAAGGAATATCACGATGAAACCTTACCAGCGGATATTTACAAAACCGCTGAATTTTGTTCCATGTGTGGTCCTAAGTTCTGTCCCATGCAAACCAAAGTTGATGCAGATGCATTGACAGAACTGGAAAAATTCTTGGCAAAGGATAAGGAAGTAGTGGTGTAGTAGAGGGAAGGAGTGAGGGAGTGAGGGAGTGAAGGAGTGAAGGAGTGAAGGAGTAGGGGCGCAATGCTTGCGCCCTGGAGTGAAGGATTGATGATAATTTATTTATCTTCTCCTACGGAAGCATCCCAAATATTAAATATTGTAGTGCGGGCATCTTGCCCGCATCAGATATCAACGGAGCTTTCCGGCTCCCACTACTGTTTCACAATATTAATTTTGATAGGTAAAACAAGTTTCCAAATTTATCTTTTCCTTCTCTTCTTTTTACAAATAGCTTAGGCGTAGGTTGGGTTGAGGGACGAAACCCAACAACCAAAAAACTCGGTGTTGTTGGGTTTCGCTACGCTCCACCCAACCTACATTTATTTTTCTTTTTCCAGAGTGACAGAAAAGGGTTAATTGAGTGATAAATAACAAATAAAATAATGTACCATTTGCGTAAGTCCTATTTATTATGGAGTACCGTTTTCCTCCAACCAAGCAATCAAATCATCCATTTCAGAAATATTTAACAAAGCTACACATAAAGCTTCTAATTTCTCAACAGATAAAACTTCAACTTTTTCAACAATAGATGATTCCAACTCACCAAAACGCTGGTTGAGCAAAAGCATAGACAATGAAAGTGCTTCTTTTTGTTCTCCTTTGTTTTCTCCTTTTTTCTCTATATCTTGGTAGATAACTGATTCTCGCATAATATCCTCGCTTAAAAATCTACGAATTAAATCCTTCTCAAATTTTAAACCTGCTAAAATCTCTGTATATGCTGCAATCTCTTGTCTTGACTCCCTACTAGAAATTTTAGCAACACTTTGGGCTACCTGGGATAGTAACCGTTCGGGGGAATCTGTACGTGTTAAAGGTGCAAGAGGTAGTAATGCTGGGTTATTAAGAAACATTGTAGAATCTTGCTCCCACATTCGTATGACTCGGTAACGATGGGATGTCATTTCATTGACATATTCTTCAGTAAAAGCGATTTCGTTACTTGTTTCTTGCAGAAAGATAACTACTTGCGTAATTGGAACATCATATTGTCTTACCAATCTCACAAAATAATCCAACATCCGCAAGGGAATCGGGGGAGTAGATTTAGTTAAAGTCTGAAATTCAATATGTAAAATTCTATTCTTTGTTTGTAGGAAAGTCACAGAATCTGCCCGTATTGCTTCGATACTCAATTCTGTTTTTAAAACTTTTACTGGTGATTCTACTGCTAGTAACCAACGAGCAAAGTCATCTGGATATTTTTCTGCTAATAACTTACAAACGTTATCTGTACTCACTATGACACCCGGATTTAATATATTTATGATTATAGATTTTTTGTGCTTTTACCGATAATTTTGAGCTTGGGTTTCAAATAAATATGCGTAAGTTCCACCTAGCTGCATCAATTCCTGATGAGTACCGCTTTCGGTAATAGAACCCTTATCCATTACATAAATTCGGTCTGCCATTTTAACGGTGGATAAGCGATGGCTAATTAAAATCGCAGCTTGGTCTTTGATTAGCTCACGGAATTTTTGGAACACTTCATATTCTGCTTTCGGGTCCATTGCACTGGTGGGTTCATCTAAAACTATTACCTGGGAGTTTCGTAAAAAAGCCCTTGCCAAAGCTACTTTCTGCCACTGACCAATGCTTAGTTGTTCCCCTTGGTCAAATAATTTACCTAGCATAGTATCATAACCATTAGGTAAACTATTGATGACTTGATCTGCACCAGAACGAAAAGCTGCTTTACTTATTTGGTCATCAGTGGGAGAAAGAACAACATTACCCAACCAGATATTTTCCTGGGCAGTAAGATGATATTTCATATAGTCTTGGAAAATGACACTGATTTGCTGGCGTAGATGGTCGAGTTTAAATTGGCGTACATCGATGCCATCAATGGTAATGCTGCCAGAAGTTGGTTCGTATAAACGGCATAATAGTTTGATTAGGGTGGTTTTTCCCGAGCCGTTTTCTCCTACTAAGGCAATAGTTTCTCCTGGTTGTAGAGTCAGGTTAATATTTTTTAGTGCTTGACGGGTAGTTGTGGCGTATTGAAAGCTGACATTATTAAAGACAATTCCCTTCTGTATTGGTTGCGGTACTAATTTGGGATGAGGTGGTTCGGTAATTTTGGGTTGGAGGTCTAGAAATTCGTAGAGATTATTGAGAAACAAACTATCCTCATAAAAACCAGATAAGCCACCTAAAACACTACTAAAAGCATTTTGTCCTCGTTTAAATGCTTGATGATAAAGAACTAAATCTCCTAGAGTCAAGAGTCCTTGAACTGTTCGATAAATAATAAAACCATAGGCAGTAAACACTATTAACCCAGCAAATGCTTGGGCACCTAAATTGGCCACAGAACGACTTCTGGCAATAGCAAAGCTTTCTCGGTATAATTGCCATCGTAATTGACGAAACCGTTGGCTAAAGATATGACCTAAATTAAACAGGCGAATTTCTTTAGCTGGTCGATCTCTAGTTACCAAACCCCCATAGTAGTTAGCTCGTCTTCTAATAGGCGTTCTTTCTCGCTGCCAATTATACATGATTCTGGCATATTTAAGACGCACTAAAACAGTGGGAATACCAACAACAAATAAAACTCCTGCAATTCCCCAGTGAAAAGAAAGTAGCAACCCAATCATTGCTAGTAAAGAAACACTATTTTGACCAATTTCTGCCAAGCGATTGAGAATTTGATTGGGGAGGTTAGGAGCATCTTGTTGTGCCCGTTGCAGCATATCGTAGTATTCAGCGTTTTCATAGTACTCTAAATCTACTGACATGGACTTGTCATGAAGAATACTCTCCATGTAGTCAGTAACCCGTTGGGACTGGAGAGTACTAACAAGTTGAGACAGGGACTGGAAAATGCTAGTTACTAATGTTATTACCCCAGCAACAGCGAGGAGCAACATTATTTGATTGAAGGCAGCTTGTTTATCGGATAAAGTGAGGCTGGTAGCAATTGTATCTACAACTAGCTTGGTTAAATAAAGTAAAGCAAGGGGTAGTAAACCCTGGACAATAATTAGGATGACTTTGATAGTGGTTAAAGTTGGCGCACTATGCCAGACAAACATCAATGCGCGTTTAATTTTAGGCATTGATATGTTCGATAGTTAAAAAACCTTCCTGAATAAATTTAGTCGCTAAATCAATTTTACCTTCGTCAGTTATTAGCCCTCCAATATCTTTAACGGCGAAAGATTGTGGTTGTAAGAGGGTATTAATTGAAAATTCGGTAAAGCGAGGAAATTCTAGTTTTTTACCGTAGAATTTGAAGTAAACATTTTCTTCGTCTCTGTCTATTTTATAGAGGATATTGTCTCGTTTAGATAAGACAGAATCTAAATTAAGTTTATTGATTTGAATTGAATCTGTAAAGCGATTCTGGTCTTCTGAGGGTTTATGAGCAATATATTGGTCGAATTTTCTTTCTAGTAACTCATCTATGTCTAAATTATCGATTAAAGATTGAGTAAGTTGGAGGAATTCTTGTTTGAATTTATTTTTGTAATTTTCCGCAGTTATCCCATTGGGAACAGCTTTTCTAAATTCGGCTTTTTCTTCGGCTAATTCTGCGATTTCTTGCAGGATTTCAAACCAATAGTTAGGATGTAAACCCAAGGTGATATGAACCGAAGCGGTATCTGTAGTTACGGCATCATGAATTAAACCTCTGGGGATATATAATAAATCTCCTGGTTTTAATTCTACTTCAAAAGTAGGCTCATCTAATTCGTATTTATCTTTTATTTTGCAGTGGGGTTGTTTTCGGGAAGGTAGTTCAATGGGGGTATTATATAAACGCCATTTCTTTGTGCCTGTAGTTTGCATGATGAAAACATCATGGTCATCGTAATGAGGGGCAAATCCTTGGGAATTATGAGGAGTGATGTAAATGTTAAATTGTAAGCGGAATTTTAATTCTTTTTCTAAGTCACTACAGTAATTAACTAATTTTAAAATTGAGCTATTCCCAGAATTGATAATTAGAGTTTTACCTTGGTTAAAGAGAACAAATAAAGTATCATTATTGGCAATCGACGAGTTGCAATGTGTCCATTTATAAGCTGGTAATACTTCTCCTTTTTCGACTACTCTCAGCCAATTTGATTGTAAGGTTTTATTTTGGAAGAAGATATCGATGTCGTCAGTATTGAGGATAGCATTGTAATAGTTTTCGTTATTTCTGACGATGTGAAGGTAGTTTTTTTCGTAGTAGTGTTGGAAAAAATCTTCAGAGCTAAATGGTGATATTAGATTTTCAAATTTGCGATACATTTTTATTCCTACATTTGACACTTAATAAACAAATCGGATTTTAGATATTGCTGACTTAAAGTATTTTTTTACGTTTCGTTATATGACCCAGTAGTGATTATTGGTATTTATTGAGAATTATTTATAAGAATAATTCAATGATGTTCTAAGTGTATTGAGTGAATTTTCATCTTTTGTACCCTTAATTTATAGAAGAGATTAACCTTTTTCATGTTGATTTTGTTTTACTTTTTGCTCAACCCAATTAATTAGCTTTTTAAGAGTATTAAAATCCTTCATTATTTTTATTTCCCAGAGCTCGATTTGATTAATTAACTGCAAACACTGTTGGAAATGCTGCTCAAGAGCTTTACCTTCTAAAAGTTGACTTGGCAAGGGAAAGAAACGTGCCAGGTTTAAA
The DNA here is from genome assembly GCA_030066045.1 of Calothrix sp. MO_167.B12. Taxonomy (GTDB): domain Bacteria; phylum Cyanobacteriota; class Cyanobacteriia; order Cyanobacteriales; family Nostocaceae; genus Calothrix_A. Next base: position 44,329 of record JASJCJ010000012.1, read on the forward strand.
AAAGCATCATTTCCTAATCTGGGATTAACTTGAAAATTGGAACCTTCTTCTAAAAAGAAGATATGAGTGAGAGGAAAGGGCTTAGTAGGAAAATTTTTTGGTTGCCGAATTATTCGCTTGCGGGAACCAGGAAAAAGTGTAGGTAAAGTAGATATATCATAACCAAGTCCTTCTACTGCTGGTTGCCAAATTTTGATTTGGGGGAAAGCTGGATATACCATTGGTTTATCCTCTGAATTTAAATCAATAGCAACCATATCGTCTGCTAAAACTGTATAACCAAGTTGGGCAAATGCCGCAGCCGTGGTAGATTTACCCGCACCAGGAAAACCCACAAAAATAACAACCTGTTCGCCAACTTTTACCGCACTAGCATGAAGTAAAAATAAGCCTCTTTGATAGAGAATTAACCCTAAAGCTTCGCTTAAGATATATAGGCTTAATAATTGGGGATTTATGTCATATGAATCAGGATTAACTATGAGAGTATCACCGTTTTTTGCGAGTAGGCTTGCTACTCCTTCCCATCGTAAATAAGCTTCTTGAGTGTTGCCACCAAAATAAGCTTCTTTCCTTTGACGATTAATCGAAGTCGATTCTAACTTTGGTAGTTTTATTTTATTTTTTTGGATATAAATATCAGTTTTATTTTCACTTTTAATTAGTTCTGACAGCAAGAATTCTGATTGAATATTTAATCTATAAGCTTGATATAAAAACATTTATTTTGTTATTTTATATATATAAATCACATAGATAGGGTGGGTATTATCCACCTTACGATTATTACTGTATGTGTCCCTTGTATAGCTCGATTTTTGAGTTTATTATAGACACTTTTAGCATAATACGTACTGAATCAAAATAACCTTGATGTATTGGTAGGTGGGTTAAGACAGATTGATAAGTTATGGTTGAATTTAAATAGACCTTTCCGGAAATTAAATATCAACCTTGACTGCACAAGACTTTTATATTCTTTTTCGGAAATGTCTAATGATTATCGTCGCCTAACCCACCCTAAAATCAAACGATCACATTAGTTATCACTTTGAAATGCAGTTGCCCCGTCATGGGCATCTTCTGGCGAGTCAACTGGGTTAGCACCTGATACATCAGTCGCAGAACCAGTAGTCACGGGACCATCTTGCAAGGGAGAGACCCCGCCGTTGCTTGCCCCCATGGAATCACCGCCACTTCCTGCGAGTCCAAGGGTAATGCTCTTCATTGTTCCATAATTTTTGAGAGTTGGTTTTTCATAGACGAGACTATTCATATTGTTTTCCATGTTTTCAATGTCAATTCCCATTGGTTTACTCCTTGAGTCGTTTGATTTGTTCAGGTTATTACAGGAAATTATTTAAGTACAATTTTTCGATTCACTTTAACCAAAGTGATAAATGTATTGCACAGTTAATCATCCTGCTCTTTTGTCTTTTCTGCTATGGTAATATAGCAGCAAAGCTTGAAAAATTCCGAGAATCTTTTCATAAAGCATTTTCGTTCCTACTATTATTTAACTTCTTGAAAGAATGACAAAAAATTATTTAAGTACAATTTTTCGATTCACTTTAACCAAAGTGATAAATGTATTGCACAGTTAATCATCCTAATTTTTCGTCTTTTTTGTTGATATATAGCGGTAGATTTTACTAAACATTGATAGTCCTTAGATAAAGAAGGGGTATTTAGATAATTCGATAAATTTGATTTTTTCTCTAACAATAAATACTCAATTAAATTTCGTTCAGCATTTTCCATTCTGTTGATAATAAAACCAGAAAAATCTACCTTACTTCTACGGCGACGAATTTTTTCAGGCAATATATTTTTCATTGCTCGACGCATTACCCCACGCCCAAAGTCATTGCAAAACTTCAAACTTGCTGGTGTTGCTAAACACAATTCAATTACTCTTTTATCTAAAAAAGGATGACGAGTTTCTATGTTTAAGCCTGAACTAATAGCATCAATTTGCTCTGTGCTATCTAACAGATTTCCTGAAGTTATTCCTCGATAATGATTTAAATACTCATCAGGTAAGTAAGCATCTTGATAAGCAGCTTCTGACCTAACTAACTTGCCTAATTTGACATGATTTACAAAGTCAGTTTGTAAATTTGGATTTTTAGTTTGCCATCCAATTTTGTTTTGTCCTTGGAAAAGGCTTCTTTTTATTATACCTAATATTCTTCTATTAGGCAAGGACAAATGATAATAAAGTTTATAAATTGACTGAAAATATTTTTTTATTTTCCGGCTTTTTACTAACTGTTTAAAATAAGGTAAAACATAATGATAAAGTTCAGATACAATCTCTTGCTCGATAGGACTATCAGACTCATTTTTTCTGTTATTAATGCGCCATGTGAGACATTTTTTCAGGCTATCCCACTCTCCTGACTCCACTAGCTCATTAAGATAATCCTGACCATGAGAAACAATAGTATCCCCATCATGTCCAGTTAACATTACCCTTGCACCTTGTTGTTTGACCTCGCGAACAATTGCCAACAACATCGCTGGGGTAGGCATTTGTACTGGTTGATCTAACCAAGGGGTAACAGTTTGGGCAGCACTAATGGGATTACCAACTTTAGCAATATGATGTTTAAAACCACCCTGCGCTAATACGGTATTTACATAAGCCGTCTCATCTGCTGAAGGGACACCACAGTCGGAATAAATCGTTAACAATTCTGCATTACTATCCTTCTCCCGTAACAAATTCCGCGCTATACAACTAACGGAAGAAGAATCCACCCCACCACTGAGAGTAGAGCTGACTGGGTAAGCACTCCGCAGACGACAGGCAATAGCTTCAGTAAATCGCTGGCGGAATTCCTCGACATATTCAGCATCAGTTTTTAAATTCTGCTGTATCTTCTTCGCCTCGGCATCTAAATCCCAAAAAGAATCCGATTCTATGCCCCTTTCACTTACTTCCATCCAGTGTGCGGGAAGTAGTCGTAGGATATTTTTATAGAAAGTATCGGGCTTTAATTTAGCAAAGCCACTGAACTGACAAAGGTAGATACCAACTTTGGCTTCATTGACTTTACGGGGTACTGCATCTAAACAAAATAGTCCTTTTATTTCCGAAGCAAAGACAAATAATTTTCCAGGCTGATAGTAATAATAAAAAGGCTTGACTCCCATATAGTCTCTGGCACAAAACAACACCTGCCTGTGCTTATCCCAGATAGCAAAAGCAAAGTCACCAATTAGCTTACCCGGACAGTCTCGCCCCCATTTCTCGTAAGCAGCTAATATTAAATCGCTATCAGTAATCTTCTCGGCTGGACTATCTTTGAATTCCAGTGCATATATAAGCTCATCTCGATTATCAATGCGAGCATCCGCTGTCAGTATTAAATTACCAGTGTGGTCAATTAGAGGAAATTCCTCCAATAATGATTCAGGAGTAGTCCATAGCATCCGATGCCCAAAGCCTACAGAATCATCATCGCACCAAACATTTGCACCATCTGGTCCCCGATGCGCCAACACATCTACCATGCGTCCGATTTTTTCGCACTCTACCGGGGAACCATCAAGATTGTAAATCCCTACAATTCCACTCATAATCTGCCTTTTTCGTCAGAGCATAGCAACTGAATGTATACAGTGTAGTTAAATTGAATTCCAAAATGTTCGACGCTTAAGGTGCTGGTGAATGTGATTTTTCAATAGCAATACCAGCACAATACTAGTCACGGCAGCATATCCAAATGCACCAAATGCACCTATAAGAGCAGAAGGGAAATCTTCCATTACCATTTTCATACTTAATTCCAGTCCTCCTTTGACTGCTCCCCCTAAAGCACTTGCAGGTATCCACCAAATTGTATGTTCAATGAAACGCCGTAACTGGAACCATTGAAACAATCCAATCACAGTCCATTCTAAAAGTCTGACTAGAACACTAGCCCAAAATATCTGTACCCTAATAGGTACTCCTCCTATTTCCATTTCTCCTTCAGGAAACACGGCTGCAATCCAATTCCCAACGCCAAATAACTGAATGAGAATCAACGATATCATCCAACCCCAAGTACTCATCAGTACCCACAAACCAAAATTCCGAATGTATCGCCGTAAAACTAACCACTGGGTGACTGCAAACACCGGCTCCAAAAAGAAGGAAAGCTCTTCCAGCATCTCACTAACAATGTTGGCTAGTATCCACAATAACGCCAAAGCCAAACATGAGAGGATAGTCTGTTTCCCAAGATTGCGCTCATTCGATGTCAGGTTCTGGAATTTACTTAGTCGCATCATTCATCACCGCTTTTGATTCTTGAGTACGTTGATTACGAAATACACCACTAAGCACAATTCCTGTCCCCAACAGCCCAATCATTCCTAAGCCATTCAACAAGACATAAATAGGCACAAGCTCTTTTCCCAAGAATCTACCTTCGTGAATCGTCATCATAATCTGTGCATATTTCTTGGGCATACCAAACCAAGTGTTACCAATACGGTAAATGATGCCCGTGATTGTAGTGAGTAATAAAGGCAAGAAAAGAATTGGGGCTAGTTTGCGGTGAAGTTTAAGGAGAGTAAGGTTTTTCATAATCTACCCCCTTCAAAGGATGGCATGGGAGTGAATCGAGAAAGGTCTTTCAGATGACCAATCACAATTTGTCCCTGACTTTCTATCCAAGCATGAGCTTCAAACTGCCCTTGCTCCCCTTTCGCAACCCCAATTCGCAGTTCAGGTGAGTAACCGCATCGATTCATGAGAGCTTGCGTTGTTAAGGCTCTAGCTAAACACTTAGCATTACCAGGGAGATAACGGCTGCTACGATTCACTGCCTCAACTATTTGGTCTGTGGTAGGGGAATATTGTCGCAAACCTAAAGGATTTGCTTGATTGATAATTACTAAAAGTCGTCGTAGGGTCTCAAATGGTAGCAACCACAGCCCTAATCTAACCAATCCCAGCAAGACAAAAGCTTGCATGAAAAGTTGACGCTCTGTATGTGTAAGGCTTAGGAACTTACTCAGCCGTTTCATCCCTCACCTCAATTAGTTCTTCAGTATGCAGTTCCTGGAGTAATGCCAAAAGGTCACTTTCGCATTTTTCAGGCTCCACCGGGTACTTTACTAAAATGGCATCCCGAATTTCATTAACAGTTTTTGGTGACTGAATCAGATTCCAAATACTGGCACCTACAGGATTGAGACCAAAGTATACTCCTGACTTGAGGTTGAGAATAATGGTTTCTCCATTTAATTCAGAAGATAACTGTTCCTTAGCCACTACTACCCTTGATTCAATTGTTACCATGTCCTAAAAAACTCCTGACACCGAATTTGTTGTAGTAATTTAGAATTCACGAGATTGCTTTCCTACATGGAGTCTATTGCTCCTCAAGCACAGCAACCCTGCTTGCAATGACAGATACTACCTTTGTTGGATCGCAAATTGGTATTATCTATACTCCTAGGGGTTTAAAACCCCATCCCCTAAGGGTTGTTTGTTTTGTGTTGGGGTTTAAATCCCCATTACAAAACGTAATTACGAATTACGAATTACGAATTGTTTAATTGGTGCCCCCTGGAATAAAATGTTAAAAATCACAATCGCAATACAATTGTTGATCCACAGAAACATTGTGCGACTGATACCAATTTCCCATGAAGATGCACTTAATATTTCGCAATCATATAACCTGGTATCTTTAGTGATTTTCACTAGACAAATAGTATCAAAAAGTACTTAATTATCTGATTCTTGCATGAAGACAAAGAATAGCAAATTATACAAATGAAACCTGATGAGATTGAGAAGGCTCAACCCATTAAAATCTTCTTTTCAATGGCAATGCCAAACAGAATGCTGTTTGAGTGGTAATTTTATATAAGTCTGGAAAAAGATATTTGAAAAGTTTCTTTTTTTAACCCAAGTCTTGATTTGGATACTTCCAAACCTGGATTTTAAATGGCTGAATGTCTTATTATTCCAATTTCATGGAATGAGTTGGAGGTAGTTTATGATACTTTTCAAACATCCTCTAAGATAGGTTACTGCGTTGTTAATTTTAAATTTAGTATTTTTTCTCCCAAGAACAACTACATTTAGCAAAGCTGTTTTCTTGGTAGATATGACCCTAAAAAATTTCGACGGATATTGAACAATCCGTTCCTATCAAGTATGTTTGACTGGAGTTTTAACACTCGTTTATCTACGTGTATTCACCATACCGTAGTTTGAATATGAGGCTATATTTTTGTTATATTAGTTTATCTTTTGTAGTATTTGTTTATATTGATGCTCTGTCATTCTATTATAGCGGTTTTCAGTTGAGTGAAGTACACAAATTTTACCTCACCCCTTCCCCTCTCCTTATTAAAGAGAGGGGTGGCTTTAGCGGGGGTGAGGTTCTGAGTGTATTCCATCCAAGTGAAAAGTGCTATATTGTGAGCGATCGCACACTTTGGTATAATCAGCCCAAAGCTAGTCAGCATAAGGGAAAAGAAAGCTTTCATCACCTCCCCTAAACGCAGTTCTTTGGCAATCCGCTGTAGATGTAATATCAAATCCGATAGCATCTGAATGATAAAAAACCGCAAAGACGCAAAGGACGCAAAGGAAGAGGAAGAGAGAGAGTAACTGAAATAATTCCGATACAAACGGAAACGATATAA
>JASJCJ010000137.1 GCA_030066045.1 Calothrix sp. MO_167.B12
TTTTTACCGAAATATTGGGGTCTGGTGCCCTGTCTTTTGAGGCAGAATGTTTTTGGGACGGGGTTTGAATCCCGGTCACAAAAACAAACTTATTACTTATTACTTATTACTTATTACTTAATTCAACTGGGGGACTAGCTAGAAAATAGGGAACTCTTAAGAGGTATTTTTATGTTTATGGTCTTAATTATTACTAATTGGTAAACTGATGCAGAACTTAGTTCCTTGCCCTGGTTCAGACCATACATTTAGACTACCACCATGTTTTTTTACCACAATTTGACGAGCGATCGCTAATCCCAGTCCTGTCCCTTTACCCACACCTTTGGTGGTAAATAAATGGTCAAATATTCTGGCTTTGACTTCATCAGTCATACCTTTACCATTGTCACCAATGCGAATCTCTATGGCATTTTTGGATGATAAAATTTCAGTTTGAATTGTGAGTTTTTGGGGGTTGTTTTTCAAATCTTCAAAGGTGGTTTGCTGTGCCATTTCATCGAACATATCAATGGCATTAGCCAGAATATTCATAAATACTTGGTTTAGTTGACCAGGGAAACATTCAATGGCAGGTAATTCACCATAGTTTTTGTTGATTTCAATGGCAGGACGATTTTCGTTAGCTTTGAGTCGATATTTGAGAATCACCAGTGTACTATCAATCCCTTCGTGCAGGTTGGTACTAACTTTATGTTCGGTATCGGCACGGGAAAAGGTGCGTAAACTAGTACTAATACCTTTGATGCGATCCGTCGCGCTGGTCATTGATTCTAAAAGCTTGGGTAAGTCTTCAGTGAGAAACTTTAGGTCAATCTCTTCGGCTAATTCAGTGACTGGGTCGGTTGGTGGTTGGTGCTCATGGTAGGTGGTAGTAGTAGATACTATTGTGTCGGTTAAATGCTCTAGACTGCAACTGTTAATTTGCTGTTTGAGAACGGGTAATACCAGTTCCCCGTATTGGTTTTCCAACTGCTTAATTTTTGCGATCGCACCCCATTGTTGATAGGCGTAATAGGCACGCACGATGTAAATTTGGGCAAATTCGGGTTTATTTTGATCCAGCCAAAAGCGGGCGGCGCATTCATTGGCGATCGCTTGGTGATGAATGAAATTACCTCCACGGGCAGCAACAATGGCTCTATCGTAGGCATCCATTGCTTCCATATCTTGCTGTTGTAGACGGGCGATTTCTGCGGTGATGAGTTGATATAAATGGTCAAAGTTTTCGGGGCAATTATTGCGCTTGAGGACTGATAATTGCGATCGGAACTCATTACTGTTATTAAAATGCCCAAAAATATTACCAATCTAACCGGAGTTCTAAATGTCAACTGAAAAGTTCTAACAAGAACAAATCTTGTTTGTCCAAAGTCCAAAAAAATTAGTTCATAATTGTATGATTACCGAGGGCGGCCCAGTGTAGTAATATAAACGACTGCTTCGTCATCAGGAATACCTAATACCTCATTCACTCGATTATCAAAAAAGCCACCAATACCACTCACCCCCAAATGCAGCTTAATCGCAGCTAAATTCAGTCTTTGTCCTAGGTGTCCAGCATCCATATGTAAATAACGGTAAACGCGATCGCCATATTGGGCTATGGCTGCTTTTAAGTCTGCGGTATGAAATAATACTGCTGCTGCGTCCCTCCCTAATTCTTGTCCCAAGCAGAGAAAATGTAATTCTCGGCGAAAGTTCTTAAATCGAATTTGTCGCAGTTCTTGGGCTTTGGGAGCATAATAGTAACAACCAGCTTCTAATCCTTCCACTCCAGAGCAGACAATAAAGGTTTCGATTAAATTCAAGTCAAAATAGTCGGGAAAGTTATCTAACCCTTCATCAATATAATCTTGGGGTTGGTAAGTAAAGCTCAGTAAAGCTTTAAGTTCATCTAGGGTTAAATCTTCTCCACTGTAAGCACGGGTAGAACGCCTGTGGCAAATGGTTGATTCTAACTCTTCTAGTTGTTCTCCCCAGTAAATTGGGTTAGTAGCGGTGGGAATTTTTTGGCAGAAGGGAAAATTATATTTATCTTCTAGGGACTTTTCTAGCTGTACCTCTGGCAAATTAACTTTACCTGTAGTACCTGGTTGAATTTGTGTTGCTTGGTGAAAATATTGCAACAGTTCCCCATCTAATATTTGGGGATACTCGGTTTCAGTACCAGAGGGGAGTGCAGTTCGCCATGTAGGTAAGTTTTGTTGAATATCTAATAAATCTGCCAGAGGTAATACAGCGATCGCACCTTCTTGTTGGGAATCGATGTACAATAGTTCATTCACCGCTTCATCGATAAAACCACCGATTAAATGGGGACGATAATCGACAATGCTGCTAGCCAGTTCAATGTTACCTAATAAGTGCCCTGTATCTAGGCAAATTCGCCGATAAGCTCGATCCTCATACCGCCATGCCGAACGGTAGAAAATCGCAGTCACGATTATGGCTAACTGGGTAGTTTCCAATGCCGGATGCCACAAGCAAGCTTCTTGTAAACTTTGCCAAACATCACTTGACCAAAAATGCATCAGAGAATGAGTCCGGCACTGGTAGTTATATAATCCAGCAGGTAACATTTGTGTACCACGAGAGACTAAGTAAACCTCAGCAGGGTATAAACCACCAGCACTAGGGGCAGCACGTAAATAGACGGCACTTCCCAAAGAAGGCATTTTTGCAGTTAGCCCATAGCTACAAAACAGGAGACGGGAAAGTCTTTGCCACCATCGTCCTTGAGGATCATTAGCATATACTTCTGGTTTCTCTTGCAGATAGGGCTTAAGGTCAAAATCAGAGCCAATTTTGTACTCCTTGAATGGTACGGGCTGTTTAGCCCAATCTAATCCCTGATTTTTGGCGGCAATAGTTTCGGGATCGTACTTGGTGCGTTCATGGTAGTGCTGGGCAATGGATTGACGTAATTCTGGCATAAGATTTTGAATCAGCTCCTGCTATAGCGTTAGCCACAAAGGTTAAGACGAGTTAAAGGGCGAAGAACGAAGGAATCCAAAAATCAACCTTCTGTCCTTTGTCCTCTGTCTTCTTTTCTCTGCTTTCTGCTATACATATCTTGGCATTACTCAGCACATTCAAGTCGTCTAACTTAGTACAAACCGAGAAAATTATAGAAGTGAGGGAGTGGGGGAGGGAAGGAGGGAAGGAGGGAAGGAGGGAAGGAGGGAAGGAGGGAAGGAGGGAAGGAGTGATGGAGTGAAGGAGGGAAGGAGGGAAGGAGTGAAGGAGGGAAGGAGGGAAGGAGTGAGGGAGTGATGAATTAAAGACTGTCAACTGTCAACCGTCAACCGTCAACTAACAACTAACAACTAACAACCATCAACTATCAGCTCCTTTTCTTTTTACGTTTCTTTTCCTCCCGTTCTTTTTTCTCCTGTAATATTTTTTTGGCCTTGGCTTGGATGGATAAATGTTTTTCTACCCCTTCATAGGCATAGCGATTATAATCACTGCGGGTAATTAGCTCCTCCAGATAACTGACTCGTTGGCCACTGCCAGGATGAGATGATAACCATTGGGGAGGAGCATTTTTTTGTTCCTTATTCATTGTCACCATCAAGTTACGTAAACCATCCGCAGCATAACCAGTAGCCACAATTAAGCGAGTCCCCAACGTATCAGCCTGACGTTCCATATCCCGGCTATAGCTAAGAGAAAATAATCTACCCACCGTACCACCAAGGGGTAGATACTGAGTCACATTACTAATCAGGTTCCCTTGGGTAACTAATTGGAAACCGTGGGAAAGCACTGCATGGGATAATTCATGGGCAACTAAACCTGCTAATTCTGCCTCTGATTTGGTTTTAGCGATCGCCCCAGCGTTAATGAAGATTTTACCTCCAGGTAGGGCAAAGGCGTTAATACTTTCATTGGCAATGGTGGAAAATTCATATTTAAAGTCATCCCTACCGGCAACATTTGCCAGCTTCTGCCCGATTTCATTCACATAGGCATTAATTTCTGCATCTTCAACTAAATCCAATCGTTTTTGTGCTTGTTTTGCCACCGACTTACCCACAGATGATTCTCCCCTGAGGAGTAAAATGGTAGAATCAAGGGCAGAAAATGGACCAAATAAGCTACCTGTAACCGCATATCCCAAAGCACCAGTAATAATATTTGCCAAAGCATTACCTCTCATTCGCGAACGGGTACGGGATTTGTAGCGTTTGAGATTCTCATCAGCTAACTCATTCAATACCGATGCTTGGGAATGCTTGGGATTGAGGATCGCAAATTGACGGGCGGCAATACTCGCCTCCATCAACTTTTTATTCTCTGCCAAAGCCTCCACCCTTGCCTTGACTAAATCAACTTGATTGGGATAGGCAGTGGCAGCACGTTCTATTATTTGCAATGCATCTTCAGGGCGATCGTATTTTTTCAGTGCTTCGGCGTAGCGAATATGACCAGGGATAAATTCAGGATATTTTTCAACTAATAATTCCAGGGGTACTAGGGTTCTAGTTTCTAAATTATTAGCAATACCAGCCTCGGATTCCCGCCAATATACCTTCCCTGCCGGGGAAAGTTGACTGGGATCGATCATTGCTTCCTGTCGCTCTGCTATATCCGATGTATTAGCAAAAGGCTTTTTCACTTCTCGATATAGCTTTTCGGCGGCAGCGAATTGCCCTCCCAAGTAAAGCCGATCCGCTGCAATCAGTTTTTGCTGGCGGGCAATTTCTTCGGGACTGGGTGTCTCCTCGGTGGCTTTAGCAGGTTTTTTTTCATTGGTAGATGCTTCTGGCTTTTTAGTATTGCTAACTGGGGAATCGGGGGTAGATTCTTCTGGCTTTTTAGTATCGCTAACTGAGGAATCGGGTGTTGGTGTTGGTGTTGGTGCTGTTGGCTCTGCTGGGATTGATGGTGTTTCTTCGGAATTGGATATTCTTATGGTATCAATAATAACGGCAGGTTCTTGAGCAGAAATGGGTGTGTTAGATTGTGTAAAAATAATAATGATAGAGGTGCTAGCTGATAGTATTACCCAGCTAATAGCTAGCAGTAGGGGTTTAAACCTTGGTTTCATAATAAACATTTTTATCTCTAATAATTTCCAGTTTAAGAAATTCTCAAGCTGGGAATATTAATAGTTATGAAAATGACGTAATTATTTTGAATAGTGTTGCTTTTAGCCTAAAAAACCTCTCAGTTCTCTCAGCATTTGACTAGTTCCGTCATTAATGGCTTTTTGCACCAGTCGAGTCATCAGTTCGGTTACAGGCAAATTGGGAAAGGTGGGACTCAGAGGCGATTCTACATAGCTTTAAGCTTTACCGATCACAACTCCAAAACTTCTTTACTGGTAAACTGAAAATACATTTCCCCAAAGTTCAGGAGCCATGACAGTCACAATTACCCCAGCCCATAGCCTGGAAGAATTTCTCAAGCTCCCAGAGACAAAACCACCCAGGGAATATATCAACGGTAAGATTTTCCCAAAGCCAATACCCAAAGGAAAACATAATCGATTGCAGCTAAAACTTTGCAATAGTATCAACGAGAACACAGAAAGCCAGAAAATTGCTTATGCCTTTCCTGAATTGCGTTGTACATTTGGCGATCGCTCTATTATACCCGATATAGCAGTATTCAAATGGTCGCGAATTCCATTTGATGCAGATGGGGAAGTTCCCAATGATTTTTTATTAGCTCCAGATTGGACAATTGAAATTCTCTCTCCAGAACAGAGTTCAAATCGGGTAATTGGGAATATTCTTTATTGTTTAGAACATGGCTGTCAGCTAGGTTGGTTACTCGATCCTGCAGATAGGTCTATTTTATTATTTCGACCAGGTCAACAGCCAGAATTGTTACTCAGTAGCATTCCTGCCGAAAATCCTCATGAGCATCATTTACCTGTGTTAGATGGGATTCAGCTAGAGTTAACAGTAAATATGATTTTCGCTTGGCTCAAGATGTCAACCAAGTAAAAAGTAAAAAGTAAAAAGTAAAAAGTAAAAAGATAAAATTATTGGCGTTGCTGACTTGGAATATGAAATTTAAAAATTAGGTATCTTAAACTCTTTCTCTGGAGCGTGAGACAAATTCATATCTTGATTCAGCAACGCCAAATTATTTAGGGTCTGCTGAATAACTGAAAAATATTGATTTATCAATGCTTTGAGGCTATTTCATTGAGTCAGGGCGTGCAAGTCAATTAGGATTAACGGTTTAAAATCCTTGCATCTGTCATTTTTGATGGTATTTTGAATAGAAACCTATAGGCACCGAACTATTGCCTATTGCCTATTCCCTATTCCCTACCCCCACAATCATGGCTTTTTGCTGCAAGCCCTATTTATTTAATCATTCGCAAACATATCAAATAGGGCATCATCCAATTCATAACCCAGAAGCTTTGCCATTGACTGGATTCGGGATTGAAAGGGTATGCCTTGCTGCTTTAACCAATCAGTTAATATAAACAGCTTATGCATTAAAAATATCTCTAATGCCTCGGGATTGTACTGAATACCTTCCTTGCTACTAAACTGGTGAGGAACGAGCATAGCGGTGTAGCGGACAAATTCACCCGCCTTCCAGTCTAGTAAAAAAGGCAACCAGGGATATTGAGCATCGAGACGGATAAACCACAATCTGACTTCTGGAATTTCCGATAATTCCCTAGGATCGCCTGGTTCCCGTTCGTAATTGAGTTCAAACTGAATCTGCTGTTCCTGGGATGCGATCGCTCCTGATTGTAGTATATTTTCAATCACTGCTGTCGCCGGGGACAAGTCTAAGGTATTAATACAGTCATTATTAAGAGCGATCGTAGTTGTCATTGATTCAGGATTTACTGCTTCAGTTTCGACAATTCACATCCTAGCTTGAAAATGGTTGTTGGTTGTTAGTTGTTAGTTGATGGTTGACAGCTTACAGCAGTTTTCATCTATTTGAACCACATCTTCATGTAGGGGTTTAGCACTGCTAAACCCCTACGGTGTGGTCTATTTACCTGAAAATCGCTGTAGGTGTGGGAGCCGCAATCGAGATATTTTCATGTTTGGTTATGGGATTTGACCATAAGGGACTAGCTAGAAAATAGGGAGTTCGGAGTTCAGGAGTAGGGGCGGGGTTTCCCCGCCCAGAGTGAGGGAATTATTTTCATCTGCAAGGTTGTGTACAAACGTTCATAAAGAGCTAACTTGAAAATAGGCGCGGAGTTTGTAGGGGCGCATTGCGTGCGCCCTTGAGGAGTTAGTCACAAAGCATTTTCATACTTGGTTGTAGAATTTTCCCGTGGCAGACTAACTGGAGAATGAGGAATGTGGGAAGCAAAAGGAGATATTATTTCTTAGTTCTTTCTCTCCCTCACTCCATCACTCCCTCACTCCTTCACTCCTTCACTCCCTCACTCCTTCACTCCATCACTCCTTCACTCCTCACTCCTCACTCCTTCTCACCGTAAGACTTGTGATACAGGGAATTATCGCCACCAACTATAACAGTCTCAATGTGGTGTTGCTCCCAAGACACAGCAGCAGGGCTGGAAATGGCGGAACCTGACAAACTCTGCCAATCACTCCAAGATTTACCATTCCAAGAGTTCCAATGGACAGCGTTATCAGTACCAATGGCGAATACATCTAGACGATTAGGACCCCAAGATGTGACAGCAGGGGAGTAAAGCCATAAACCACCCAAACTTTCCCACTCTTTACTCCAAGATGTACCATCCCAATACTTACGGTATATCGCATGGTCGTTACCACGCACAAATACTTCCATATGGTTGTCTCCCCAGGATACTGCTGTTGGTGCAGAGAGACTAAAGCCACCTAAACTTTCCCACTCATGACTCCAAGATGTACCATCCCAAGAAATATGCCATACAGCGTTATCTGCACCGATGGTAAACACATCCAATCTGTTTTCATCCCAGGAAGAAACAGCGACACCCTGCTTGCAGAAGCCACCTAAATCTTCCCAATCACTCCAAGCATAACCATCCCAGGTTTTACGCAGTAATTGGCGTTGTTGACCAATGATAAAGATATCAATACTGTTTTCTTGGCGAGATATGGCTGCTGGTGCAGATAGGCTAAAACCACCCAAGTTTTCCCAATCAGTCCAGACTGACTCATCTAAAGACTTGCGATACCAGGACTTACGATATACAGCACTGTCACCACCAAGGATAAAAGCATCCAGGCGATTTTTAGACCAGGAAGCTACTGCTGGAGCAGAAAAACTATTTCCACCCAAATTTTCCCATGGCGACCATTTTGGCTGTTGGGGTTGCAATAAATCAAATGCTGCTTTGACTTGAATAATTCCCGCACCGGAATGTGGCTCGAAACCTGTTTCACCAATATCCTTGGCGGTACTCTTGAGGGCATTTTTGATTTCCTCTTGAGTTAGAGATGATTTGGCTTGTTTTAATAAGGCTATTGCGCCCGCAGCGATGGGGGTGGCGGCGGAAGTTCCGTTATCGCTACCAAAGTAACCCCGGAAATGGGAGATGGAACAAAAGTCTGGTTTCTCGGGGTCTAAAGCTGCTGGTCCTTGGCTGCTATAACCGATAAACTGCTCTTCCTTATTTACAGCTCCCACAGTCATGACTAAGGGATGTCCATTGGCACCCCAGATACTCTTACCAGGCCCCACATCCCTGCCACATCTATCGGTGGGGCAACTTTCACCACAGTTACCAGCAGCAAATAATACCAGAATACCTAACTCAATTGCCTCTACTACCTTACGAGTAAAAGGGTGGTCGGGGTTGGTAGCATAAAAATCATCCCAGCTTTTTTGATAAATACCCCAACTGTTGGTAAGAATATGGGGAGTGCCATCAACTCTGTACCGTTGAATTGACCAATCAAAGGCTTTGATAGCATTAGATATGGCATCACCACCAGCAAGGCGACAGTCGTAGAGTCGCGCGTCTGGTGCCATTCCCAACACATCGGTGGCGCACATATTACCATGTTCACCCCAGGCACGGGCTGTGGTTCCCCAATCATCATCGGGTCCATCAATCACATTGGGGATGCGGCGTGGAGTTTCAAAAGGTGCTACTGGACGACCTTCGGCGGTAATTCCACCATCCACAACTCCAATCACAATCCCTTCACCCTTGTAGCCATCAGCCCAGATTTGATCCACACCTAGGTATTTTGCCACATCAGCGATCGCTCCCTTTGGCGTTGTTGGCTCACAGTCACAAGTGCCAATGGGGCAATTGCTTGCACTGTCCATTAATTTCAGGGAAGCTGGTTTAGGTTTTTCCAACAACGCAATGTCAAAAGGGGCAATCTGAGTATCCTTATACACCTTAACTACATCTGCTCTTGCTTCCAGTTGAGGGATGTGATTCTCTTCTATTACCCCACGCACAATTACTGTTTGTTCTTGAGCAGCTTCAAGGCTGAGTACTTGTGAGGCAGTGGGTTGAATGGCGATTGGTTCATAACTAGTATCTAACTGAAAACCAGACACATTCATCCTGGCAATCACCTGGGTTGCTCCCAATATACCAATGCTTTTGGAAACCCGTAACTCTACCAGCACTTTTTGCAAGTTTGCTTTACTACTAGCATTCATATCACCCTTGGGCATCTGCCGTTGAAAGGGTAGGGAATGATTCATTTCCAAGGATGGCATGGCATCTGTATGGTTGTCAGGTTGTCTTACGTTGACAGAGATACCATCGGTATTCTCGTTGCTAGTGGAAGCCATAAAGCCATTAATTTGCATTTTTTGTTCCTTTGTTATTCTTATTGGACTAAATTGGCTAATGGGGTGGAATTTAGTCAGGAAATACCGAAATGTTGATTAAATATTAATTAACTAAACTTTGATTCATAATCCATGTAGATGCATTAATTCCCCCATGACCAAAATATGAGCCGCAAATTGCCAAGGTGAAAAAATCATCGGATCTTTTAGTTTTGACCATTTGCAAACTAGCTGGTATTTGGCAGATATTATGTGTATTTTGTACAGGTTATGTGAATACGTAAATATACCGAAAAAAGCTATTGACGAGATTTTATATCAGTAAAAATAACAGTTAGTTGTTAGTTGTTAGTTGTTAGTTGACGGTTAATGGTTGACAGCTTAAGTGTAGGAACCGCACTCAAGATATTTTTATCCTTGGTTGTGAAATTTTTTCGTGAAGGACTCACTTGAAAATAGGGAGTTCAGAATTCGGAGTGAAGGAGTGAAGGAGTGAAGGAGTGAAGGAGGGAAGGAGGGAAGGAGGGAAGGAGGGAAGGAGGGAAGGAGTGTAGACGCGGTAGCAGCTTCCCGTAGGGTAGGAGTGTAGACACGAAGTGGCTTCTCGTAGAGTAGGAGTAGGGGCGGGGTTTCCCCGCCCAGAGTGAGGGAATTATTTTTATCGGCAGGTTGTGAGATTTTCTCGTGGAGGACTAACTTGAAAATAGTTAATCAGTCCTTGTAGGGGCGCATTGCGTGCGCCCTTGAGGTGTTAGGAATCAAGTGAGATTTTCCTATAAGGGGCTAACTTGGAGCCAGTATGTTTGATTTAATAGGCACGGCATCCACAAGATTTTGGTGTATAAAATTATCAATATGATGCCGTGCCCTTACCCATCTGCTCCATTCTTTTTTAAAAATGGTATTATCTATCAGTTGGTAAACCAATGGATAAATTAGTTCCTGTAACAGTAACTGGTTCGCTATCATCTCTATTAGCAAATCCATCAATTTGAGTTACAGGAAGCTGAAGGAAAAGTGATTTTTCGGGATTATTGGGATCTGTCACTAAAATCACACCACTGAGATTATCACCTTTATTACTAAAACCGGCATTATATTGTGCTCTCACGTTGTCAAATTGTACTGTTTGACCGTTGAAGTTCACAGCACCATTAACTGTTAATGTACCCACGCGAGGTTCGGAGCCAGGACTAACGTTAGTAAAAGTCAAATTTCCAGACTGTCCCTGTCCAGTAAAAGTAGTATTGAGAAAATTAGCATCATCTTCATCCCGGCTTTCAATAGTGATAGTACCATTGGCCAATCCCAGAAGATTTCTGATGGCATTGGAATTAAAACCAGAGATTTTTGCCGGATCTGCAAAGGCATTTTGGGCACCATCTAATGCTGATTCCAAAAAGTTGCCAAATCCAAATTTTAGTTTTCTCTCTTCTTCAAAAAAGCTGGTTCTCAACCGCCGCCTAGTACCAGATTTGCGAGCTTTTTGGGCAATTAAATATTCTGGAGATGGTTGACTCCTCACCTGAGCATTTACTGGTTGGTCAAAGTTGTAAATACACAACCAAGCTGAAGATATAAGTAGAAGCTGGGGAAGAAAAACGATTTGCAATTTTTTGTTGGTCATCATACCAAATTCCCATAATTTTGATGCGGTGTTTCAGGCACTATCCACAATCTAAAATCGTAAAGTTGTGCGAATTGTTCCCACGAAAATATCATTATTATTTTCGATATTGCCAGGGTTGGTGACAATAAAAAAACCAGGGGTAATGAAAATATTATCGTTCACTCGGAAACGATAGAATGCTTCAATGTGAAATGAGCTGGCATCTTCCCCTAAACCACTAGCGACACTAAAATCTCCCACTCTCGCTAATTTTGGAGGTTGTCCAAACATCAAAGCCAGCAAACTTCCTTCTTGCAATAAATCAGAAATTCCCAAGGCAAACATAAAGTTAGTACTAACTGCAAAAGCATCAGTTTTAGCCGCGTAAGTACCCACAACACCTCCCCAGGTAGAAAAGGTGAATTGGGGAGAAATCCGCCATTGTAAAGTACCACTAACAGCATGGATGTTAGAACTTTGGTTAATGAACCCAGAAGAATCTGCGATCGCACTTCCTGTAAAGGTATTCAACCGTCCATCTGGGGAATAACCATATACATAAGTTATACCAGTTAGGACATTATCTGCTGGCAACAAGACAAATTGAATACCCGTAGCATGGGCACCTTCCCCTAGGAAAAACCCATTTCCGGGGTTGCTACCATTATTTGCACCATAGGCAATTTGTAACCGAGCGCGATTGCCCATGAGCCAATCCATCCCCACCCCGGCATCTAAATTACCAATTCTAAATACTGGATTGAGTTCCGCAAAGCGGGAAATTGCACCCCTACCTGTATCAAAATAGGGAGAGTTGGCACTGAGTACGCTACTGAGGCTAAAACCTACAGGTCTGAAAGTGAAGACAACCCGATCGCCAAAGGCTGGAAAGCGATACTCTACCATTGAAAGGGCGATATTATTGTCAGTTTCCGCTTGAAATGATAATAAGGCTGTATTGGTATTTAATACATTAGGATTACCAAAACCAAATCTTTCAAAATTCCCCGCAGATAATTCCATCCGCAACCTATCTTTACCAGAAAAGCTGGAAACTAGTTGCAGTCGAGTTAAATAGTTAAATGTAGTGTTAGCATTTCCTGTCCCTGGAGGATCGCCACCCGTAGCAGTTGACAGAGCAAAGATTGCTTCTCCCCCAATAATTGCAGTGGTGGAAAATTGCTGGCTTTCTAAAACTGCGGTGCGAACTTCTAAGTTATCAACCCGCCCCCTTAATGTTGCTAATTCTGCCGCAAATTCATCATTTAATCGCTGGACTTGAACTAAATCATTTCTAGAAATAATATTGGCCGTACCCTCAGCAATCAGTTTCCCTATTTGCTCTAAACAAGCATTCAAACCTGCGGCAAATTCATAGCGAGTCATAGCTCGATTACCACGAAAACTAGCATCTGGATATCCGGCTATGCAACCATAGCGTTCTACTAAATTACGTAATGCTTCATAAGCCCAATCAGTGGGTTCAACATCCCGTAACTGAGAAACATTGGTGACTTGCTCCATAGATGCATTGGCATCTGGTAAGGGATGAACCTGAATTTCTGGGGAAGTAGTTGTTTGTGGGTTACTTGGTACAGATTCACTGATTTGAGCCAAGTCTGAATAATTCCTTACGGTCGGATTTTCTTCTTCCCCACCCAAATCTGGGGGTTGGGAAGTTGCGCTGGAAATATCTTGATTTTTTACTGATTCTAGTTTATCTATCAGTGCTTGCTTTCTAACTTCTTCTGCTTCAACAGGTATTAACGCCCCTAATAACAATACTGAAGCACTTGATAGGACAATCAAACATTTTCTTCCTATCATGTCAAAGATCTAACTCTTCACACTTAAAAGTATGAAAATAGTACATGACTATTTGTTAATTTACTTCCTACTGTCGATATATTTACAAATTAATCATTATATGTATAAAACCTAGGCTAGCTATTGGCAAGTCATCAGCATCAGTTTTTGTTGCGATCGCAGGCTTTGCCATTTTTATATCAGAATATCTGATATTTAATCTTGAAGATAATTTGTTAGTAAATATTATTAAGTTACATAAAGTTATTATAACTTATAAAGTATTTTATTCCTGGATACATATCGCTTATTTTACTGATAAATCAGAATTTAAAATATATAAATATCACAATACAAAATTATTACCTGAACGATATAAAGGACAATACAGGCGAATTTATCATTAACTGGTGTATCTCCCACAACCAAGTAAAAAAAAGCATCCGGAAAATGACAAAATCCCCAATACAAATTCTGGGTAGAGCCATGGTAAGTTTTGAATCCATCCTCACACACCAAATGCCTAGCTCTATGTACCTGCATTATCTTCATGACCAACACTTTGATGAATTAGTCAAGGGCAGCAACATAGATTTACACTTAGGGAAACTAAATTTTAGGTCGCTGCAAGACTCCACAGCTTATGACTATTTATTAATTTCTGAGCGCATTCCCCGTAATAACAGGGGTATGGTTGAGAATAAGTGGTTACAGATGTATGCCCACGTGACTACAGGAGGTTGGTGGTGTTCTGGGCTAGATCCCTTAAATAATTGGCAAGTGATGGAATGGGGATGTTTTAAACCCAACCAACCCCGGCATAATCACAAAGGTAAGTCTATTAAGTACGAACACCCTCCCTGCACCCCAACCAGGGTATTTTGCTTGCGGGTAACTATGCCAGTTTGGCAAAAGGTTGCCCAACGCTACAATTTGGAATTACCCAATGATATTGATGTGACAGGAGATGGGGAAGCTGTTGGTTTTTGGCAATGGGTAATGACAAGCAATGTACCCGTAATTATCTGTGAGGGTGTGAAGAAAGCTGCTTCTCTGTTGACACAGGGTTATGTAGCCATTGGAATTCCCGGAATTACTAGTGGTTATCGAGTTGTGAAAGATGTACAGGGAAAGGTGGTTCGTCGTCAACTCATACCAGATTTAGCTGCATTTACCATTACTAAGCGTACTTTTCACATCTGTTTTGACTTTGAAACTAAACCGAAAACCATTGCGGCGGTAAATAATGCCATTTCCCAACTTGGTTTTTTATTTCAAGAACAAATTTGTCCCGTACAAGTTGTGGAACTTCCAGGGGAAGAAAAGGGTGTAGACGAGTTTATTGTGGCTAAGGGTGCAATAGCCTTTGACAAGGTTTATCGTCAAAGTATTGATTTAGAAGTATATATTGCTCGCAGCAAACCCCACACTACCTTAACCATTCCTCCTTCCCTGACCCTGAACAGTCCCTATTTAGAGGATGTTCCCTTTCCTACCTCTGGCTTGGTGGGGGTGAAATCAGCCAAGGGGACGGGAAAAACCACTGCACTCAAAACCTTGGTAACACAGGCAAAGAATCGGCATCAGTCGGTTTTGTTAATTACCCACCGCATCCAATTAGGGAAATTCCTCTGCGAACAAGTTGGCATTACATGGGGGTTAGGGAGTAGTGATTGGGGAAGGGGGGAACCGAAACTATTTACTACTACCCAATCATTTGGACTTTGTGTAGACTCGATTTGGAAGCTAAACCCAGAAGATTGGCAAGGAGCGATCGTAATATTAGATGAGGTAGAACAATCCCTATGGCATCTCCTTAACAGTAATACCTGTAAAGATAAACGTGTAAAGATTCTCAAACTTTTCCAACAATTAATTGCTACCGTATTGACAACTGGGGGATTAATAATTGCCCAGGATGCAGATTTATCAGATATTTCTTTGGAATATTTGCAAGGATTGGCAGGGATTCAAGTTACTCCTTGGGTATTACTAAATCAATGGCAACCAGAGCGGGGTTGGGATGTGACATTTTATGATGCACCAAATCCTACGCCCCTAATTCAACAACTAGAAATAGATTTATTGGCAGGGCGAAAATGTTATGTGACTACCGATAGTCGTGCAGGACGTTATAGTTGTGAAACCATAGAACGGTATCTGCGAGAACGTTTAGAAAAATTACGCCGACAGTTTCCCCGAAGTTTAGTAGTTAGCAGTCGTACTACTAATACACCAGGACACCAAGCAGTTGATTTTGTGGCAGCTATTAATCAGAAAATTACAGAGTACGAAACAGTATTTGTAACTCCTAGTTTAGGGACTGGGGTGAGTATTGATGTGCAACATTTTGACCGAGTTTATGGGATTTTCCAAGGGGTAATTCCAGACTCAGAAGCTAGACAAGCCTTAGCTAGGGTTAGGGATGATGTGCCGCGCATTGTCTGGTGTGCTAAACGGGGTATTGGCTTAATTGGCAGTGGTAGCACTAATTATCGTTTACTATCCCATTGGTATCAAGAAAATCAAAAGGAAAACTTAGCTTTACTCAGTCCATTACATAAAATAGATGTGGATTTGCCTTTAGTTTATGACCCCATTCATTTACGTACTTGGGCAAAATTATCTGCTCGGGTAAATGCATCTATTACCTTGTATCGCCAATCAATGAAAGAGGGGTTGATAGCAGATGGGCATCAAATATGGATGCGGAGTAATGCCATTCATAATAATATTATTCGAGATTTACGGATGGCATTTTTGGCAACAGATCCCAATGATGGTGCAACTCGAAGAAGGCTAATTTTAGAGATTGTCAAAGTCAAGAATGAATGGTCACAAAGTCGGAAGAAGAACAAAGAAATAAAAAAGCAAATCAAACAAATTAAGCAGCAAAATCAATTAACAATAGCTAACTTGGTTGCCAATTCAGAAGATATTGATTATGTAGAATACGAACGACTGGCTGTAAAACATTCTCTTACTGATGAGGAAAATTATCAAATTAGTAAATACATTCTTAGACAAAGGTATGGTATAAATGTGACTCCCGAACTAAAATTAAGGGATGACCAAGGATATTATGCTCAGTTATTAACCCATTATTACCTCACCCATGAAAGTGAGTATTTCCGCATTCGAGATAAACAAGAATGGCATTATCAATTATGTTCTGGTAAGGGTAAAGTTTTTCTCCCAGATTTGAAAACTTATACTTTAAAAGTTGAGGCATTGCGAGCCTTGGGAATGTTGCAGTTTCTGGAGAATGAGAGAGAATTCATTGAGAATGATGCCGACTTAATTTTGTTAAAAAATACCACATTACAGTGTAGTAGGCATATCAAACGGGCACTGGGAATTAACTTAGTGAGGAATCAAGAGAATATTTCCGCAATAAAAATTCTGAGTAGATTATTGAATTTATTGGGATTGAAACTAAAGCGAGTAAATAGAGTTAATATGATTGATATCAATACCTTGAATGATGGGAGAAAAGATATATTTGCTATTTGGCAGCAACGGGATGAATTAATGTTAGCAAATATGAAAAATTTACAACGGGATAAGGTTGATTATGCTTTTGATTTAGAACTGCTGACTTTGCAAAAATAGTATGGTTAACTTGGCTACGATACGCTCCGTATCGCTTATGGGGTTCCCTCTGAAATTATAGTACATTCAATATTTGACATACTCCCCTTGTTGAAACGAAGGGAATTCAAAAATGTTGTTCCCAAGCAGGGTGAACCCGTGCTACTCCACATTTTCTTCCTGCCTCTTAGGCTCTTAACTAGGCAAATCACCTATGTTTTTTGCCCCCGCCAGACCGCCTCCACAGGCATTTTGTTTAGCGTTT
>JASJCJ010000013.1 GCA_030066045.1 Calothrix sp. MO_167.B12
TACTACGAAAAGCATTAATAATTTTTTGGCGTAGGTCTTGGTCGTAAGCTTTCATAAAAATATCATTGATACACCCCTGGTACTATTTTACCGTGTTTGTATTCTACTCAACTGAAAACCGCTATATTTACTGTAAGGGAGGCAAAATGCGATGTAGATTTTCTACCCCCATTATTGCCGTTGTGTGACAACACGAAAATACTTGAACATAGCAATAAAACTTATAACATCACGCACCAACCACCTATTGTGATAATTACGTAAGTCCTGATAGTTTTTAGCAATCGTAAAGATACAGAAATATACCACTGAAATAATTTCAGTAATTATGCGGTTCTCTTGAAAAAATAATAATTGTTAATTTCGGATTATAAACAATGTAATACCAATATTTTTGATTCAATGCACTTCATTGACTAGCATAATTTATTAATTAGAGGTAATCAACATGGCAATTAATCTAGATAAAATCAACTCTATTCTGCAAAACTTCGTCACATCTACCAATGATATTCAAGGTGCTGCTTTAGTTACTCCTGATGGTCTACCTTTAGCATCTAGTTTGCCCGGTAAAATGGATGAAGAGCGAGTATCTGCTATGTCTGCAGCAATGCTTTCTTTAGGTGAAAGAATTGGAGGAGAACTTGCTCGAGGTAATATTCAAAAGATTAGTGTGGAAGGAAGTCAAGGTTATAGTATTCTTCTAAGCTGTGGTAGCGATACCGTATTTTTAGTTTTGGCTGCGAAGGAAGCTAAACAAGGTTTGATGATGTTAGAAGTTAAAAGGACTTTAGAGGATCTGAAAACTGTTTTAAATAGCCCTAATCTTGTGGCTGTGTAAATAGGTTGTCTGTATATATTCCACTAATATCATCTGTAGTCAGAAGATATCTGAGAAGTATAGCAATCCTAAATCACTCATGAGATACTACTCGTGCAGTAAAGGTAATTTATGTAACTAATTAAAAAGATAGGTATTACGCTAAATATATAATTTCAGCTAAAAATATGCATTTTTATTGGTTTAAAATTGCTTTTATTGAGTAAGTATTTTGTTAACAAATGGTTCCGGATTCCTATCTCAATTTGTATCTAGACTCCTAGGGATTTAAATTACCATCCTCGACAGATTGTTTGTTTTGTGTTGGGGCATCAATCCCCATCACAAGACGTAAGTAAGAATTACGAATTGTTTAACTAGTACCAAAATTCATAAGTTTGCAAAGGGTGTAATCCGGCTTGTTTTAATTAGTGTGATAGGTTCTAAATTCAGTAAATTAATTTCAACCAGTAACACTAATTACACTACTCGAGTTTGAATATAAGGATTTTAAGTAATTTGTTCAGTGGTGGAGATGTGTTATGGAAGTAATGCGTTTGGTTGTTACAGGACCAGTAAGCGCGGGTAAGTCTACCTTCATCCACTCTGTGAGTGAGATAGACGTAGTAGACACAGATCGCAAAGCGACGGATGAAACGGCAAATCTGAAGCAAAGTACCACAGTTGCATTTGACTTTGGTCGTCTACAGTTTGGACCGAATCAAGTATTACATCTGTATGGAACACCGGGACAATCTCGGTTTGACTTCATGTGGGATCTTTTAATTCGCAAGGCTCATGCTTACCTCCTTCTGGTAGCAGCCCATCGTCCCCATGAATTTCGTTACACACGACGTATCCTCAGCTTTATGAAACAAAGGGCTGATATTCCTATGATTATCGGGATTACACATACAGATGCTTCAGAAGCATGGAGCAAGGAAAATGTAATGGTGGCTTTGGGATATAACTCTCAAAATAGTCCACCAGCTTTGATTGTCGATCCCAGAGATAAGGCTTCTGCCGCTCAAGCGATTTTGAGTTTACTACAATACTCCATGAGAGTTGGTGTAAAACTTTAGTCCATTGTTTGAGAAAATTGATTAGGGGATAAGTAGAATTTATGGCTGTTACTGGAAGATTGGCAGAATTTTCCTTGCCGGAGTTGTTTCAACTATTGGAACAGGGAAATAAAACAGGTTTGTTGACTTTGCGTACTACACCTACAGAGTTCTCTGAGAAAATACACAATCATTATATTTGGTTTCAAGAGGGACGAATTGTTGCTGCGGCTAATCGTCTTGATGGTCACGGGCTATTGATAATGGTTAAACAATGTCATTGGATCGGGGATGACGATTATTATGAAAGATTTTCCATAAATGTGTTAGATAAACCACTAGGTATGGTACTCAAAACTGAGGGCACAATACCACTAGAATATCAGAAAAAGATGTTCTATGTGCAAGTAATGCAGCAAGTATGCTCTCTTTTTGAATTTCAGGATGGTCATTTTTATTTTGAGCCTGGAGTAAAGCCACCATTCATGGAAATGACTGGCTTGAGTGCACCAGCTACAGAGGTAACTTTGGCGGGTTTGAGAGCATTAAAGAAGTGGGATGCTTTATCAGACAAGTTGCCGGATATAACTTCTGGTTTAGTTTCTATGATTGAAGGCAAACCAAATATGCATCTTAATCAAGAAGAGTGGCAACTTTGGGAATTTGTAGATGGTAATACTTCTCTAAAAATAATGTCCCAACAGTTGAATTTATCAAAGGAAAAGATTCAACAAATTGCCTTTCGTTTGATTGCAGTTAACCTATGTGAAGAAATACCATTTGTAGAAATGAAATTTACTGATAAGGTAGGAGAAACTTCTGCTTCTGGTTCGGAATTAGAAGCGGGAAATGTTCAAAATGATTTTAGCGAATCATTTTTACAAAATCTAATGGGATTTTTGAAAAGTAAAATTTAACGCAGTAGTTAGCTAACTGTAAACATGGAGAATATTTTAAGGTGTTGTTGATTCCATGTATGAAAATCATTTTATAGTCAGATCAAAATTATAATATGGCTTACTGAAAAAGTCTTTGGGTGAGGGTAGGCAACAGACAACAGCTTCATCCCTGATTTTTTTCTATTCTTTTTATCAGCAAAAATTATTCATGCAAGGTTTTTAAGTCTCATCCCCCTAAGGGAATTACACTTTTGAGTTTATAAATAGCCTGAAACTTTTGATTTATAAGAATTTTACATTTATTCAGCAGACCCGATAGTAGAGACCTCCCATTCATTGGGGGTCTCTATATGTAATGCATATCTATAGGAATAATATTTGATTTTTTAAATATATGTAGTGGACTGACACGCCTAAAAATGTAGGTTGGGTTTCTCTACCGCTCAACCCAACAAAGCTTTACTGGTGTTGGGTTACTCTGCTCCAAGCCGCTGTTGCGTCTACATTCTTCAACCTAACCTACACATAATGCATCATTTTAACCTTGCTATGCCACTACCTAATTTTTTTCAATATTCAAACCGAATTGATATAGTGGTCTGTCCCATTAATTTTGATAGTTTATTGTAGTGCGGGCATCTTGCCCGCTTTCTGGAAACAGGGAGCGAGACGCTTTCTGGAAACAGGGAGCGAGACGCTCCCACTACATTTTTTACCCTTCAGAACTTATGGGACAGACCACTAAAAAGTCTTATGGCTAAGACAGGGAACAGGGAATGGGAAACACCCAATAGCTCCATCCTTATTTTTCGTGATTTTTTGTACCAGAACAAATTATCAATGCAAGTATTTTTAAGACCTAAAACCCTAATTACCTTGTACTTGTTCCCCAAAAGAGAGTCTGAAAGCATTGATAAATCAATATTTTCTAGTTATTCAGCAGACCATACTTAGGTTCAGCAATGCCAATATTTATTTAGTCACTTCCAAGCTGGAGGTAAGTCTATTTAATGCTTTTTGGTATTTTTGATCGCCTTCTTCAATACTAATGACTATCATTTGATTACCATCGCTAGTTGGTATAACGATATACTGATAATCAAATAAAGCACTAGAGTGAAAAGCCAGAGCTTGTTTACCTGCTACTGCTTGATTAGAGAATTTTTCCGCATCTAAAAACTGATCATCATTCGCTTTTACCCATTCTTTTGCGGGTAATTTTTGAGGATTTGGCTCCACGGAAATATTTAAATGACTGGGTGGTTCAGTATTTTGATATTTACCTGATTTGATGGCTTGATAATCTTGGTTCAGCCACACATTAATTTCTTTTTTTTCTTTGGGAGCATCAACAGTATAGCCTTCAGGATACTCAAATTTAATACCCAGCTTTTGATTTTGATAAATATTTGTACTTTTGCTAGTGACAGCTTTTTGAGGAGGTTTGGGACTAGGCACTGTTGGAACCTTAGCTATGGGTTTGGTTTTGGGCTTGGGTGGTTTTTGTGTAAAAGTTTTTTTGGGGGTAGGTGTTGGAATTGGAGCTGTAGTTGGTTTTTCTGGAGTAGGTGACAAAATTGAGGCACTAGTAGGGGGTAAATTACTAGATGGTTGTGTGGGGCTGGGAGTTGCAACAGGGCTGACTGTTGAATCCTTTACTGATGAAGGTTGAGATTGACAAGCGACTGTTAAAGCTATACTTAAAGACGCTAATACTCTGGTGACAACCGATGGAAGCAGATAGCTATTTGACCTCATATTGTCTTACTGACACTGCATGAATATTTACTTACCGTTTCCAATTCTAATGGACTGCATATCTAACTTGACATATTATAATAGAGCAATGATTATCCACAGGTTGGGTTTGAGAATCAGAAAGTTTCCCCAGAAAAAATAGCGATCTCCCTATGGTTGAATTCAAGTCTGTTGCTGAGGATGCAGATGTTCGAGCTGTAGTTGATTTGTCACTTGAGATTTGGTTCGAGCACTATGTTCCCATAATTGGAAAAGCTCAAGTTGTCTATATGCTGGAAAAGTTTTTATCCCCAGAGGCGATACACAGTCAGATATTAGATGGTATCTGTTACCAATTAATTTTGATGGATTCAATTCCTACTGGCTATTTTGCAGTACAGCAAAATGGGAATGATATATTTTTAAGTAAGCTATATGTCTTAAAAAATTTCCGTGGTCAAGGGATTGGCAAACAATCTTTAAATTGGATTTTTAATATATATTCACCCAATCGTATTTTTCTGACGGTAAATAAATACAACACGACTAGCATTAATTTTTATAAATCAAATGGCTTTAATGTCATAGATGATGTAGTGACAGACATTGGTGGTGGATTTGTGATGGATGATTACATCATGGAAGCACAGAGGTAATTATGTGCTGTAATGGTAAATTGCTGTCGTTAATGAAAATACTGAATTATCGTTATCATTTACTTGCATACAATTAGCGATCGCATAGTATTTGTACTGAGGTAAAATATATAATAAATCGTCATAATAAATCAGTAATTATACTTCTGACCATTTCCAGAGTTAGTTGATACTTGGAAGTGGGATTTTCATTTTTCTGGCTTATTGCTGCTCAAATAAAGTTGACATACCAATTTATTTTGTCATTACAAAAATCACCATAAAATGTTTACTTTTATAGATAATAAAAATTACTCGATTAGTAAGATAAATTACTTGATTTTCTTTTTAAGAAGCTTATTACAGCTTGATGCAGATAAAACTAAATCAGTTATTATTTTATGCGCTCCTCGAACTGGCTCTACCTTAATCTCTAGCTATTTAGATAGCTTAAACGAATTCAAAAGTTATGGAGAAGTCTTAAATCCAGAACTATACCCATTCATTGAAAAATTAAATAAACTTCCTTTCAAGAGAAATCTATCCTTATTGAAAATTAAATTTATCCTTGCAGATAATAATGCATCTGTTAAATTGATATTTTCTCAATGTGAAAAGCTGGGAGTAAATGTAAATGACTTAGAAAAAAATTTTCCATTCGTTAAATTTGTCATCATTTACCGAAGTAGTTTGATTGATAGTTATATTTCTTATCAAAGAGCAAAAAAAACTAATGAATGGTTTACAACAAAAAACACCAATTCTCAAAAACTCTCTTTTCGGATAGACAAAGATGATTTTTTAAATTATTGCCGAAGGACTAAAAAATTATATTATAGGTGTAATTCAGAAGCTTTACTGAATCGTTCAATGGTAGTTGAATATCAAAAACTTTCAACTGAGCCTCAGAAACTTTTTCAAGAGGAAATATGCCCATTCCTAGATATCACTTACACACCTGTGAAATCTTCCCTAAGGAAACAGATTGTAACTCCTTTATCGGAATTGATTGAAAACTTTGATGACATAAGTGAGTTGATAAACTCCCCAGATACTTTACTTCAGTTTGATCGTAGTGCTGGAGGATTTTATTGATTAGTTATCATTCTTTCTGAATATTTTAATACAATAACCAACTAAATAATCCCTCTACCGTAAGACTGAAATATTTAGCAAATTCTGGTGTTGGCAAAGATATTCCTGGTTGATCATAAAATGTAGTCGCACGATATGGTTGGTAAACACAGATAGATTGTTCTTCTATTCTACAGAGAACTTGCCATTAGCGTGTTTGATTAAGAATTGAAGTAAAATAAAATACAAAACCTCACCCTGTCCTGTCGGATATCCCTCTCCTTATTAAGGAGAGGGAAAGATTTTTACGTAGTAAAAAGCGAGGGTGAGGTTCAATTGTAGATTTGCATATTATTTACAGCGATTTTCAGGTAAATAGACCACACCGTAGGGGTTTAGCATTGCTAAACCCCTACATGAAGATGTGGTTCAAATAGATGAAAACTGCTGTAATCTGCTTTCTTAATTTCACTTCGTGGACTTAAGAAGTCTCTGAAGTCGAACTCAGGGTTTGAAATATCTTAATGGTCAACTTTTCATTGAGAAAATCACTCAGAACTATTTCTTTAAGCCAACAACATTGGCTTAAATAATCATTGCTTGAGAAAATAGAAACAACAATAAAATCCTGAGATTTAGATAAGGATTCCAGACGAGATAAGACTTTTGGCAGAACACTGAGGGAGAAGCTATTCATGAGGAAAAAACAGTCTGCGAATGGCCAAGGGATCTGCGTTGCGTCACCACTAATGAACTCGACAGAGTTCAAGCCACGTATTTTGCTGACTTTCTGGGCTTCTAGAACCCGTTCTAATACCATCTCAATTCCGCAAAAATGGATATCTGGCCAAAGTAAAGCACCATAAAGTACTGGTCTTCCATAGCCGCTACCAATATCTAAAATATGAGTAATTCTAAAATTACTTAACCTGATAAAAACTCCTAATCTTGTATATAACTCTCTGATCAAATTATAAGGAATGTCTCCTTGATACAGTCGATGTTGACCATAACAAAGCACAAGATCTATAAAGATTAAATTCTCTTCAACAGTTGTAATTTCTAAACCAATAGCAGTATCAATTTCTTCATCATTAAGTACATCATTGCCATGATGAAGTTCCCTAACAAGCTGCCGAACTTCATCTGTTGTGGGTAAAAAACCATTCCCAGTTAAATATTGACTCATTTACCGACATCAATTAATAATTTAATGGGTTCTTAGTAATTATTGACTCAATTTTTTGCATTAGATACTCCCAACGCTTTTTATCTTCCTCATATCTTGCATTTGCTTCTTTTACATCTGCCTGACAGTGTGGGCAAATCTCTTCATCCCCCCAAATAAACTGATTGCAGTTCCTGCACATTTCCAGTTTCGGCGGTACTCTTCCCTCTCGATGATGATCATCTTCGGTTGTTGCTAGCTCTGAAGAATTTATGACAGGTTGAGCAACTCTTTGTCTTGGCCTTTTTTCCCAGTCAGATTCAGAACTTGTTGTACGCCCTGGGATTGGTTCTTGTATCAGTTCAAATTCACCCACAGCAAACGGACTTTGAGCCGCATCTTTAACCTTACTAATTCGTTCCCGCAGCCCTCGTTTCTCCAGCTCTAAAGCCCGATAATGACAATAAGGATTATTTCCCGGTTTACCCAGAAGTGAATGGGAAGTCCAAGTACAGCCCCCCCGACAAACGTCAGCGTAGTAGCAAGTCCGGCAAAATCCCCATAAATCATCTATGGATCTGAGTCTTCCAAAGTGAATTTCTTCACTTGTGTTCCAAATATCTTCAAGGGATAAGTCTCTAATATTACCTCCTGCATATCCTACAGTGGGAAGCGATGGACATCCTTTAACTGTACCGTCAGCTTCCAAGCCAATAGCCGTTTGACCAGCAGTACAGCCTTCATAATGGGACGTAGAATTCCCTATGCTACGGAATTTATGTTCGTAGGGACCAAAGTAACCAATATTGTTTCCCGGAACCATAGTTAGTCCTCTCTCAAAGGCTTTATCGGCAAGCCGAGCTAAGAGGGGCATAAGTTCAAGCAGCTGGTACGGTTGTAAAAGGATGTGGTCATTATCAACAGCATTTCCCATGGCCACTGTCAACTGAATCTGCCATTGCTGTGCCCCAGCATCAATAATTTGATCCATTAACTGACTCAGCATAGGTATAGTTTCTGGACCAATTTGTGTATTAACACTACGATTTAGTCCTGCATCCTTGGCACGTCGCAAGGTATCAATTGCCATTTGATACGCTCCAGGTACTCCCCGTAAACGATCATGTAATTCTGGCAATCCATCAATGGACACTCCGATTCCCTGCAATCCTGCCCCAATAGCCTCTTCAAGTTTCTCCTGGGTGAAATTAAGAGCACCTGTCTGTATGGCACAGTAGATATGATGATTTCTAATTGCTTTGATGATCTCAATCCAATCGCGACGCAAAAATGCTTCGCCGCCAATCAGAGTTATTTCCCTTGTTCCCAGTTTAGCAAGCTGATCCACCACATCAAGACATTCTTGAGTTGTTAACTCATCGTGTCGGGGTTTACCTGCTCTAGAACCGCAATGCTGACATTTTAGATTGCAGGCAAGAGTAATTTCCCAAACAACATGGACGGGAGTATGATGTCGATAATCATCCTCTGTGCGGGTTCTCGCTGGTGTTGGCATAATTCATCCTCCACTTGATTCTCAATATTCGACATACTCAGCATTAGACATCTCCAAGAAAGACTCATATCCTTAGAGATGTCTAATGTTGACAGACGGCTACTAGCCCTATTAGCCGTTCCTTTCAAGCTTCATAATTTCCAGCTTGAGAAGTTCAAGAGCGGCTGAGACATCACCCGCCTCTCTGAGCCACTCTTCGGCTTGCTGTACCATAGCTCTCATCCTTTCCCTATCGCCGGAAGCCGCACATTCGTGGATAGCCACTGCATATAAAAGTCGTATTGTCATTGTATTCGCCTCTATTGAGATAACTAAACAACCTTTTTGGCATGAAACCGAGATACCTGTACAAACCTGCAAGATGCCCTGAAAAACCTTTTTCTATCTGGTTTGGATCATTTGACACAGTAGGGTCAAAAAAGCCGTAATAACAAGAAATCAAGCCTTTTGGGGTCATCTTGTCAGAAAAGACACGAATCTCAGCTCAGTGCTAGTTTAGCTTCAAGTATTCACATCTATGCAATAAGAATTATCACTTGTATATAAAGTATTATTAATGACATTTGCTGAATATTGCATTCGTAAATGTCCGCGCCCTAATTACGTAGTGCTATATTTTTTTATGGTGTCAACTTAACAACTTGCGATCGCTCCTTGTGTCTTTAATGTCCCAGTATGAGAATAGCGATCGCATGACAATAATTGGGAAAGTGCTTGATTTACATGGTTATTTACCATGATTCAATACAATAAGGTATAAGCCAATATTTATGATATTTTTCTGCAATCAATATGATTAAAATCCTCCATCTTTCCGATATCCACATGGGGAGTGGCTTCACCCACGGACGCATCAACCCCGAAACTGGATTGAACACACGTTTAGAGGATTTTGTCAATACATTGTCTCGATGTATAGATCGGGCATTAGCAGACCCAGTAGATATGGTTATATTTGGGGGAGATGCTTTTCCCGATGCCACACCCCCTCCTTATGTCCAGCAAGCCTTTGCCAGTCAATTCCGCCGCCTCGTAGATGCAAACATACCCACGGTCTTATTAGTGGGGAACCATGACCAACATTCCCAGGGGCAAGGGGGAGCAAGTTTATGTATTTACCGCACCTTGGGAGTACCTGGCTTTGTAGTTGGGGATACTTTAACTACTCATTCCATCCCCACCCGCAATGGCTTGGTACAGGTATTAACCCTACCTTGGTTGACTCGCTCCGCACTTATGACTAGGCAAGAAACCCAGGGAATGTCCCTAGCGGAGATTAACCAGTTATTAGTGGAACGCTTGCGAGTGGTTTTAGAAGGGGAAATTCGTTGTCTTGACTCCGAAGTACCAACCATTCTTTTAGGTCACTTAATGACGGATAATGCTTCCTTTGGAGCAGAGCGTTTTTT
Organism: Calothrix sp. MO_167.B12; assembly: GCA_030066045.1. GTDB lineage: Bacteria > Cyanobacteriota > Cyanobacteriia > Cyanobacteriales > Nostocaceae > Calothrix_A. The sequence goes on from JASJCJ010000013.1 coordinate 10,320, forward strand.
AGCAGTGGGTAAAGGTTTTACCCTTCCCTTATCTTTATTGACACGTCCCTGTTTTGATTATGTAGCTTTAGGTCACGTTCATCGCCACCAAAACTTAAATAAAACTAACGATCCGCCAATTATTTATCCAGGAAGTATTGAGCGAGTAGATTTCAGTGAAGAGAAGGAAGATAAGGGGTATGTAATCGTTGAATTAGAACGGGGTAAAGTGGAGTGGGAATTTTGTCCCCTAGATGTACGTCGTTTTTGCACCATTGAAGTGGACGTATCTAAACAAGAAGATCCCCAAGCTGCAATTATCAAAGCGATCGCCAAGTATGATATAGAAGATACTGTGGTGAGATTAATTTACAAAATCCGTTCTGAGCAGTTAGATTTAATTGACACTCCAGAATTACATCAAGCTCTGAGCATATCTCATAACTACACCATTCAACCGGAATTAATTAGCCAATTAGCTAGACCCCGGATTCCTGAATTAAGTGCGTGTAATAGCATCGATCCGATGGATGCTTTGAAAACCTATTTAAATAATCGTCAAGATTTGGATGACATCGCAGCTTCCATGCTAGAAGCAGCAGACAGGTTATTAGCCAATGACAGGGAAGCTTTAGGGATTTCCAAGTTTTAAAATATCCCCACATTAAGGGCGCACGCAATGCGCCCCTACAGGTTTGCTGGTGTATTTGGGATAATTTATTTTTTGGTAATTCCCTTATTGGAACCGATAACCAGTACTCAACATCAGTAACTTTCAATTATATCGTTTCCGTTTGTATCGGAATTATTTCAGTTACTCTCTCTCTTCCTCTTCCTTTGCGTCCTTTGCGTCTTTGCGGTTTTTTATCATTCAGATGCTATCGGATTTGATATTACAGCAAATTTCAAGTTATTAAGGTGGCTTGCGGTGAAGCTACCTGATTGATGTTTGTGAGTTAACATTTTCAAGGGGATCGATCCAATTTGCGTAAATATGGTGCTTGGCAATGGTCTACAAAACTCATCAGGAAAAACGCACACCAACGGCTCTGATTACCGGAGCATCAGGGGGAATTGGCTACGAATTAGGGCGCATTTTTGCCAAAGATAAGTATAACCTTGTCCTAGTAGCCAGAAATGAAGCTAAACTAACTCAAATTGCCGATGATTTCCGAACAAAATTCGGGATTACTGTAACGATAATTATCAAAGATTTATCTTTAGCAACTGCTCCAGAAGAAATTTTTAACCAGTTACAACAAGAAAATATTATCGTTGATGTCTTGGTTAATAATGCAGGCTTTGGGGTGTATGGATTATTTCAAGACACGGATTTGAGCACTGAATTACAAATGCTACAGGTGAATGTGGTTTGTCTGACCCACTTAACCAAATTACTCCTCAAAGATATGGTTAAACAAGGCTCTGGAAAAATCTTAAATGTCGCCTCCACAGCAGCTTTCCAACCAGGTCCTTTAATGGCTGTATATTACGCCACAAAAGCCTATGTTCTCTCATTTTCAGAAGCGATTACTAATGAATTAGAAGGGACTGGTGTTTCGGTAACTGCTCTTTGTCCGGGACCAACTGCATCTGGTTTTCAACAAAGAGCAGCAATGGAAGACTCAAAAATGGTAAAAGATCGCAAGATTATGGATGCAGAAACCGTAGCTAAGATTGGTTATCGCAGTTTGATGTCAGGTAAAACTGTTGTAATTCCCGGGATCAAAAATCAGCTACTGGCTCAGTCCATTAGATTTTCACCCAGAAAGCTAGTAACTAAAATCGTTAGAGGTATGCAGGAAAAAAATTGACGCGCTTCGCGCAATTCATAATTTATAATTCGTAATTATTTGGTCAACCGTAGTAGTATAAATCCGGGTGTAGAGACGTTGCAGTGCAACGTCTCTACACTGCAATAATTGGCGTTGCCCAATATAGGGATGAAGTAATAAACCACAAAGACGCAAAGGACGCAAAGGAAAGATTTTCTGATAGAGAGAGAAAAGAAAATCATTCCGCAAATATGCAACGCTCAATATTTGGTAGTATTTTTTACATTTGATCTACTCGTTTGACTATTGCTGGTGTTAGGCTGAAATCTCTCAAACAGTTCCTATGTAATTAGTATAAATTCCATGTATCAGTTTAAGTCTATCTGTGCCACATTAATCGCAACCACTCTGATTTTAGGCGTAACCGAGTATCATCGTCCTTCATTGGCTGGAACCTGTGCATCTCAATGTGGTCCTCGTCCCATTCAGTTTACTCCCGGTCAGCGCATTCGTATAAAAGTAGTTAATCGCACATACAGAAAAGTAAAATTACAGAAACCATTTATTCTCGATCCCGTTTCCCTGAAACATGGTGAAGAAATGCTGTTAGAGCATGGAGACGGAACCTTAGATAATGCCTCACTATTATTTTGGCATGAAAATGGTTATGCTATCAAAGCTATTGTTTCTAAACCCAATTTTGCAACCTTGAGGGTAGAATTGCATCCTGAGCGGCGTACTCGTGGCGATCGCTCAATTTATATCCTCGACAATGGCCGTATCCAAATATTGTAAATCAGTTTATGAGACTTTTGACAAAAGTCAGTCAGGGAACAAGGAAAATACAAATGCCTTTAAATCTTTTTTCCTGTTGCGAAGATATATTTTTGCAACAGGTTTATTATATGCTAAAAACATTATGATTATACTGTGCCTTGGCTTTAATTTTGTTTGACCAAACAGTAATCGGTATCAAGCCCCCAAATTATATTTGTGGAGATATTTGTGGAGGTGGAAATATTTTTTCCTTCCTGTTGCTCCTAGATTTATGGATGGGGAAACTGATAACTGTTAGCGCAGCTCCGATACAGGAGGCTAACTGATAACTGAAATGAACTGTGCAAGTAAAAACCCGTAGAAAAGTACCCAATCAGCGTTGGCAAATTTATCCTCAAAAGGCTGACTTAGCGCAAAAGTTGGCAGAAGCTACGAATACATCCCCCTTAATCTCTCAATTGCTGATTAATCGAGGTATAGAAACCCCAGAACAAGCACAACTTTTTCTCCATCCAGAGTCCCTGGTTTTACCTGACCCTTTAGAAGAGTTTCCCGATTTAGCTATTAGTTTAGAACTATTACAGGATGCGATCGCTCGCCAAGCAAAAATTGCTATTTGTGGTGACTACGATGCCGATGGAATGACTAGTACGGCTTTATTATGGCGGAGTTTGCGTTGGTTGGGAGCAAAGGTCGATTATGCTATTCCCAGTCGGATGCATGAGGGTTATGGTATTAATAACCGGATTGTGTCAGAATTTGCCGGTGAAGGGATGGAAATAATCCTCACGGTAGATAATGGTATTTCTGCTTTGGAACCCGTTAGTAGGGCTAAGGAATTGGGTTTACAGGTAATTATCACCGATCACCACGATATTCCCCCACAATTACCACCAGCTGATGCAATTCTTAATCCCAAACTCATTAGTCCATCTTCACCATACTATGGGGTTGCGGGAGTGGGAGTTGCTTATATTTTGGCGGTGTCTTTGGCTCAACAAATGGGGGACGGTTACAAAGGTTTATTTAAGCCGATGTTGGAGTTGTTTACCCTGGGAACCATTGCAGATTTAGCACCGTTGATAGGTGTAAACCGCCGTTGGGTAAAACGAGGATTGCAACAGTTACCCAAGTCCAAATTACCTGGGATACAGGCTTTGATTCAACTGGCTGGAGTGCGGGGGAGGAGTGAGGGAGTTCGGAGTTCGGAGTTCGGAGTTCGGAGTTCGGAGTTCGGAGTAGGGGCGGGGTTTCCCCGCCCGGAGGGAAGGAGGGAAGGAGGGCAAAATTCCCAAACTCTCAAGCCTGATGATATTGGTTTCCGGTTGGGACCTCGAATTAATGCTATTGGTAGGATTTCCGATCCGCAAATTGTGATTGATTTGCTGACTACTGATGATATGGGTATGGCACTGGAGAAGGCCATGCAGTGTGAAAGTATTAACCGCCAGCGTCAGGAAATGTGCGGACAAATCGAACAGGAAGCGATCGCAATTGTGGAAACAGAATACCTGCAATCTCTAGAAGATGACCGAGTATTGGTAGTAATTTCCCCTAATTGGCATCATGGGGTGATTGGAATTGTTGCCTCTCGTTTGGTGGAACGCTACGGCGTGCCTGTGTTTATTGGCACATACGAAGATGGAGACCATATTCGCGGTTCGGCACGGGGAATTCCTGAATTTAATGTATTTGATGGGTTGGAATATTGTCGGGATTTATTGGGTAAGTTTGGGGGACACAAAGCTGCGGGGGGATTCTCCTTACCTGCTGCAAATTTACCAGAATTGCGATCGCGTTTGAGTGATTTTGCTCACCAATGTCTGGAAATCCAACATCTCAAACCCCTACTGAAAATTGATACCCAAATCCATCTCCATCAAATTAACCACGAACTCTATCAACAGCTACATTCCCTAGAACCATGTGGGATTGAAAACCCCAACCCCATATTCTGGACACCCAATGTAAAAGTGGTGGAACAGCAAACCGTGGGTAAGGACCATGTTAAATTGACAGTGGCAGAATATATTGGCGATCGCCAGTATAAAATAAAAGCGATCGCTTGGCGTTGGCGTGACTATTTTCCTCTCCCATCCCACCTGGATATCGCCTATAAACTGCGGGAAAATACCTTTAACGGCAATACCAGTATCGAATTAGAATTACTAGGAGTAAGACCAAATCACCTATCCCCACACTTGTTTACCCCTACTACCCAATCAAGTAAAACTTCCTTTATCTATCGCCAACGGCACTACACCTGTGGAATTTATCAAAATGGTTCTGTACCCGAACTCAGGATTAGGAACCCTGAAGGCAAAGTATTAGCCATAAATCCCCATAATCATATTGGCTTATTGGGTAGCGATCGCCAAACTGCAAAAGAGGTTGATATTTCTCAACCCCCTTATGACAGTATTATTCAAGCCGCATTTACAGCTTTATCGATTCCAAGTCCTGGGCCTTAAATTTACATTTATTTACCCAGCACTCAGAAATCTTACATATCACCATTGCGAAACGCCAATAAGAAAATGACTATAGGACCAGCCAACATTATGAGTGATACAAATAGTAATTGGAAAATAACTTCAAAATTGATGTTACCTAAAGCTTCAAGCATCTTTCCTCCTAAATAAGCCTAAAAAAATTTAATCACACAGCAGCTAATCCCGAAAATCATCATATCCGGGTGTAGCAGTTGAATTTTAAGTTACTTAACAAAATTATAGAAAACAACATACAACTGTAAAGCCCTGAATTTTAGTAAAGGTTAAAAATATGGCTACTTGGCAATGTGTAAAGCAATGTGGAGCTTGTTGTCACCTCGAACCGGAGGAGCGTCCAGAGATATATGAGTATTTGTTACCAGAGGAACTGGAGTTATATCTGAGCATGGTTGGAGAAGGGGGATGGTGTGTTAATTTCGATCGCGAAACCAGAGAATGTAAAATTTATGCTAATCGTCCCCGTTTTTGTCGTGTAGAGCCAGAGATATTTGAAGAAATGTATGGTGTTCCACCCCAAGAGTTAAATGACTTTGCGATTGAATGTTGTCGCCAGCAAATAGAAGGGGTATATGGGTGGCGCAGTCTGGAAATACTACGCTTTGACAAAGCTGTTGGGATTTAGGAGACTGTGGTCCAGTAATAAGTAATAAGTAATAAGTAATAAGTAATAAGTAATAAGTAATAAGTAATAAGTAATAAGTAGGACTTATGCAACTGGTATAGAGATTATCCTGTAGACACGGCATCAGCAAGATAATTGTATACATAAAAATATTGTGGATGCCGTACACTGACGAAGAAATATGTGTCGCAAACATTATTTGAATTGATATCAGGTTAAAATACTGTCAATTACCATACATAAAAATAAGGATTTAAAAATTAGAACTTTAAAAGCATGAATGAAAATTGCTGATTTAACTGAAGAAGATCTCTGATTATTTATCATCACTTCCTCCCAGGCTTTTAGGACAAGGATGAAATGCTCACTAAATCACCACTCGCCGAACAAAGAACAGTACTACATAACATTAGTTGGGAAACCTTTGAAGCCTTGTTAAGAGAAACTGGTGAAGACAGAGGTTCTCGATTTGCTTATGATGGCAATATTCTAGAAATCATGACCCCACTGTTTGAACATGAAAACCGAAAGTGTAATTTTGGGAATTTCATTATTGCTTTAGCTGAAGAATTAGATATTGAAATTAAAAGTGCTGGTTCGACTACTTTAAAAAGAAAAATTGTCAGAAAGGGTATAGAACCAGATAACTGTTATTATATCCAGAACGAGCCATCTGTTAGAGCAAATACAAAACTTGATTTAGAAACAGATCCGCCGCCAGATTTAGCAATTGAAATTGATATTACCAGCACTTCTGTAGATAAAATGTCAATTTATTTGGCTTTAGGGATAACTGAACTCTGGAGATATGATGGGGAAGATTTAATATTTTACCAGTTGGTAAATGGGAAATATATGACAAGAGAACATAGCGTCGCTTTTCCTATAGTGTCAGTACAGGAAATGAGGAATTTTCTCGAACAGAGTAAAACAATGGGAGAAATCGCTTTATTAAAATCCTTCCGTGCTTGGGTAAAACAAAAGCTTGGGTAAAAAAACAGGATAACCACATATCTTGCACCTTCTCAAGAAGCGTAAGGTGGGCATTGCCCACCCTACCAAATCATAAGGGTTACAGGCGATAATTTTCGCAATAATCATGTGTGCAAGATGTAAATAACTTAGTCGCCTATATTGGTCAATTTTAAGGAATACTGGGAAAGTGTTGTGATTTTATTCCCCAAGAATTCTAGCTATGAATATATTCTCTCCTAGTTTAGTCTGGTTAAGACAATGGTTGCGGACTTTAACAGCCATATGTTTACTATTTCTTCTCATCACATGGACATTCCCCGCACAAGCAGCTACCAATATCGATCCCAAGCTAGAACAACAGGTATTAGAAATTATCCGCAAAAATCCCCAGGTAGTTATCGAATCGATACAAGCCTACCAACGACAACAGCAGAAGAAAATACAAAGTGCTAGAGATAAATTTTTACAGGATTTAAAAAATAATCCCAAAACTATCATTGGTACTTCTCCTACCACTGGCTCCCCCACAGCTAAAGTCTTATTGATAGAGTTTTCTGACTTTCAATGTCCTTATTGCGGGGAAGCACAGAAAACATTGAAGGCTTTACTAAATAAATATGGGAACAAGGTTCAATTAATATACAAAAACTTCCCCTTGAGCGCGATTCACAAACAAGCCATACCAGCAGCCACAGCAGCCTTAGCAGCACATAAACAGGGGAAATTCTGGGAATATCATGATGCTTTATTTGCTAATCAAAATAAGTTGGGCGAACCCTTATATTTAGATATTGCCAAAAAACTCAATTTAGATTTAACACAATTTAAACGCGATCGCAAACTTGTAGCCAAAGAAGTTGCTCAAGATACAGCACTCGCAAGAAGTCTAGGACTTTCTGGTACACCTTTCTTCATCATTCAAAGTGAAGAAGCTTCTGGTGCTGTGCAATTATCTGAGTTGGATAAAATATTGTCAGGTTTGAAATAATTCCATCAACTGGGTTGATTTACTTAATAACGCATCAATTTTGGTTTTTTATAAGTTATACCATTTTGAAACAAGAATGAGACAGATGGGTAGGGGCACGGCACCAGCAAAATAATTGTATACACCAAAATATTGTGGATGCCGTGCCCTTACAAAGAATGTATGTGTCACAAACATTCTTTGAATTGGTATTAGGACTTACGCAACTGGCATATTTTTTCTGTAGGGCAGGCAAAATGCGGTGTAGATTTTCTGCCCGCATTATTGCCGTTGTGTGACACTTCGATCTATATTTGAACGTAGTCATCAGGCTTGTAATCTCACGCACCAATCACCGATTGTGACAATTGCGTAAGTCTTGATAAGTAAAAACGCGGTTTTATAATCTTAGGATTTAAGATGAAATAAAATACAAAAGCCTACCCTGAAAAGAGCAGACATCCCTCTCCTTAATAAGGAGAGGGAAAGATTTTTACGCAGTAAAAATTGAGGGTGAGGTTTATAGATTTGCCTATTATTTAATCTATTTTCCTTATATGTTGTCCACTCACTCAATTCATTGCTAAAATATTAAGTATTATTTATTGCATATTAAAATATTACTAAGTATTATCACCGTCACAAAATCATCAAAATGATGTGTCTAATTTAATCTAAAAAAGAAACATTTCGGACTCAAAATACATCATCTATATCTATCGGTATACACAGTTCTAAATAAACTGAGAGGTAATTAATGTATCACATCGGTTCACGAATATTTTTGTCGATTAGTGCTATCGGTACTATTTTACATCTAGGACTACCATTAAATTCCAGTCTTGCCAAATCTACATCTTATTTGGACTCAAATGTAGTTACAAAAAATCCTCCCGTTTTGTTAGCACAAAGAAATTACCTGTCACCTTTAGAACAACAAGTAATAGCAGAAATGAACAAGGTGCGGAGAAACCCCAAATCATACCTTTCTCTATTAAGAAACTATAGAAGCCGTTTCCAAGGAAAACGAGTCAAAATATCCAATAATGTCTTCTTAATTACTCAAGAAGGTACAAAAGCTGTCGATGAAGCCATTGCTTTTCTACAAACAGCTCGTCCTGTGGGTGCTTTAAGAAAATCTCGAGGAATGTCTTTAGGTGCAAAAGATCACGTTCAAGATCAAGGTCCTAAAGGTGTGACTGGGCATTATGGTAGTGATGGTAGTTCCCCTAGTAATCGTATAAACCGTTACGGTCAATGGCAAGTAACTGCTGGAGAAAATATTAGTTACGGTCCCAAAACTGCTCAAGATATAGTGATGCAGTTAATTATTGATGATGGAGTTCCATCAAGAGGTCATAGAACCAATATTTTTAACCCTGCTTTTAAGGTAGCCGGGGTAGCTTTTGGCAGTCATTCTGTATACAGAACAATATGTGTAATTACTTATGCAGGCGGATATCAGGAAAAAAGATAAAGACTGAAGTTTAATATCTCCGTGATTCTTCCTTATACCAATTTTAAAACAGAATAGAACAAATAGATCCTTGTTCGGTGACGTAGCATTGCTACGTCTCTACCGAAGAATATGTTGCTGTGTTTGGTTTTCCTAAGGTCAATGCTACGGGAATCGAAGTTTAATGGTTTTGCGATCGCTTCTGGAAATTGATTGATTATTTATGTATCTAAAAATAATGATTTATTCTCATTTTTCAAAACTCATATAGCACTACGCAATTAGGGCGCGGACATTGTTAAATGCACCAAACCTATGAACAGTAAACTTATTATTTCTTACTTATTACTTGCGCGTAGCGCTATGATTCCTCGTTTATCTTTTTTTGAGGTCATTAATGCGTATTAGTAGGATATTCTCGTGGATGTTTACCCCCATGACCCTGATCACTGGATGTTCAGTAGAAAAATTACTTCCCACTAATTCTCCAGTAGCACAAAACCCCCCAGAGGATGCCACATTTTTCTCCCAGGAAAAGAGCCTTTCCCCCCTAGAACAAAGGGTAATTGTGGAAATGAACAAGGCAAGAACAAATCCTGCTGCTTATGCTGCTATTTTGTCAGAATATAGAAAACGCTTTCAAGGGAAACGAGTACTAATTGACCATCGGGTTTATTTGCAAACTCAAGAAGGGGTAAAAGCAGTAGATGAAGCGATCGCTTTTCTCCAAAAAGTGCGTCCAGTACCCCCTTTAAGGGCATCTCAGGGTATGTCCTTAGCCGCCAGGGATCATGTTAAGGATCAAGGTCCTAAAGGCATCACTGGTCATAATGGTAGTGATGGTAGCACTCCCTTCATAAGACTCAAACGCTATGGTCAATGGCAATTTACTGCTGGTGAAAACATCAGCTATGGTTCCCATACAGCCCAAGATATTGTCATGCAATTAATTATCGACGATGGAGTGCGCGATCGCGGCCATCGCCAAAATATTTTTAATCCAGATTTTAAAGTGGCAGGGGTGGCTTTTGGGATTCATTCTCAATATAGGCAGATGTGTGTGATCACCTACGCCGGTGGATATTTAGAAAGTTAGCTTTACCTGGGGGAAAATCCCCCAATTATTGATTCATCTGGAAAAAATTAGTTCCACTGAGTTGCCATCAATTTAGGATAATTACCAAAAAAACTAATTTGGAAACAATGGCAGCCTTTGAACGCAAACTATCAGCTACTATTACAGACTCCCCGTATGGTAATTATGCTTACTTTACCAGGTTAATGGATTCGCGAGCATCAGACATTGGGGCGTTCCCAGGTCACATTACCTGCCAAACGCCCGGTGGAAGTAAGCCACTGTAAAAGCTCTAAACTGAAATTTGCCTAGGAAATTTGACCGCTAAAGGCAGGCTGTACTTTGCGGTCAATCAATTCCCCCAAGTCTTCAGCAATTGTCAAATGCTCTGGTTTGCATTTTTTCACATTTACTACAATCCCTTTAGCCCCTTCCATTTCTAAATCTTCCACATAACCTTGGCTAGCAGTTTCAGCCTCAGTAGCATTTAGAAAAGGACCAAAATAGTAAGTGCAACGGGGAGCTTGGGTAGAAATTTCTACCCACCAAGCCAGGCCGAAGTTTTGAAAGGTACTGGTCAATGATTCCTTAATGTTATTCCAAAGCATAGTCATTGTTTTGGCAATTTATTAATTTGAGAATGGGCTATTAAAAGGGTGACTACTAATTACTCATTTACATTTCTTTATACTCTGTTATCCTGGTTTTTTCCAGGGGTTGTTTGTAATTTATCTAAATGCAGGGTATTTTGCCAACGTTGTCGATACATCTCATATAGTGCCATACCTGTGGCTACAGAGGCATTGAGGCTAGGAGTTTTTCCTAACAAGGGGATAGAAACTAAGCCATCACAGGAGCGTTGGGTTAAGATACTCAGACCTTCTCCTTCAGAACCAACTACCAAAGCTACAGGGCCGCTAAAATTCACGGTATGAATCGGTTCGCTAGCAGTTGCCGCAGTACCATAAATCCAGAAACCCTCAGCTTTTAATGCTTCTAAAGCTCTTTGCAAGTTTACCACTCTGGCAACGGGAAAATTTTCTAAAGCGCCAGCAGCAACTTTGATGACTGTGGATGTGATCCCAGATGCTCTGCGCTGGGGGATCACCAATCCTTGAGCACCAATTGCTTCTGCTGTACGAATAATTGCTCCTAAATTGTGGGGATCAGTAATTCCCTCGGCAACTATAATTACTGGTTCAGGGACAGATTGTGATTTTTCAATTAATTCATGTATATCAATATAGCTATAGGGAGCAATTTGTGCAGCTACTCCTTGGTGGTTACCTCGTTCAGTAATTTGATCTAAACGTCTGGGTTCCACTTCATCAATGACAGTACCATTTTCCTTGGCTTTGATAATCAGGGAATGAAAACGGGGATCGTATCTGAGTTTAGATGTAATCCAGATCCGATTAAGATCCCGTTGGTTTTCTAAAGCAGTTAGTACTGGGTGGCGACCATAAATGAGATCGCTGTTAGAGGTTTCTGATTGTGACGCAGATGTGTGGTCAAAACGGCGGTGTTTTTTCACACCGCGAACAACCGGAGAATTCTGGCCATAGTGAGACGAAACAATTGCACTACTGACTATTCGCTTGCCCTTGAGCTTCAATGGTTTCGCGGATTTAACGCCACGATCGTGATTAATTTTTTTAGTTTTATTTGCCATGAAAATTTTTGGGTGGTTCGATTCTTGGGTATGCAGAGAATATCTGAGTTGAGCAAATGGACTCAACGGAATGGTTTTGGATATTCCTATGGATTTTTGACTATACTTTGAGCTGTAGCTTTTGGAATAGTTCCGTTAAACGTTGACAGTCAGTGAGGTACAAATAGCCAATCAAGGTTTCAAGACTAGTTGCTTGTTGGTAGACACCTACTTTAACTCGTTTGGGACGACCAGTGGCTGCGTTACGCCCCCTGCGGACAATTTCTAATTCACTAGCATTGAGATGAGGAGTAAGCGATTGCATTATTTCAGCTTGAGTTTCTGCCCTTACTTGTGCCACTACTAAGCGATGGTAATGTTCTGCTCTTCGGGGTGGCAATAGATAAAACATCCTCACATACAACTCATAAACTGCATCTCCTAAATAAGCTAAGGCAGAGGGAGAAATTTGTTGTATTTGAGCCAGAGGGATATCTTGGGACAGTTTCTGGGTAATAGCTTTGAGTACTTGGCAATGAGATGAATCCAATTGGGAACTTTCATCTGCTGGCTCTAATTGCTTTTCCTCCTGTGATTTCACAAATTCATCATTCCTCTTTAGCGGTAAGTGGGCAGTTATACCAAGTGACACTCCTACACTTCTCTTTTTTATAAGTGTAGGCTTCTGGCGGATTACTCCTGACAAAAATTCGTTCGTGGTACTCCAATTATTTCCCACTACCGCAGTTTTAAGTCAGGCGCGTGCCTCTCCCGACTTGAATGATTAACATCTCGACTTCGCGGTTCGGCTGAACGCTCACCGGAAGCCTCGATGTTAAAACTGAGCGAAGTCGAAGTTTTAAAACATTCTCCTAGGTTCCTTGAAAATTTTACATACTGGAGGCAGTAGTCGGCTGTTTTTCAGCATATTTAAGACCGCACTTCCCAGTAAAACCCACTATCTTCAGTTATCTAGGTACAGCATATGGACAGCATTCTCAGCTTGACCATTTATCATGCTACAAAAATTACTGCCTAAATTTTATCTTTTTAGTTTTTACTTTAACTTTTAGAGACATTACTTCACTTTAGACATCATACTAGATAGATTGCAATATTGATTAGTTGACGGACACTTTTTCATCCTTGGCATTGAAGGACAAGAAAATGCTTCTTAACCCTACACCTTGGGGATGATCAGATGAAGCACACCCTACCCCCTAACTCCTAAATTTTCAAGTTAGTCCCCCAGAGGAAAATTCCACAACCAAGCATGAAAATGCTTTGTGACTAACTCCTCAAGGGCGCACGCAATGCGCCCCTACAAGTTCCGCGCTGATTAACTATTTTCAAGCTAGTCCTCCATGAACGTTTGTATACAACCAAGCATGAAAATAACTCGACTGCGTCTCCCACATCTAAGCTGTCAACCATTAACTAACAACTAACAACTAACAACTATCAATCATTTTCAAGCTAGTCCCACTCTGCGAGAAGCCGCGCTTCGCGCATCTACATGGACAATATTTTGTCCACAATCTGCCGATAAAAATACCTCCTTCATTCCGAACTCCTTCATTCCGAACTCCTTCATTCCGAACTCCGAACTCCGAACTCCGAACTCCGAACTCCCTATTTTCAACCCAAATAAAAATTAAGCTATCCAGATATGAAGATCGGATAGCTATTTGAATTTTACTGGTCAAGCTATCAAGATGACTTGATATTTTCCACAGCCACATCAACTGATGGTTGTAGGGCAAGAAACTTCTCTAAGCGAACAAGCTTGACCGTTTGAGTAACACGAGCATTGCTGACAATTTGCAAGGTTCCGCCAGCAGTTTGAGCTTTCTTGGCTAGCTGTACTAAAGCTCCTAAACCGGAACTGTCAACAAAGTCAATGCCTGAAAGATCCAAAATAATATTTTTTGGACCTTCGTCAATCTTGCCGCCCAGAGTCTTACGCAATGCTTGCTCTGAGAAGGCATCTAATAAACCTGTGAGGCGGAATATCTGGCAGTTATCCCGGACTTCACGAGTACCTCTCAGGCTCACGGTTAGAGTTAGTGGCTCAGCAATAATTCCCTCCTAATGGTTGAGATGAACGGTAAAGTATAGATGGTTTTTGTGCAACTTGTCTACAACCTATTGTGATCGGGTTGTGACGAAATTATGGAATCAACAAATTAACCACAGATGGGTCAAATTGTGAGGGACAGTTCCAGGACTAAGTCAAAAATTTTCTGGCTAGTGCCTGTGTCTATCTCCATTTTCCTGTTTAACACATTCTGACTCTTTTCATTTTTACTACAAACTGGCAGTAGTTGCTTGGCGAGCGGATTGCATTGATTCCACAAATTTGGCAAATAAATAATCTGCGTCGTGGGGACCGGGACTAGCTTCGGGGTGGTACTGGACCGAGAAAATAGGTAAGGATTTATGACGTAATCCAGCTACGGTGCGATCGTTGAGATTGAAATGGCTGATTTCCACTGTATTGGGTAAAGAATCTGGGTTAATGGCAAAACTATGGTTTTGACTGGTAATCTCTACCTGTTGTTGTAAACCTGCTGGTTGATTTAATCCCCGGTGCCCAAATTTGAGTTTAAAAGTGTCTGCTCCTAAAGCATGACCTAAAATTTGGTGTCCCATGCAAATGCCAAACATCGGCTTTTCTGCTGCTAACAAGGTTTTGACAGAGTTGATACCCTCAGTTACAGCACTTGGATCTCCCGGTCCATTGGAAAGAAAAATACCGTCTGGATTATACTTGAGAATTTCTTCAACAGGAGTATTGGCAGGAACAACTATCACACGACAGCCATAGGCCGCTAAACGGCGCAGAATATTTCGTTTTACTCCAAAATCCAGAGCTACTACCGTCAAGGTCTCTTGGAGATTTTCCTTAGCATCTGGGTTAAATTCCCAAGTTGGGTTGGTGGCTTCAGACCATTCATAAACTGTTGGGGTGGTGACCTCGCGCACAAGATTTAATCCTTCCATATTGGGAGCTGCTTGCACTTGTTCGAGCAGTTCTGCTTCATCTAGTATTTCTGTGGAAATACCACCATTCATGGCTCCGAACATCCGAATTTTGCGGGTCAGGGCGCGGGTATCAATGCCAAAGATTCCGGGGATATGATGTTGCTTGAGGTAATCGGGCAAAGACTGGGTAGAACGCCAATTACTTGGTTGATGACAAATATTACGGGCGATCGCTCCCCTAACTTGAGGAGCGATCGCTTCTTCATCTTCTGGATTCACACCCGTGTTACCCAACTCCGGATAAGTAAAAATCACTATTTGACCGCAGTAACTCGGATCTGTTAGTACTTCCTGGTAACCAGTAATACCAGTATTGAAGACTACTTCCCCAATCGTGGTGACGGTGGCACCAAAAGACCAACCGCGATAAGCGGTTCCGTCTGCTAGGACAAGCAGGGCTGGGATTGCATCAGAAAGGGGCATAAGCAATTAGTAAATGATACAGATTGAATCAGGCAGGAGGCAGGAGGCAGGAGGCAGTCCCGATGAAAAAAATTTTTCACCATCCATCAAGGATGAAAGTGATTTTCCTCTAATCACTTCTAACTCCTTATTCCTAACTCCTCACTTTCAAGCTAGGAGGGGGCAATTAGGGAACTCCAGGAAATAAATTATCCCACAAGAGGGGTTGACAGTTGACAGTGAATTTTACACGTTTTGTTGCCTGATAACTATGGGATGTTTTTTGATCTGGAAATCCTTTAAGATTCCTATATTTTTCATCCCCAATCAACCGGATGACGCGCTTAAGCGGGGACACACCGGACGCGGAGCACTCTGTGTCCGGTGCCCCGTGTCCGGGGCGATAAGCCCCAAGGGTCCTCCTCCCCCATCAAAATCTGCGATTTGATGGCTACCGATTGGTGGGCACCTCAAGCCCCACCACATCGGTGTCTCCGGGTCTCCCCCTCTCCGCGTCTGGTGCGTCTCTTCTTGACGTTGATGTTGCCAAGGAACCCTAGGGACTGTTTTCAAACTGATTCGTAGGTTGGGTAGAACGAAGTGAAACCCAACAAGTCTAACGAAGAATGTTGGGTTTCGTCCCTCAAACGCCACTTCTCTCAACGCGGGGAACCCGCGCACAAGAGTGGCTCCCCAACCTACAATTTATGCCAATTTTGGGTTTGAAAACACGCCCTAGTGGTTTGTCCTATTAATTTTGATAGCTTATTGTAGTGCAGGTCCAAAGCCAGTTTCCTTACACCAGGGAGCGAGACGCTCCCACTACAATTGTTTACTTGTCAGAATTAATGCAATGAACTACTAGATCATGAGTTTATGTTTTTGAGGTGGCTTGGGGGAGTCCATGTATTCCTCAAACTAATTGTAGGGATTCAATGTCCCTATTAGTCATTTACTAGTTTCGTATTTGTGAGTAAATTATGTATCATTGAGGGAATTCATCAATGTTTGGACTGTGGACATATCACAGACAGGGATGTTGCTAGTGGACAAGTAATTCGTAATTGGGGATTAAGTACCGTGGGACACATGGGAGTTGAAAGTGCCTGTGCAGTCAGTCTGCCAGGGACTGGGAAATCTCAGCCTAGGTCAGAGGTGAAACCAGGAAATCCTCAAAGTGATGCGGGGAAGACCCCATCACAATCACAAGATTTGGTAGGGGAGGATGTCACTATTTCCGAGTTTTCACCCCAATTAATGAAAAATTTAGAATCAACTCGGTCAAATCTGGAAAAAAACAGTGGGAACCCTGGATTTTTGGTTCCCAGACGGGTAAAATCACAAGTCACTATGCATAAATCTTTGTTATCCCGTGCAGCACTAATTTTCATTTCAACTACACTCTCGGCTGTGGGTGTTGCTTGTAGTATCAAAGACCAAAAAATAAGTACTACTGGCAATCAAGGTCAACCCATCTCTAACTCTGGGAGTGTATCACAACCTGCTGCTGAGTCGAATGCAACCGCAGCACCTGTAACTGTAGAAACACAACCCAGTCCCAATCAAAATATTCCCTTTGAACCCACTGCTTTTGAACTTGCTTTAGATAAAGCATCTGGTGCTTTGAGCATTAGTCAATCTGCACAATCAATAGATGATTGGAAATTAGTCGCTAATCAATACCAAGATGCTCTTGTATTGATGCAGAAGGTTACAAAAGATAGTCCCTACTTTGACAGTGCTCAGACCAAAATTAGGGAATATCAACGCCAAATTAAATATGCCCAAGAAAAAACCAAACCTCCTCAACAAACTCCACCTGTAGTCGTGAATGTGCCTAAAAAGGCAGCGGCTGTTATTCCCATTCCCCCCCCAACTCAACCACAGCCAGTCAAATTACCCGTTAAATTACCCCCTCCTTCACCTACCTCAATTCCAATTCCGGTTCCATCTCCCAATTCCGAATTGTCTCCTCCAGAGTTACTCCAGAAGGCCGAAAAGCCCCAGGAACTTCAAAAGGTATTTACAGCCCCCATTACAAGGCGTATAGGAGGTACACCCATTGTTCAAGTCACCTTTAATGGCAACCGCCAATTTGAGATGATTTTGGATACTGGAGCTAGTGGGACTGTAATTACGCAAAAGATGGCAAAGGCTTTGGAAGTAATACCAGTGGGAACAGCCAAGGCAAATACAGCCAGTGCTAAGGGTGTAGAATTTCCCATTGGCTATGTTAATTCCATTGAAATTGAGGGAGCTAGAGTGAATCGGGTGGCAGTGGCAATTGCCGGCTCGGAATTAGAAACAGGACTGCTTGGACATGACTTTTTTGGCAATTACGATATCACCATCAAGCGTAACAGTGTGGAGTTTCGCCCCCGTACAGAATCACCAATTAATTCTGGAGAAAGCGGACTAGCTGTTCCAGTTTTTCCCAAGCCGAGCCACTATGGAGAATCTCCTTAGCTAATTTAATCCCTGTGCTATGGGACATCAGGGGTACTGCTCCCCCTACCTGTAGGGCTAAGGATGCATTTAATGCCACTACATCTTGTTGAGCCTGGGTGCCTCCACCTTGAAGAATTGCTTTGAGGATTGCCCCATTTTCTGCCACATCTCCGCCCTGTAATGCGGTTGTGGGAGCAGGAGTTAATCCTAATTCTGAAGGACTTAAGGTAGTTAACTTGACTTCACCATCAGCTAAAACTGCCAGATCTGTAATATCTGCCAAACCAGCCTCATCCAGCTTTTCTCGCCCATGCAGTACAATTGCCTTCTGTTTATCTAGTTGTTGTAAAGCCTGGGCAATGGTTCCTAGTAATGTGGGATCGAATACCCCAATAATTTGTCCAGTAGGATTCAGAGGATTTACTAGGGGTCCGAGTAAATTAAATACCGTTCTCACTTTCAAGTTTTTCCGTAACTGAGCCACAGACTTGAGGGCGGGATGCCAACCCGGAGCAAATAAAAAGGTGATTCCCACCTCTGAGAGAGCAGCTTGTACTTGTTCGCTACTCGCCCCTAAATTAATACCTAGGGCTTCCAATACATCGGCACTACCCACACGGCTAGATGCAGAACGATTACCATGTTTAGCAACAGGGATGCCATAGGCTGCTGCCACAAATGCTACAGCAGTGGAAATATTAAAGGTGGATGCCCCATCTCCTCCCGTTCCACAGGTATCAATCACAGGGGTTGACATTACAGGAAGATTAGATAATTGTCCTTGTCCTCCTAGAGATTGAGATTGCAAAACATTCGCCATTCCAGCTAATTCTGTGGCAGAAATTCCTTTGAGTTGTAATGCAATTAAGATTGCCCCTGATAATTCCGGGGAAATGGCATCTTGGAGCCACCCTTGCATCAATGTCGCAGCTTCATCACAGGAGAGTGATTTTCCTAACAACAGTTTCTGCAATAATTCTTGTTGCCATGGTAAGGATACAGATGCAATACTGGGGCTACTGATGGATTCTTTAATCATTAGTAATGTAGATCAGGCTATCTTCTCAGTAATTTTACATTTACCCGAAGGGCAGTTACTCTATTTGGGGAGACCTCAAGTAGATTCACTAATTTATCCCCGTAGTAACTTACGCTTTTTTATCGCAATCAGTAATTCTACTATTGCCGCATTGATCAAAAAAGAATTATCACATAATTAATAAATCATTTAAAATCTAAAATTAAATTATTGATCTTAATTATTTACAAGTAATGTTTAAAATCGATTAGATTGAATTCAATATGTAGCAATCCCATATGAATTGTGAAAATATTCCCCTGACTAATCTCCTTCTTGCTCAATCAGGACAATTGGAGTGAAATTATAGGGTGCTCATAATAAATAAATATTTCTAATTATGATAAACACACCCCCTGTAATGATCTGGATGGCTCGATGCGACCAATTTTATCATTATTTTAATCAGCTTTGGCTACAATTTACTGGTCGTAATATGGCACAAGAACAGGGTAATGGCTGGCTTTTTGGAGTCCATCCAGAGGATAGAAATCATTGCCAAAATATATATTTGTCTGCTAGCGATCGCCGAGAAAAATTTCAACGGCAATACAGACTGTTGAATGCTGAGGGAGAGTATTGCTGGATATTAGATACTGCTGCTCCTCAGTTCGCTGAAGATGGCAGCTTTACAGGTTATATCGGCTACTGTGTTGATATTACAGAAATTAAAAATGAGAATATACAATTAAAAACAGAGATAGCATACCTTAAACAAGTTAGGGATCAATCACTATATCAAGATCAAGAAAAAACAGAGTCACAAAATTTATCCGCACAGCATTGGCAAATGTTGTTTGTCGAGCATGAAACAACAAACAAACAAACTCAGCCAGTATGGGTGGATTCTTGGCAAAACCACCCAACATTAGGACCTTTCGCAACACAACCAGCTACTGTCAATGTCCACGAGTTGGAAGAGAAAACAGACCATGAAGGTAGAGAGAGCCGAGAGCAGTCACAATTATTGATCCAGCAATTACAAAGTAAAATACCTGTAAAAGTTGATCAACATCAAACTTTAATTTCAGTAATGGAAAATATTACTGATTTTATTGCTATAGCTTGCTTATCAGGAAAGCTATTATTTTTGAATTCTGGGGGAATAAAGCTGGTAGGTTTAGCAAATGGAGAGCAGATAGAAAGTAAAAAATTATCTGATTTCCTATGTTCGGAAGATGGTGAGCTATTTGATAATGAAATTTTAAGTGTGGCGATCGCTACAGGTCATTGGCAAGGTGAATTATGCTTACAAAATTTGTCTACAGGTCAAGAAATTCCTGTAACATATCATTTATTTGCGATCGCTAATCCCCAGACTAACGAACCAACCAATTTAGCAGTTATTGCCAGGGATCTCACAGAACAAAAAAATACAGAAGAATCCTTACATCAACTAGATGCTCAGTATCGTCGTTTAATTAAAACCTCTGCAGAACGGACTAAAGCCATTCTGAATATTTTAACTGCCAAAGCAACAGCAGAACTACAGCGTCAGCGCACAGAAGAAGCCTTACGCAAATCAGAAAAACAATTTAGAGAAGTGGCTTCTAAAGAGGCTTTACTCAATTGTCTGGCTAGTCAAATCCGTGCTTCCCTAGATATTAATAAAATTTTAGAAACTGCTGTCCAACAAATTCGCCGCTTGTTAAAAACAGATCGCTGCTATTTCGTTTGGTACAGACAACATGGCGACACACCCCACTGGGAAATTGTCAACGAAGCGAAAAATACCGATTTGGACAGTTTACTAGATATTGTTGGCAGTAATCAGCAAATTGCATTAATTTCTCAGAAGATATTAGATCAAGATGTCATTCGCGTTGATGATGTCCAAACCATGTCAGACCCTCAGGAGCGAGAATTATTCCTGTCCCTGGGCTTTACAGCTTTTTTATCTCTGCCAATCCATACTCAATTTGGGGAGATTGGAGCCTTTGGTTGTATCAATTCTACTAGCTCTCGACCTTGGCAAGATAGTGAAATTTCATTACTCCTAGCAGCAGCAGATCAAGTGGCAATCGCTATTAACCAAGCAGAACTCTACAAACAAAGTCGGACTGCGGCTCAACTAGCCCAAGAAAAGGCACAAAAACTTGAGGAAACCCTCAAAGAGTTACAAACCACCCAAGCTCAATTGGTTCAAAGCGAAAAAATGTCTAGCTTAGGACAATTAGTGGCTGGTATTGCCCATGAAATCAATAATCCTGTCAATTTTATTCATGGAAATATTAATCACGCTAGACAAGTAACTCAAGATTTACTGGGCTTAGTAAAAATGTACCAAGAATATTATCCAGACCCAGTACCAGAAATTGAATCAGAAATTGAGGCGGTTGATTTGGAATTTATTTGCGATGATTTACCTAAGCTCCTCACTTCCATGAGAATGGGTACGGATCGCATTCGCGAGATTGTTCTCTCTTTACGTAATTTTTCCCGTCTCGATCAAGCTGACATGAAAGCTGTGAATATTCATGAAGGCATTGATAGTACTTTATTACTATTACAAAATCGCCTCAAAGCCCAACCAGAACGCATAGAAATTCAAGTTATTAAAGAATATGGGGATCTGCCATTGGTGCAGTGTTATGCAGGGCAGTTGAATCAAGTATTTATGAACTTACTAGCAAATGCGATTGATTCCCTAGAAGAGTTGATAGAGAATTCCCAGCAATTGGGTAATTCTTCATTGTTGAATGTCGAAAAAGTACCAGAATTCACGCCTCAAATAAGTATTATTACTGAAACAAAAGACCAGCTAGCCTTAATTCGTATAGCTGATAATGGTCTGGGAATAACACCAGAAGTCCAACAACGCCTATTCGATCCGTTCTATACCACCAAAGCAGTAGGTAAAGGTACTGGTATGGGCTTATCAATCAGTTACAGCATTGTTGTGGAAAAGCATAAGGGTCAATTACAATGCATATCTGAACCTGGGACAGGGGCAGAATTTGTCGTTGCTATTCCTTTAGAACAAAAAAGATAAAGTTAAACCTCACCCTCGCTTTTTACTGCGTAAAAATCTTTCCCTCTCCTTATTAAGGAGAGGGATGTCTGTATTTTATATTAAATCCTAAGAGTTCCCTGCTTTTCTATAAACTTAGGAATTACGCAACTGGCATATTTTTTTTGTAGGGTGCGTGACAGTGGGAAAATACTTGAACGTAGCAATAAGACTTATAACGTCACGTACCAACCACCGATTGTGACAATTGCGTAAGTCCTGAAACTTTAAATGCGTGTTCGGTAAATCTAAAATTAATGCATAGATTTTGTATTGAATTAGTCCCACTGTTGTTGATAATTAAATGAACATTCAATATTCATCAAGTAATATTTCTTCATAAATTTATTTTATTGAACAGGGGTTAGGAGATAGGCTGTAGGGTATAGGGAAAATCTGACCGGAAAGACGCGCCTGCAAGCCCCTGGCTTTAGACATGGGGATAAGGGCACAGAGGGTTTCAACCCCCGTGTTTTTATGATATTCTACTTTTGACACCCGATACCCCAGTATCAAAATGTTTATCTACGAATTCAAAGTCTACCCCAAAGCCTCACAGATAGTCGCCATTGAAGAAGCTATTAGAACGGCTCAGTTTGTCCGTAATAAGGTACTTCGTTTTTGGATGGACAATCGGGGCGTTGGAAAAACGGAGATGTTTAGATATAACACCCTACTGAGGAAAGAGTTTAAGTTTGTAGACGATTTGAATTCTCATGCTTGCCAAACTGCTGTTGAAAGAGTTTTAAGAGCAGTCAATCGCTTTTACGACAACTGTAAGAAACAGATACCTGGCAAGAAGGGGTATCCAAAGTTTAAAAAACACTCTCGCTCAGTAGAATACAAAGTATCGGGGTGGAAATTATCGGACTCTAGGAAACATATTGCTTTCATTGATAAGAAGGGTATAGGCAATCTGAAGTTGATCGGTTCTAGAGATTTGAATTTCTACCAAATAAATCAAATCAAAAGAGTCAGAATACTGCGTCGTGCCGATGGGTATTACGTACAGTTCTCAGTCAAACTAGATCCTAGAGATACAGTTGAACCTATAATCCCTAGTCAAAAAGCTGTAGGTGTTGATTTAGGTATCAAGTATTTCTTGGCTGATAGCTTGGGAAATATAGAACCTAACCCACAGTTCTACCGTCGAGGCGAACAACAATTAAACCGCCTCAATAGAAAGAAGTCTAAAAAATTCCGTAGAGGAAAACCCCAGTCCAAAAACTATCATAGAGCTAGACGCAGAGGTGCAATTAAACATTTAAAAGTAAGTAGGCAGCGAGAAGAGTTCACTAAGAGAGTAGCACTCCGTTTAATCAAGTCTAACGACTTAGTAGCCTATGAAAATTTAAATGTAAAAGGCATGGTTAAAAATCGACGTTTATCCAAATCTATTAGTGATGCGGGTTGGTCAACTTTTCGCCGCTGGCTGGAATATTTTGGCTATAAATACGGTAAGGTCACTATTGCAGTTGCTCCTCATAACACCAGTCAAAATTGTTCTAATTGTGGCGAAAAAGTGCAGAAGTCTCTATCTACTAGAACTCACGTTTGCCCCCATTGTAATTATGTGGAAGATAGGGACATTAATGCAGCGATCAACATTTTGCAGAAAGCACTAAGTACCCAGGGGCACTGGGAATCTTATAAGCTTGGGGAGTTCGACCCTCTGGCGCTTGTTGGAGCAATCCTGCTCAGTTAAGGTCGGTCTGTGAACCAAGAATCCCCTGCCTTTAACCAACGGAACCCAGTGAAGTGAGTGGAGGCATGGGGAGTGTCAATTTTCCACATACCATGAACGATAAATTTGACCAAACAGTAATCGGTATCAAGCCCTTGGGAAAGTGATAACTGATAACTGATAACTGATAACTGATAACTGATAACTGATAACTGAAATGACACAAGGGTAAGTGATGCTATTGGCGGGAATTAGAATTGTTTTGGTAGAGCCTGCAGGTTCTCGGAATGTGGGTTCTATTGCTAGGGTGATGAAAAATTTTGGTTTACATCATTTAGTATTGGTGAATCCCCAATGCTCCTGCTTAAGTGCAGAAGCAAAACAAATGGCAGTTCATGCCCAAGATGTGCTGGAATCGGCAGTAGTGGTGCCAAAATTAACCGATGCTTTACAAGGATGTAAGCGAGCGGTAGCTACTACGGCTCGCCCCCGCGATTGGGATATTCCCCTGGAACATCCTAAGATAGCACTCCCCTGGCTCCTAGAAGCAGCAGCACAACCAGCAGCACTGATTTTCGGTAGGGAAGATAGTGGTTTAACTAATGAAGAATTAAATTATGCCCAGCGATTTATTCGCATTCCCAGCAATCCAGAATATCCATCTTTGAATTTAGCTGCTGCTGTGGGCATTTGCTGCTATCAACTAGGAGAAAGCTTAGAATATTTTCCCCCAGAAGACAATAGCTCCCAGGAATCCCCAAAAACAGACTTAGCTCCTTTGGAAGTTGTCGAAGCCTATCATCAGCAGTTAGAATCCTTACTACTAAAAATTGGTTATCTGTATCCCCATACAGCCCCTAGTCGCATGGAGAAATTTCGACAAATGTATCATCGTACTCAGTTACAAAATCGGGAAGTAGCAATGTTACGAGGGGTACTGCGACAGATGGAATGGGCACTCTCCCATCAGGTGATGGAGGGAAGGAGGGAAGGAGTGAAGGAGTGAAGGAGGGAAGGAGTGAAGGAGTGAAGGAGTGAAGGAGTAGGGGCGGGGTTTCTCCGCCCGGAGTGAGGGAGGTATTTTCATTATTGGTTGTGGACAAAATATTGTCTATGAGAGACTAGTACTCCGCCACATTAATTTTGACTGGTTAACGGAGTGGCGCATCTTGCCCGCTTTTTGTCAACAGGGAGCGAGACGCTCCCACTACAATTGTTTTATCCCGTAGAACTAATGTGGTGGAACACTAGCTTGAAGTTATAGTCCAATCTAAAATCCAAATGTTTTAAACCAAATTTCAAAATCTAACTTTAGATAGATGAGTTAATTACTATCTTAGTATTGACAGTAACTAAATGTACCGATAAATTTTCAGTACCAAGTATCTTAAAAAGCAGTCGAGTGGGTTACAAGGAGCAGCGGTGTCAGATTCTAGTTACAAATTAACAGCTTCCTCTCGGCGTAAATCCTCTAACCGCCGACTAGTTCGCCGTCCCGTGAAACAAACCAGCAACAATAGAGTAAATCATCAAGGGAATAGAAGGACCCAGGGGGGGGTGGTTGTTAAAGCACCAAAACCCAAAACAGTTCGTCCTGTTTCTGGTAGTCCTAGTAATGCCAGAAAAAAAGGGAGAGCATTAGTACCAGTCACAAAGCCATCTACACCCAGGGTACAGAGGAGGACTTCTCCGTTGAAACCTGGAACGGGTAAGCTGACAACTGTCAGGGTGAGAAAGCAAAAAGTATCTAGGAAAGTCAGAACATCCCGTAAAACCCGCTTAAAGCCGATGGCAAGAACCATTCTCTATGGCTTGAGGTTATTGATTGTGGGGGTGGGTATTGGGGCAATTATGGGCACTGTGTTATCTGTCTTAGACCCTGCTAATCGCATCACCCCAGCAGGAACATCATCCAATAATACTCAATTAAGACAAGCACAGTCACAACCTACTGCCAATCCCATTCATGGTGCTGGTTTGTTCCTATCCCAAGAAATACCTCCCTTAAAGTCTACAGTGACAAATCTGGTGACTAGTAACACCAATCTCACACCAGGGATATTCTTGGTTGATTTAGATAATGGTGGTTATGTAGATATTAATGCTGCTGCCTCTTTCCCTGCTGCTAGCACGATTAAAATCCCCATTTTAGTTGCCTTTTTCCAGGATGTAGATACTGGTAAAATCCGTTTGGATGAATCACTAACTCTACAGCAAGAAATGATTGCCGGGGGTTCTGGTAATATGAAGTCCAAAAAGCCAGGAACCCAGTTTACTGCCTTGGATGTTGCCACCAAAATGATGATTATCAGTGATAATACCGCAACTAATATGCTGATAGAACGCATGGGTGGTATAGAGATGCTGAATCAGCGTTTTCGCAGTTGGGGTTTGAGAACTACAGCCATTCGTAACTTATTGCCCGACTTGGAAGGGACTAATACTACCAGTCCCAAAGAATTGGCGAATTTGATGTCAATGGTGAGTAAAGGCAATTTGGTGAGTATGCGATCGCGCGATCGTATACTAGATATTATGCGACGTAATACCAGAAACCACTTATTACCAAAGGGTTTAGGTAAAGGAGCTACGATTGCTCATAAAACTGGTGATATTGGCTCCACCTTAGCAGACGCGGGATTAGTGGATTTACCTACTGGTAAACGCTATCTAGCGGCGGTAATGGTACAGCGTCCCCATAATGATCCCAGTGCAGAAACACTAATTAAATCAATTTCTCGTGCGGCTTACCAACAGTTTAGTCGAGCAAATCCCATGCCTAATAGTGGCTATCCATCGCCAGTAATTGCTCCTGGTGTTCCCAATGGGATGAATCAGACTTTCCCCAATAATGGTTATCCATCATCGGCAGTCCCTGGTGTTCCCAATGGTTATTCTGCACCAGCCATGAATCCTCATTACTATCCTTATCGGAGATAAATAAATATATCTCTACAGATCATGACTGAAAAATAAACTGGATACAAGCCATCGGATTTATCCGTGGAGAAAAACACAGGGTTCTATGGTTATTTCCAGCCTCCGGGCTTTAGGCATGGGTTCAATCCAAAATCCAAAATCCAAAATCCAAAATCCAAAATTGAATGACATCTACTACCCCTACCATCCAATTTTTCGCTGGCGTTGCTGAAGATTTAACTAATGTAAGTTTGCGAAAGAATCCGCAAACGGGAAAACGGATTGTCGTGATGATATTTGAGCGCATTAAAGCATTGGAAGGGTTTAAAAGCTTCACCAAACAATCCTTAAATTCCATGCTGTTAACCGATGAGGAAGGGGAAATTCAGGTAACTCCCACCTCTACCAAGTTTATTTTTGGTGGTGATGAGGGCGATGAGCTGCGACAGGTAGAATGCAAGGTGGAAATTGAACAAGACGAACATTGGGAACGCTTTATGCGATTTATGCATCGTTATGCAGATGCTAATGGTATGGCTTATAAGGAGGGAGGGAGCGATGGAGGGAAGGAGTGAAGGAGTGATGGAGGGAAGGAGTAGGGGCGGGGTTTCCCCGCCCGGAGTGAAACCCAACAAAAAGATGATTGTGTTGGGTTTTGTCCCTCAACCCAACCTACAAATCGCTATTTTATGATAAGTAAAATTAAATATAAAACCTCACCCCAGCCCCTCTCCTGATTTTAAATATAAAACCTCACCCCCAGCCCCTCTCCTGATTAAGGAGAGGGGTGCCGTAAGGCGGTGTGAGGTTCAGTCTTACATTTAATTACGCCTACCTACTTATACCGATTCAAATAATGTTTGCTACACATACATAATACGTAAGGGTTTAGCAATATGCGTAAGGGTTTAGCAATGCTAAACCCCTACCAAAGCATCTGTAGTCCTATTTGCAAGAATTGGTATTAATCATCATTCACATCCAACCATGACAACTGATAACTGATAACTGAAATGACCTCTTCCTACTTCCGTCCTAGTGTTGACGCAATGACTGGATATACTCCAGGGGAACAACCCAAACCGGGAACCAAAATCATTAAACTCAACACCAATGAAAATCCCTATCCACCTTCACCCAAGGCAATGGAAGTATTGCGTACATTGGATAGTGAGTGGTTGCGACGCTACCCCAGCCCCTATGCAGATGATTTTCGTCATAGCGTTAGTAAAGTATTTGGTATTCCCTACGATTGGGTAATTGTGGGCAATGGTAGCGATGAAATTTTAAATGTAGTTATTCGTGCTTGCACTGAAGGTAAACGTCAAATAGTTTATCCAACACCTACTTACGTTTTATACCGAACCCTCGCCGAAATGCAACCAGCTCAGGTATTAGAAGTACCCTACGGCAATGATTTTTCTTTACCAATTGAACAATTAGTTAATGCCCAAGGTGCAGTTACATTTATTGCTTCTCCCAATAGCCCATCGGGACATACAATCCCTATCAATGATTTACGTCAATTAGCAACACAGTTATCTGGTGTTTTATTGATTGACGAAGCCTACGTTGATTTTGCAGAGGAAAGTGCCTTACCACTGGTGAAAGAATTTCCCAATATAATAATTTTACGCACCCTTTCCAAAGGTTACTCTTTAGCTGGTTTGCGTTTAGGTTTTGCGATCGCTAATCCCCAATTATTATCAGGCTTATTTAAGGTTAAAGATAGTTATAACATAGATGCGATCGCTTGTGCGGTGGGTACTGCGGCAATGCTCGACCAAGACTACAAAAACGAATGCGCCCGCAAGGTAAAAGCATCCCGCGTCAAGTTAGCCGAAAATCTGGAACAACTGGGGTTTAAAGTTTGGAAATCACAGGCAAACTTTGTTTTAGTTCAACCACAAACAGCAAATGCTGAGACATTATATTTAGGTTTAAAAGAAAAAGGCATTTTAGTGCGGTATTTTAAACAACCCGGATTAGCAGATAAGTTAAGAATTACCGTGGGTACAGAGGAACAAAATCAAATTTTACTGATGAATTTAGCCAGTTTGATGGAAAATACTTAATTTTAACTGAATATAAGGCGAAATAATACCAATAAATCAAAAACAAAAACCGCAATTACCGTAGGGGCACGGCATCCACAATCTCTCGGGTTAGAGAATAGTATTGCCCACGCCGTGCCCTTTCCCTCGTTTGCATATTCGTCAGCTTATACACAGTTGATGCCAAACCTGGTATACCAAACCTGGTATATTGAAATCTTGATAACGAGCGATCGCACAAACTTGGTATATTGAAATGGTAATAATCAGCGATCGCACAAACCTCTCCTAAACTCTGGGAATCTGCTTTGCCCCTACATTCACTCGCGGGCACGGCGTGTTGAAGTTTATCTGATACCCCAAGAGATTGTGGATGCCGTGCCCCTACTGGCTTTCTTACTTTCTCCTTGCTTGACAATTTCCTTTCCTTTCTCTACCAAAGATGGTGCTGCAATTTAGGAGCGTTTACATACCTGGAGTTCTTCTGCTATTTGAGGATTCTTAATCAGGTAATCGTGGAGCCAATCACACCCCTCTACCATTAACTTGTCTAAATCCAAATTCCACAGTTTGATGGTTTTGTCAGCACTAGCAGAAGCAATGATTTTACCATCTGGGGAGAAACTTACGCTTATAACCGCACTGCTATGTCCTTTGAAGGTTTTGATTAGTTTGCCATTCGTACTCCACAGTTTGATGGTGTTGTCGTCACTACCAGAAACAATGGTTTTACCATCTGGGGAGAAGCTGACGCTCAAAACCGAACTGCCATGACCTCTGAAGGTTTGGATTAGTTTACCATTCGTACTCCACAGTTTGATGGTGTTGTCATCACTAGCAGAAGCAATGGTTTTGCCATCTGGGGAGAAACTTACGCTCCTAACCTCTCTGTTATGGCCTGGCAAAGTTTTGATTAGTTTGCCATTCGTACTCCACAGTTTGATGGTGTTGTCATCACTAGCATAAGCAATGGTTTTGCCGTCTGGGGAGAAACTTACGCTCCTGACCTTACTGCTATATTCTTTCAAGGTTTTGATAGATTTGTCATCAACCGTCCACAGTTTGATGATGTTGTGGTCACTAGCAGAAGCAATAGTTTTGCCGTCTGGGGAGAAACTTACGCTCCTGACCTTACTGCTATATTCTTTCAAGGTTTGGATTAGTTCGCCATTCGTACTCCACAGTTTGATGGTGTTGTCAGCACTAGCAGAAACAATGGTTTTACCATCTGGGGAGAAGCTGACACTCAAAACCGAACTGTCATGACCTCTGAAGGTTTGGATTAGTTTGCCATTCGTACTCCACAGTTTGATGGTGTTGTCGTCACTAGCAGAAGCAATGGTTTTACCATCTGGGGAGAAGCTGACGCTCAAAACCGAACTGCCATGACCTCTGAAGGTTTGGATTAGTTTACCATTCGTACTCCACAGTTTGATGGTGTTGTCGTCACTAGCAGAAGCAATGGTTTGGCCATCTGGGGAGAAGCTGACGCTCAAAACCTTACTGCTATGTCCGTCCAAGGTTTTGATTAGTTTGCCATCCGTACTCCACAGTTTGATGGTGTTGTCGTCACTAGCAGAAGCAATGATTTTGCCGTCTGGGGAGAAGCTGACACTCAAAACCGAACTGCCATGACCTCTGAAGCTTGTAATTAGTTTGCCATCCGTACTCCACAGTTTGATGGTGTTGTCGTCACTAGCAGAAGCAATGGTTTTGCCGTCTGGGGAGAAGCTGACGCTCAAAACCGAACTGCTATTGAAGGTTTTGATTAGTTTGCCATCCGTCCTCCACAGTTTGATGATGTTGTCATCACTAGCAGAAGCAATGGTTTTGCCATCTGGGAAGAAGCTGACGCTCAAAACCTTACTGCTATGTCCTTCCAAGGTTTGGATTAGTGTGCCATCCGTCCTCCACAGTTTGATGGTGTTGTCGTCACTAGCAGAAGCAATGGTTTTGCCATCTGGGGAGAAGCTGACGCTCAAAACCTTACTGCTATGTCCTTCCAAGGTTTGGATTAGTGTGCCATCCGTCCTCCACAGTTTGATGGTGTTGTTATCACTAGCAGAAGCAATGGTTTTGCCATCTGGGGAGAAACTGACGCTTATAACCGCACTGCTATGTCCGTCCAAGGTTTTCAGTTGGATATCTTCTAATCCATAAATAGCCTGATGCAATGTTGTCACAGTTTGGATTCTGGTGTCATGTTTGACCCAAAATTGGGGTGTATGTTTTAATTTTCCCCCAGCCTTTAAACTTTCTATGAGGGCATCTTTATGTAGATTTGATGTAAAATAATTTTCGCTTTGAGTTCTTATTAGGTTGATTTTGGCATTTATGCTATTTCTGTATGATTCCATCCAAAATACCACCGCGACTGCTGCTACCGCTAAAAACACCGCACCAGCAATATAAGCCTCTAACAATCGCCTCTTTAAAACCCGATTTAACTTAGCTTCTGCTTCCTGACGTTGCTGTCTCTCCCATTCCAATTCCGCCAACAACTCCGCACCCCGTTGTTGACGAATAAAAGCCACCAAATAATCATGCACCAATTGATAGCAATCAGCAGGGGATTGGGGAATTAAAAATACTATCCCCGATGTCACTAAAATCTCTAAAACTAAATCTAACTTATCTACCTCCCTGTCTAAAGCCTCCGCCAATTCTGCCTTCGTTTTCAGAGGACGGGTGTTATTTTCATCGGTGAGTAAATATAAAACTAATTGTGCTACCCGTTCATTTTCTTCCCCGCAGTCTTCCACCACTGCTGCTAAAAATCGATCAACCAGTTTTTCTTTCGGTCCATATTCCTGATACCCTGCCAAGGTGGTAATTTTCTCCGTTTCCAATTGCGTCCCTACCACCTGCAACTCAATGGGACGCACTTCCCCCACATCTCCCGCCAAATCCCGCACCAATTCATCAATCAACGCGGGTTCTAAAACAGCAGACTTTTCCGTCAGGCTGTTGATTACCGTTTTCGCCTCCTCTGGGGAAAAATTACCAAAATAGTAGCGAATATCCTTATTGAGAATATCGTTATTTGTCGCCTGTAAATTATTCAAGCGATCGCATTCCAGTAAATAATGTAAATAATCTGACCGTAGGGATAAAATTACTTTGACGTAGGGAATATCTATACTATCCAAACATTGGTGTAAGAATTCCCAAAACTCTCGCCTATCAGCAGGTTGAGGACAGTTAAAGAAAAACTCCTCAAACTGGTCAAATATGAGAATTGTCAACAGATTGTGCTCTGCATTGTGCCGTAGTTGTTGCAGTATTGCCCCTGGTAAATCATCCTCTGTGCTGGAGACAAGCTCATTCCTCACTTCCCCCAGCCAATCTGTATAAACCCTCACTACCACAGGTAAAGGCTGACGACCCTCCATGATAGTAATTTGCTGCAAAGCTGGGACTAAACCCGCTGTTATCAGGGAGCTTTTTCCCACCCCCGAAGGTCCATAAATGACAATCAACTTATTATCAGGACGACTGAGGCGTTCAACTAAACGATTCACATTTTGCTGTCGTCCAGAAGCCTTGATTTCTTGGGCAATATCCCCCGTGGAAAACTCCCTTCCTTGCTCCAGAGAATCCAATCCCACCGATGTAAATGGTACCAAAGCAGGGTGAATAACTTGTCGTTGCGATCGCAATCTGCCCGCCCCAATAAAAGCCCGCAGGCCATATTGCTGCTCCACTGCAAACTTCTCTTGTTTAATGTGAAATGCTTGTAGATATTCACCTAGCTGAAAGTATAAATTTTGCAGTGATTCTAAAATACGGATGTAAAGTTGGGGATGGTAATCTCGTATTTCTTTCTCTTTAGCTGTTTCTAATTTTTGCAGTGCTGATGGTATTTGCTGGAGATGCTGTTGCGCTTGAGAGATTAAAAACAAATACCAGCTTTTATATAGCTTAGTGGTTAATAAAAAATGGCGGTTGTCTTGTGCATTTACATCTTTTTCATCTACTGTTACTAAGGGAGAAGAGAGAGGTATTTCATGAATTTTTAACGCAAGTTCACCATATGCTTTTGCATTATCCCATTTTTTTCTTCCCAACTCCATCTCAGCCAGCAAACCGTAGGCATACGCCAACCTAGTATTATTAGGATAGATCTGATTGAACTCAATTACGTGTTTAGCAACCTTCTGCAATTCATCCCACTGCCGCAGCTGCAACAGGGCTTCCCCCAAAGAACTAATAAACTTAGCAACTAAATCCTGGCGATTTACCTGCCTTAATATATTTATACATTGCTGATAATAATCCCGCGCTTTAGTGCAAGCAAATTCATACTCCCCACGATGCTGCACCGCATATCTGCGCCACCATAACCCCAAATGGAAAAGTACACAAGCTCGCCTTTCTTCTCTCCTTCCCTCCTTCACTCCCTCACTCCTTCCCTCCGGGCGGGGAAACCCCGCCCCTACGGGGGGTTGCCAAAATGATAGACTTTCTGACCACAGTTGATGCGATCGCGTCATATCATTATTAATATAGGCATCCCGTCCTAAAATAAATTTCTCTGATGCTTCTAACTCTGGTTGATGACAGCCACGATTTTCTAACTCTCTTAGTGCTAACTCAATTTCCCTTGGTTTACCAATATCTGTTGTGGGAATAAATAAATCTGCACCTGTTGCTAAAATCTGATTAAATACCCGTTCTGTTTCCTGTTGGAGCAATTCTATTAACTCATCAGTTGCGATCGCAAATTGAATTGGTGCGCCAGCATAACTATAATAATCTGGTGCTAACCTGACAAATTTTTGCAGCACAAAATCGTTCATCCACAGTACCAAGGGGAAGGGAAAAGTCTTAGGAAAATCATCCCGCACTTGGTTCATGGAAGTTAACAAGTTATCCAGCAACTCCACTGACTCAAAACCAGATACTATTGCCACATCCAGTGGTGACAAACCTATTTCTTCTTGCAGAATTACATAAAGATTTGTTGCAGAGTTATCTAAGCTAATTTCCCGAACCTGCAATCCCGAACCCTGTCGTAACTCCTCTAATATCTGCTGTTTTACAGCACTATAGTTACAGCGAACCACAATCAAGGAAAATCTTCCCAGTGAAAGATTGATTGCTCGCACCAGTTTAGTAAGGCTTTGCTGGTTTTGTAAGCTGTTGTGCATTTAACTTGTGTAAGAATCCTATTTGATGGGAGCATCCCAATTTTTGAAAAACATTATGTAGTGGGAGCATCTTGCTCCCTTGGTAATCTCGTTCCCTTATCCGAAAAATACAGTGTCTGCTGTTTGAAACCCTTGATTTTTACCGAAATATTGGGGTCTAAAGCCCTGTGTTTTGAGGCAGAATGTTTTTGGGACGG
The DNA here is from genome assembly GCA_030066045.1 of Calothrix sp. MO_167.B12. Classification (GTDB taxonomy): domain Bacteria; phylum Cyanobacteriota; class Cyanobacteriia; order Cyanobacteriales; family Nostocaceae; genus Calothrix_A. The sequence goes on from JASJCJ010000013.1 coordinate 44,097, forward strand.
GGTTTGAATCCCGGTCACAAAAACAAACTTATTACTTATTACTTATTACTTATTACTTAATTCAAATCTCGGCTTCGCTCGATGTTACAGCAACAGCGAAGTCGAAGCTTTAATTGTGAGGTTCCCCACACCCTACACCCTAGGGCGTGTTTTCAAAGTCGCCGACACCCTAGAAGGGTGCGGCTATACGTACCAAGTCCGCCTGCGCGGACTACGAAAAATCAAGGTTTTAGCCCACATAGGTGGGCTTTGTTCGTGTAGCTCCAGGCTTTAGCCTGAGAGCAGTTGGAGTTTGAAAACACACCCTAACCCCTACAACCGTTTCATTTGATAATCGACTCATTCATCCCTGAAATTCCCTTGTTTCTGCTAAAACTGGATTAATTGCAAACCAACGTCCCTGCTTGTCCTGATATTCAAACACAAACAAACTGCGTAATAAAGTTTGGTAATCTGCTTCCCCAGTAACCCTTTGTTTCTGAGTAACTTCTCGCAGTAGCTCCCACTCATCATCTGTAATTGCTGTAACTAAACTTTCACGGTAATCACGGATAGCATCTTCCAGGGATTCCCTTGAGATGGGAGGGTCTTGGGCTTGTAGGCAACTATAAAGGAGTCCTAACAGGTTCCTAACATGACCACCACTAACACTGCATAATCTATTTAAAGTTTCAGTATTATCAAACACCTCAGTAACTAAATTTAAACGTGACTGCGGCTCCACAGTGGGAAAAGCTCTAGCTAACACCATCTGTCTCAATTGTGCCATGCCTTGCTGATGTTCTCTACCATCCCGGAACCGTACTGGTACCATAGGCAATACTTTCGGTGTCACCCCACCCCCCAGACGATTTTTCAGTGCTTCCACTTCATTAGAAAACATTAACACCAAAGGAATGGTATATACTAAATGACAGTTGAGCTTGCGTAACTGTTCACCTCGATCTACAAACAAGTATTCAGGCTGCGATCGCTCAGTGGTTCTTGCCCTAGGATCGACCCGATCCAAATTATCTACAATTACTACCAGTCCTTTATTTCCTCTGTTTCCTCTCTTGGCTAACTCCTGATTTCCTCGCTCTAGAACTTCTTCATTAATCCATTGCAAAATATTATTAGTTTGCGGTTCCAAGTACTGCCTTAACTTACTTCTCAGTTTCGGACTATCCTTGGTTTTAGCGGTAATTTTGGCAATTTTCAACGGTAGAGAAATCTCAGCTTCCGCCTTTACCTCTATGGGTGTCTGCAAAAAATCAATAATTTCATTCAGTAATTTTCCTAAATACCCTGGTCTAAGTTTGATACCAAAATCTTCCAAGCTTTCACTTACCTGACGGGTAATAGCCAGCATGACATCAGTCACATCCACATCAGCCATATCCAAGTCTTGGGTAGATTCAAAATAGACCACATGGAAACCTTGCCGGTTTAATTCCGCTTCCAGTCGTCTTAGCTCAGTAGATTTACCACAACCAATGTGTCCTGTAAACAACTGACAAGTAGGCTTATGGGGCGATAGTCTGGTAATAGTTCGCTCTAATTGCTCAATTACCTTAACTCCTCGCACAGAAGCAAAATCTATGTAATATCGCCTGTCTACAAGATTACCGAATATTAAAGTTCTACTGGGATTGCAATTTGCAAAAAATTCCTGTAAATCCAGATGGGGTTTCATTATTCGTCATGCCTCTTGCAGAGGAGCTAATGGTCATACTAATTTGTAATAAATTTTACCCTTTAGCTGCTCTTGTGGGGAATAGGGAAACAAACTTGTAATTTAACCCCATGTGCAATTCTTTTCAAGCTAGTGGTTCATTGCATGAATTTTGAAGGGCAGCTGTAGTGCGGGCATCTTGCCCGCTACAGGAGGTTTTTCATGGGCAGGTTGTGGGATTTGACCATGAGGGACTAGCCTGATTAACTAAGATCCCCGACTTTTAATCTAGAAATCCCTACAATGCACGGATATTCACATCTTGCACCACATGATTATTGCGAAAATTATCGTCTGTAACCCTTATTATTTCGTAACCCACCAATGCCCACCTTACGCTTATTGAGAAGGTGCAAGATATGTGGATATTAATTTAGAAGTCGGGGATCACCTTACCTAACCTCAGTTCGGGTTAAGGAGCTTTATTTCACCTTGAGGGGCTGATTAATGCCTGAAACAAAGCAAACACGTTTATGAAGACCAAAATCAGGTAACGATATAATCAGGGTTTGAGCTTATCCCGAACTCAGGTTACCTAATGCTTTGTCCCATTAATTTTGATAGTTTATTGTAGTGCGGGCATCTTGCCCGCTTTATGTAGTGCGGGCATCTTGCCCGCTTTCTGGAAATAGGGAGCGAGACGCTCCCACTACATTTTTTCCCCTTCAGAACTTATGGGACAAACCACTAGAAATGTATTGCAATCATTTCTGGAATCGATATTTAGTTAAAGATTTAGTCAATGTAATCTACCACATCTTCAGTAGCATAGCGGACTTTAGGTCTTGTTGCTTGTTTGTCATCAGCAGCCCGATATCCTGCCGGACAAACGACTACTGCCTTATATCCTTGGGCAGGGAGTCCCAGAATCTCATCATACTTGGCAGGGATAAAACCCTCCATTGGACAGGTATCAATTCCCAACATGGCAGCACAAGTCATATATTGTCCTAAAGCAATGTAGGTTTGTCGGGTTGACCAATGATTAATATCGAGGGGATCAGGGATTTGTTTGAGAAATCCCTTAACCACATCAGCAAACTTCTGGAGGTTTTCTACAGGAACCCCCTGCACCTCTGACATTCGTTGGAGATGACGATCAACATCTGAGGTGTTGAGGTCTTTTTTTATTGCCAATACCACCAAGTGGGAAGCATCCACAACCTGTGTTTGTCCCCAAGAATGCTCTAGTAGTTGATTGCGTATTTGGGGGTTACGAACGACAATAAATTTCCACGGTTGTAGACCAAAAGATGAAGGAGCGAGTACCAAACTTTGCTCTAGTACCTTCCAAGTCTCTTCTGGAATTTTTTTGCTAGGGTCAAACTTTTTGGTGGCATAACGCCAATGAAGTTGTTGGAGAACGCTCTCAGGTGTCATGGTTGTGGCAATCATACAAAATTGAGTAAACCAAAATTAAGTAAACTTTGTTGGCGTTGCTGATTTGCAGTATGAATCCGGGTGTTCGGTGACGTTACAATCCAACCCCACCGAATCAGGATTTTAGAATTACACAACATCCTGCTGTATCATACATGGATTCAGCAACGCCACTTTTTTCAATTTCAACGTCACATTGTAGCAATTCCTAACAGAGGAGTCGGGAATCGAAACACCCGCGACTGAGTCAAAATTAATTACAAAACATCAACTCTTGGCTCAGATACTAGGGTAACAAGATACATTTAGAAAAATAGTTGTCTCCAACCACAAGTATTACCTACAACTTAGAAACTAGATAACACAGATGTATAATTGAGCGCGTTTAATGTAAACGCAGACAACAAATAGTACCCATAGACTTTTTGTTTCCGCTAGCTTAAAAAATCAGAGGCATATGTGGCAAACAGGAAAAAAAGATCATCCAATCCTGAATCTGGCATTGTTATTGGTATTAACTACCACTCCAATGGCAGTAACCCTTGTCATGTCCGACTTGACATGGGCAGAATCCCCCACAGAAAATCCTACTTTTGAATTACCACAAAATGTTACCAGTGGTACAAAAGTACGAATTAACGGCTCCAGTGGGATGGCTCCAATTAACCAAAGCCTAAAATCTAGTTTTGAAAAACAATTTTCTGGAACTGAGATCGAAATAGCTGCTAATAGCGACACTGAAGGAGCTATCAAAGCATTATTAGATGGTGAAATAGATATAGCAGCAATTAATCACGAGCTTACACCAGAGGAAAAAGCTAAAGGTTTAGAGCAACTACTGGTGCATCGAGACAAAATCGCACTTGTTGTGGGGACGGAAAACCCTTTTAAGGGAAGTTTGACTATTAATCAATTTGCCGGTATCTTCCGGGGAGAGATTACAGATTGGTCGGAATTAGGGGGTTCTCCGGGGAAAATTAAGTTTATAGATCGTCCAACAAACAGTGATCTCCGTCAAGCCTTTCGTAACTATCCAGTGTTTCAGAAAGGAAAATTTACCACAGGCTCTAATGCTACCCAACTCGAGGAGGACGATACAGCGCAAGTTGTTTCTCAACTAGGGGAAGATGGCATTGGCTACGTACTAGTTAGTCAATTATCGAACTTGGAAGGAGTGCGATCGCTATCTGTTCATAAAACTCAACCAGATAATCCCAAGTATCCTTTTTCCTTGCCTTCTGTATACGTTTACCAAAAAAATCCCAGTCGCGAGGTCAGTAATTTCTTGGGGTTTACCAGTAACATCCCAGGACAGGATACTATCAAAGAAGCGATCGCTAATCAAGCTGATGAGATCGCTCAACAGGTATCAACTCAAGCTGCTGCCAATAGTAGTGATTCCCCTACTAGCCAACCATCCCCAGGCACTGGCACAGACCAAGATAGCAGTAGCACCACTGACAGCGCCGCAGATACCACCAAAGCCACTGATACAAATACTGATACAAATACAGTGGATGTTAACAGGGCTAATGATGGTCAAGGATTAACCCCTGGTGCCACAAGTCAGGAAACTAGCACTGCTACAAGTCCTGATGAAGGTCTGAGTTGGTGGTGGCAAATACTATTGGGAGTCTTGGGTGCATTGGGTTTACTATTTATCCTGGGTCGGAAAAAATCCCCAGATGTAATCTCGGAAACCACAGCTGCACCTCTAACCCCAGAGAATGAGGATCGCCAGCAAACAAATACCATTACCCCTGCCCCTGGGAATATCGCTGACAATGCTTCAGGCAGCAACGATTCATCTTTAGATTTAGAAGCACCCGTAGCTGTCGTCAATCCTTCCTATCCTTCATATGGGAACCAGGAAGCATCATCACCAGAAGACACCAAAACAAATGGCATCGGCAATCTAGGCAGTGCTGCGATTGCCGCTGGAGTCGCTGGTGTCGCCGGAGCAGCAGCCATTGGCAATCAGCAACAAAACCAGGAAACCTCCCCAGATACTCAGTCAGTTGACTCACAGAGCTTAGATATGGTAGCAGATGCCGCAGAACCAGAAACTTCTGGAATATCTGCCAATACGTCTACCACAGACGATACAACTGCCCCAGAGGCTAGTCTCTACCTCACCGCCCAAAATGAGAATCAAGCCCATGCTAAATGGGAAATTTCCCCCTCAGATAAGTCAGGGAAAAATCAACAGGGAGATGGACAATTTCATCTGCGGTTGTATGATGTGACCGATATTGATTTGAGTTATCAAAGTCCCAAACTAGTAAAACAGTACGAATGCCAACCCAACGATGGGGAGTTGCTAGTGGAAATTCCCCTGAGCGATCGCGATTACATGGCAGAATTGGGATATGCCGATTGGAAGGAAGATTGGCAACCCCTAACCCGTTCTAATATTATTCGGGTTTTCAGTATCTTTGAAGGGGAATCATCAACCGATGCCACCTTTCCTCCCTTAGATAAGGTTAAGGCCGCAACCGCCGGAATCGCAGCTGCTGCAACCGCCGCAACCGCCGCAACCGCAGCATCCTTCTGGTCAGATCAATCCACAGAAGAAAATGGCAATGCTGCACCCACCTATCCCAGCGCCCCCATTAAGGACGGGGAAAGTACCCTTGTTCTCAGTAATCGCACCCCCAAATGGGCCTATGCTTCATGGAATATATCTGAAACTCAGCAACAAGAATTACAACTCCAGGGAGGTCAACAATTAGGTCTGAGATTATATGATGTTACCGACATCGATCTGAGTTATCAAACTCCCAAATTGGTACAGCAATACGAATGCGACCAAACAACAAATGATCGCTTTGTGGCAATTCCCATCAGCGATCGCAATTACATGGCAGAAATAGGTTATATTACGGATGAAGAACGGTGGTTATTACTTGCACGTTCTGCAATAGTTCGCGTATTCAGTCGTCCAGGGGAAGAGTTTTGGTTCGTTGCCGATGCCGAGTTGCTCATTCACGGAGCCACAGAAGCAGATGCAACCGTCAAATTTGGCGCTCGCCCCATCAAACTCAAGCCAGATGGCACTTTCCATTTACGCATACCCTTTACAGATCGCTTGATTGATTGCATCATGGAAGCACATAATGGTAATGGCGAGGAAACAAAAACTATTCACAAACAATTCAGTAGTGATTCTCTCAAAGGATATTTGAGGGAGTGATAGTTAACAGTTGAGGGTTGTTAGTTGACGGTTGACAGTTGACGGTTGACGGTTGACGGTTGACAGTTGACGGTTGACGGTTGACAGTTGACGGTTGACAGTTGACGGTTGACGGTTGACAGTTGACGGTTGACAGTATTTAATCCCTCACTCCCTCACTCCTTCACTCCCTCACTCCTTCACTCCCTCACTCCTTCACTCCTTCCCTCCTTCCCTCCTTCCCAAAGGGCGGGGAAACCCCGCCCCTACTCTTTCCCTCTGCTTTCGCGAGAAACTGGCAACGCAATGATAAATTCAGCTCCTTTACCAGGCTCGGAAATTAACTTAATTTCACCCTGATGCTTTTCAATAATTTTGTAACAAATAGATAATCCTAACCCCGTACCTTTACCTACGGGTTTAGTAGTGAAAAAGGGATCAAACAACTTATTTTGAATATCTAAAGGGATTCCTGGACCATTATCTTTGATCATGATATGTGCAAATTCATCC
>JASJCJ010000138.1 GCA_030066045.1 Calothrix sp. MO_167.B12
ACCCAACAAAGCTTTACTGGTGTTGGGTTACTCTGCTCCAAGCCGCTGTTGCGTCTACATTCTTCAACCCAACCTACACTTAATGCATCATTTTAACCTTGCCATGCCACTACGTGTTTTAAGTGCAAGCGCAGGCTACGCCAACAAAAATCAAATAGTAATTCTATACTACTCGGTTAAGCATTTTGAACTCAAAATTTGGTTTTGGGAAAAGGTTAAAGGGTGTTGCTTTCATCTTTTTTCCTTCCCCTTTTCCCCTTAACCGACAAGTATTGACCAAAACATAGATTGGATACAAGCCCCCGGATTTATCCGTGGAGAAAAACAAAGGGTTCTATGGTTATTTCAAGCCCCTGGCTTTAGACATAGGGTCAATCCAAAATCCAAAATTGAATGACAATAACCCCGACTCTTTGGAAAAGCTGGGGTTGTGAACAAATAGGTTCAGCATTAAAATGATGCGATCTCATTCTGAATTTTTGGTTATTTGAAAAGTTTAGTTATATATAACTTGGGTATTTTTACGGTTAATCATACAAAATTTAGGCTTGCATTTTTATAGTTAGCAGTGTTTTTATGCAATGAAATTATTTTATGCTTAACTTCGTATATATCTTAGATATATACGAAGTTAAATAATTCCTCTTGACATTTATATTTTTTCAAGGCAAAACAATAATTATGAGAACAAAACAGTTATTTCACAAATAAAAATGAATATACGCATTGAACGGAAATATTAAATTAATAAGTATGAATAAGAATCTTTTTAAGACTGCCAAATATCTAGCTGTGGCTACTTGAATATCCATTTCAATCCAGATGATTGCCACTCCGGTTAAAGCACTTGTTCTCACATTGTGAGTTAATAATATCCCAATCAAAAAATTATCATTATAAAATTCTCAAATCATGAAAATGACAAAAACTTTTAGCAGAATGTGTGTAGTTGTAGCTGGCGTAGCTACTATTTTTATGGCAGCAATGGAAGCAGTACAAGCCGGAACTTTAACGGGTGATTTCGAGACAGATATAAAAAAAGTAAGCAGAACAGGAAAAAAAACAAACCAAGACGGTAGTGAGCAGACTATTACCGCTGATTTTTCATACCATTTCAGTAATTTATCAGATATATCCTTTGCAGATGAAGTAATCTCCTTTAAGTCTGAAGTTAAAAAAGAAGATGTCAAGTCTAAGGAAGCTACTTTTGAGATATTTAATGATCCTACTACAGCTCTCGGACGTCACAATTCTGAATGGGGAAAGGAAATAGCTGATTTTCGTGATGATGTTTCTTTAGGAAATGGAGGAGAACTGGTATTAAAGTTTACTGATAACGCCTTGGTTGGAAGTAATGATAGCAAAGCAGATCTCTGGATTTTTGAAGTGGGTAGTATAGATGAACGTGTAGATGTGTATATTAGTAAAGACGGGGACATATGGTCTCCTGTGGGCAAGAATGTTGACAAAGAGGGCGGTGTTATTAAAAATAAGGGTATAGACATCGATCAGTATGGTTTTACTTCAGCGGATAGATTCCAATATGTCAAGTTAGTTGATGATGGCAGCAATACATACATTGATGAAAATGGCGATGACAAGTACAAGGGAGGTTGGTCTGGTGCTGATATAGATGCCGTTGCTGCTATCTCTACTGTTCAAGTTCAAGTTCCTGAACCTACTTCTTTGCTGGGTGTACTAGTTATTGGTATGGTAGGTGGTAGCTCTCTACTAAAGCGAAAAGTGCAACAAGATACGATTTCTTAGAGCGTGTTCATAAAATAGTTAAGCTGTTAAGCGTCTAAATTATATACATAAAGCGGCCAGGATGCCCGCACTACAACAACCTGGCTTTTTACTTTATACAATTTAGCTGCGTATTAACTTATTAAAGCGTAGTGGCATGGCAAGGTTAAAATGATGCATTAATTGTAGGTTGGGTTGAAGAATGTAGACGCAACAGCGGCTTTGAGCAGAGTAACCCAACACCAGTAAAGCTTTGTTGGGTTTCCCTATCGCTCAACCCAACCTACATTTTTAGGCGTGTCAGTCCAGTAGGGTGGGTTATGCTTGGGAGCTAACCCACCATCATCGTAGGTGCATCTGCGGCTGGTAAAAATCTGATGAACAACCCGAAATACCTATTAAGCCGTAACACACCCTCGTAGATGTTTATCTTGCTTCCTTATCACTGGGGTTGGGGTTGACGAAATTTATATATATCCTCAATTAATTTTACCCAACCATCAGAGACAGATTCCAGGATGCGATCGCCTTTTTCTTTGGTTGCAGTGGTAGGATCGCCAACAACCCCACTTTTACTTAAATCCCTGGTAGCCCAAGCAAAGGATAATTTCCCTTCCATACTCAACAAGCTCCCTTCTGGCTGTGTTGGTGGATACTCAGCGATCGCTTGCTCCATTTTCACCCAATCTGGTAGTAATGCCAACATAATACTAGTTTCTGCGTCCCCGGCATGAATACCTAGTTGTTTTTCCTTGTCTGTTAACATTTCTCCGGTAATATGGGGCACTTTCCAAGTAAATAGGGGAAACACCAAAAAATCACTGTACTTAATGTGTAAATCCCGCGCCACAATATCCATTACCTGGGGTTGTCCACCGTGGGAGTTCATTAATACCAACTTTCTAAAACCTGCCCGATATATACTTTCTGCCACCTCTGTCAAATTTGCTAACAGAGTTTGGGCACTGAGAGTGACTGTACCAGGAAAGTGCCAGTGTTCGTTCGATTTACCGTAATATAAACTGGGTAAAGCATAGGCAGGAATACTAGTATGGAGTTTTTCTAAGGCTTTACCTAGCACCCCCATACCAATCGCTGCATCCACAATCAGGGGTAAATGGGGACCATGTTGTTCAATTGCTCCTACTGGTTGAATAATTACCGTATTTTCCTTATTTGGCATTGCTTGAATCTCAGTCCAAGTCAGGTATGGGAAAAAACGTGCTGGGGGGATGAAATTATGCATCTTAAAAATTAACAATAATACTTATTGTGAGAGTTGTATTACTGATTTACACTTAAAAAGCATTTTACCTGAGTTGTAAAATTTTGGATTTTAAACTACTGGGATTGTAGTTATTGCCAAAGTAATTTCCCGTAGGGTGGGCAGTGCCCACCTTACTAGGAAGAAAAATTGAGAAGGAGAAAACGGTATGGAAGAAAACGGCAATTTACGTACCTTATCGGTGGATATTGGGGGAAGTGGGGTTAAAGTCATTGTTTTAGATACCAAGGGTAATCCCATTACCGAACGGGGACGTTTAGAAACACCAAAACCGGCTACACCCCAACCTGTACTAGATGCAATTACAGAATTAGCCACGAACCAAGGTGATTATGACCGGGTTTCTGTGGGTTTCCCTGGTGTGGTGCGACAGGGAATAGTGGAAACTGCTGTGAATTTACATCCTGACTGGATTGGCTTTGATTTGGCAACAGTGCTATCAAAGAACTTAAAAAGACCAGTACGGGTAATTAATGATGCTGATATGCAAGGCTTGGGAGCTATCACTGGTAAGGGTGTGGAGTTAGTTGTCACCTTGGGAACTGGATTCGGTTCAGCCTTGTTTGTGGATGGTAAATTGCTGCCGAATTTGGAAATGGGACATCATCGTTTCCGTAAGGGAGACACTTACGAAGAACAGCTAGGAAGGGCTGCTTTAGAGAAGGTGGGGCGAGAGAAATGGAATAAACGGTTAAGGAAAGCGATCGCATCCTTGCATCATTTATTTAACTATGATTACCTGTATATTGGGGGCGGAGAAGCGAAAAAAGTCACCATTGAGTTACCATCCAATGTGAAGATAATCCCCAATCTTACGGGGTTATTGGGAGGAATTAACCTCTGGCAGGACAAGTAAATGCTGCGCGAAATTCAAAAGTCATCCAATTTTAGATTTTGGATTGACTCCATGTCTATCAACTTTGGTTTTTGTGCAACTCTCCGTGGGGCATCAGGAGAGTATAATCTGCCTGTGGAGAAATCCGAGCGCAAAAGTAGCTATATGGCCTTTTCTTGGGGCATTTAGAGTAAAGATATTTGTTCGCGTAGTGTTCCTGCAAGGTAGCAGGAAATTTCTTCAAAGCGATTTGGAGAAGCCCACACTGTACCGCTTGCGGCCAGTGTTGGGAAAATGTTACAGAATGTTTGCCTCTTGCATCAACTTGAGAGTCCCATTCAAATCATCGAGATTACTTAAGTCAATGTTTTTATCTTGCTTTTTAATTGTTTTCAAAGACTTAAGATTACCTTGGGGATTAACACCCTTAATTAGGGGATATTCAAAAGTTTTGCTCGCAAAATAGTTTTGAGCCTTCTCACTCAACATAAACTCAGTAAACTTATTCGCCATGTCGAGTTTTTTAGAGGAACCGAGAATTGCAATTCCAGCTACATTTACTAAAGAACCTACATCCTTAGTAAAGTGATGTGCCACTGGCATTTTTGGATCGTCCTTCTTCAGTTTCTCTGAATAGTAGTGATTGACAAATCCTACAGCAATTTCACCACGTCCAAGGGCTTTAACAATGGGTGTATTTTTAGGATACACTTTGACATCGTTAGCTTTAATACCTTTTAACCATTCCTTGGTTTTTGCATCCCCCTCTGATACCCGCAGGGCGGTTACAAAAGATTGAAATGAACCATTGGTAGGTGCCCAACCAATTTTACCTTTCCATTTCGGGTCAGTGAAACCAAAAATCGAGTCTGGTAAATCCTCTGGTTTTACTAAATTAGTATTGTAATCAACACTACGTACCCTACCAGTAATACCTACCCATTTACCTTGTGGCGAACGATACTTATTCTCAACTTGATTGAGAATTTCTGGTTTTAACTGAATAGCTTTCCCTGCTTTTTGAATTGCCCCTAGTGCCCCTGCGTCTTGGGCAAAGAAGATATCCGCAGGACTGTTATTACCTTCTTCTAGAATCGCTGAGGCTAATTCAGAAGTACCACCATAGCGAACTTTGACTTTGATGCCAGACTCCGTTTCAAATTGCTTAATCAATTCTCCCACTAACTTTTCCTTCCGCCCAGAATATATAACTAGTTCCTGACCAGAAGAACTAGTTGTATTACTTACAGTTGTAGTGTCTGTAGAGTTTGTTTGGGCAGTGTTAGAGGAATCTGGATTAGCTCCACAAGCGATCGCTAATATACCAGTAGTTGTTGCTAGTCCGACTAAATAAACAAACTTGCGGCGTTTCATGCCTTCCTTCCATTTACCAGAAACATCAAGATGATACAATTTCTTAATAAGAAATTGCAATTAATTTCTATTAATAACTTGCGATTAATTCAGCTACTCTCAGCTAAAACCCAGAAAATTAGGCTTTAATTTGGATTTAACTGCATAAAAAAGCATTTTTTTGATATTTTTGTTGACAAAACTAAGCTCACAATGAAATCACTATTTAATAATTAATTGTATTAAATCAGGTATTTATCAAAAAGGCAAGGGGTATAGTTGCAAAATATTGTCTATAGTTAACAATTTGACTTTTGACTGACGCTCAGTGGTTGACTGAAGCGTATCTAATTCATTTTGAGTTACTTTAAATACTTGGTTTAAAATTCTTTACGTTTTTTCCCGTACAAGTACTAGTTTTATTTTTGTAGAAATTTCTTAAACTAAGTCTGATTTAATACATTCATCAGAGAATAATAAAACACTTTGGGAAAGTGAAGTAATGATCAAAAATAATCGTATAGTAAAGCTGTTTACCCTGAGCATAGTTACTTGTGGAATTATGCTTCCAGTAACAATGCAGAGTTCTTATGCACATACAAAATGTAAACGAAAGTTTCCGTGGGGGGGATGGACTGAAGGATGTCCTCATATTCATCCTGGTGATACCCCAAGTCCTGGTGGTCGTCCTATCAAAACTGGTTATCAAACCAATAAATTTGAGCTGAAAAGACAAGTAGAAAGTGGTGGTTGGACAGTTTCATGGGCTGATGATATTTCTGAAACAGATGCTATAAATGGTGTGGTAGCTGGCGGGGTATCAATTTATTCTGCTAATCCCTCACCTTTTTACACTTGGGTTGACTATTTAGTAAATCGAACTATAAATAGCCTTTCCAGAAGCACGAGTAGTCAATTTCAGAATAGGGCGAAACAAATTGCTAGGCAAGCAATTTATGCTGCTGTAAAAGGAAAAAGTCCTAAAGAAATTGTTAGACGATTTGATACAGTTGATTTCAAAGCTGGTGCAATTAGATATTCTGGACGTAACTATGCTGGAAATGTTACTGTATCTAGAACTTGGGGATTAAAACCATATGTAGCTTTTCGTGTACGCTCGTCTCGTCGTACCTCAAGACGTACATCAAGACGTACCTCAAGAGGTCGAAAATTCTACTTTAAAAATAAATGCTCTAAGTCAGTTAAACTGTTGCTCAGATACAAACAGCTTAATGGGCAGTGGAAAACAGGGGGATGGTGGACTTTTAGACCAAATAAAGGAGCTTATCTCAATTCCTCTGGGACAGTTAGATCCAAAAATAGTATTTTTTACTATTATGCACGAATTCCTGGAACAAATTACTCTTGGAGCGGAAATATCAAAAAACCCTTTAATGGTCGAACATATTCAATGAAAAGAAAGAAAATATCTCCTAACTCTAATGGAGATTGGTATTTGTCTCTAAGTTGCAGAAATAGATAGTGCTATATAGTAATCCTATATGAGGAATTCAAAAAAATATGAACGCACCATTTTAACTTCAATATGGGTCAAATTTGTTTTTTTTCATGGGTTACGTATTTGCTGCCCGAACTCACCTAATCTCCTCATCACTCCTTCCCTCCTCTACCTCTTGGGGATAAAATCAACAACAGGAGTACGATTTCAGGAGTAAACTACTGTCTTTACAAGTCATTGATATTCCCCCCTCCACATCTCAAACACCCACAGCTTTAATTGTCTGTCTGCATGGTTGGGGTGCCAATGCAGAAGATGTGGCATCTTTATTCCCCTTTTTTGAATTACCGAATTGTCGATTTATCTTTCCCAATGCACCTTTTCCCCATGCTGCTTCTCCCGTAGGTAGGCAATGGTACGACTTACAACCAGAAAACATGTATGAGGGATTAATAGAAAGTCGTCAAATACTCCAAGATTGGTTGCCATCTTTAGAAAGTAGTACCGGAGTTCCTTTATCGCAGACAATTTTGAGTGGTTTTTCTCAAGGTGGTGCTATGACTTTAGATTTGGGATTAAAGTTACCATTAGCTGGTTTAGTGTCCATGAGTGGATATTTACATCCTGGTGCTTTAGAACAAGAAAGTTCAACTTCTTTGCCACCGACTTTAATTATGCATGGAAAACAAGACGAAGTTGTACCACTGACAGCAGCAATCCAGGCAAAAGCAGCGTTAGAATCCCTAGGAGTAGCGGTTGATTACCATGAATTTGATATGGGACATGAAATCAAACCACAAATGTTAAAACTATTCCAGAATTTCGTGGTTTATACTACCCAGGAAAAATAAATAACAGAATTTTTACAAATTCTGTGGTAAATACCTTAAAATTTTCACGAAATTAATCTCCTGGAATGAGTAATATATATTGGGTGGATGCGTAAAACGCAACTACACCTATGCTGGATGCATATGCTGCTATTGGGACGGGCAAAAATCATGAAAACTCTGAGCATTTCCCAGAAAGAAATTGCTGCCATGACTGCACAAGACGTGGACAAATTAGCTACACGTCTGGAACAGGATAACTACAGCAATGTGTTTGAAAGCTTAAATGATTGGCATTTACTCCGCGCGATTGCATTTCAGCGTCCGGAGCTGGTGGAATCCTACATTTATCTGTTGGATTTGGAAGCCTATGATGAAGCCTAGGAATTTTAGATTTTAGATTTTAGGTTTTGCGTCAAGTTGAGCCAGTTCAGTCTTGGGGTCTCCCCAAGTAGAGGAACTGGTATGTCAGGAGGAGCCAGCACTGTAGACGGGTTTCCCGTCGCAGGTGACTGGCGTTGGTTTCCCTCCGTAACAAACTTTCCAAAACGGATTGGGGTTTACTGGCTAGAATGAGAAACTATGGGGGGTGAAGTATTACCCACTTACTCCTTAATGATTAATGCAGTCCTCCTATAGTCCAATATCCAAAATAACCGATCTAGAATCTCCTAGGGTTCTCATTGGTGTAGGTGGTGGTATCGCCGCCTACAAAATCTGTGAGGTGGTATCTACTCTCTTTAAAATGGGTGTGGAAGTACGCGTAATTCTTACTAATAGCGCACAACAATTTGTTACACCTCTAACCTTTGCCACCTTATCCCGTCATCCTGCTTATACGGATGACAATTTCTGGCAACCCACCCATTCTCGTCCTCTACATATTGAATTGGGGGAATGGGCAGATTTATTACTTATTGCACCCCTAACAGCAAATACCTTGGCTAAGTTAGCCTATGGTATGGCTGATAATTTATTGACTAATACTGTTTTAGCTTCCACCTGTCCCGTACTGCTAGCACCGGCAATGAATACGGATATGTGGGAGCAGCAAATAGTACAGGGTAATTGGCAACAAGTATTAACATATAAGCGGTTCCATGGGATGCAAACTGCATCAGGGTTACTGGCATGCGATCGCATTGGTGCGGGGAGAATGGCAGAACCACGAGAAATTGTCAGTTATATTCAATCTTTATTACATACCAAAGGCAAACGAGATTTAGTAGGGAAACATATTCTTATTAGTGCTGGGGGAACCCGGGAACATCTCGACCCCGTGCGATTTATTGGCAATCCCTCCACGGGTAAAATGGGGTTGGCTTTGGCACAGGCAGCAATACATCGGGGAGGGAAGGTAACATTAGTGCATGGTCCTAGAACATGGGATGTACCGTTAGATATTGAAACAATTCCCGTGGTTAGTGCAGAACAGATGCACCAAGCCATGATGCAATATTTACTTAGGGCGGATGTAATTATTATGTCTGCGGCAGTAGCCGACGTGAAGCCGCAAGAGTATAGTTCAGGGAAATTACCTAAGCGATCGCTACCTCAAAGTTTACCCCTAGCACCAGTTCCTGACATAGTTGCAGACTTGGCACAGCACAAGCAACCCCACCAGCAATTAATTGGCTTTGCTGCCCAAACAGGGGATATTGTGACTCCTGCATTGGATAAATTACAGAGAAAAACCCTAGATTTCATTGTCGCCAATCCCATAGATAAAGCTAACAGTGGTTTTGGCAGCGATACCAATCAAGCTATATTGATAGATAAGCAGGGTCATCAACAGGAAGTTCCCCCTTGTAGTAAATTACAACTGGCCCATCAACTATTTGATTTTATAAGAAAACAGGCTGAAAACCCTTGAGTCTGAGTCTCTTCGCTTGGCGAAGAGATTTAGGCGTACTTCAGGCAAGGGATGAAAGCCGTTAGAGGCGTTTACGCCTCAGTCAATTTGCAGTAAAATTGAATCTAGCAGGAACGGTAATCAACCTGTATAAAAACCCAACTGCCTAAGGGCAATCTGTACCTTGACAATTGAAGATACGGGGTTCTATTTCATAGTTCTAGCTCTTTTCCAGAAATAGGTAAAATCTTTATGGAGACTAGACGACACAGAATTTAACTCAAACAAATTTTGGAATAATCCAACTACCCCCGGGCAGGGGGAAAGTTAACGCTTGGGGAGAGAACCACCTCGCTTGTTAGATACCGCAAGGGGTCTAATCTAAGTGGACTCGTTGAATCAAGAATCTCCTCGCCTTTAGGCAGGAGAGTGTCAATGGTTCCGCTGTTCCACCACATTAATTTTGACGAGTTGCTGGTGTGGACTATCCCCGACTTCTATCCTAGTGGTTTGTCCCATAAGTTCTGAAGGGTAAAAAATGTAGTGGGAGCGTCTCGCTCCCTGTTCCCAAAAAGCGGGCTTTGAGGCCCGCACTACAATAAACTATCAAAATTAATGGGATAGACCACTAGGCATTGCTACAATGTGCGGATATTGATTCAGAAGTCGGGGATCACCTTACCTACCCTTCAAAACTACTCCCTTCTCGCCAGAATCATACCGATGCAATCAACCGCATTAGATACGAAGTAGCTGACTGCAGGATAGACGCAAAGAACACCAAGGAAGAAGAAAGGGAAGAAGAAAAAGAATATAGGTAATCTTAGACTGGGAAGGGAGTAATGAAATAGCTTAAGGAATGATACTCTCAAACAACCAAGTCGTTATGGTATGCTGCGATAGCAAAATTTTCCAGAAGCACCCTATGAGGCGATAGATTGCTTTTGTTTGAATATGTACAAAGTCAAGCCCAAAATAGTAGTGGGCACTAATTATATAGTGCCCACTTTGGTAATAAATTAGACCATACCACCAGCAGCTTGAAACCGGGCGCGAGCGCGTTTAAAAGCTTGGTTGGCTTGGAATTGTTCTTGGCGGTCACCATCTGTAACTTGGCTAAGGCGGGTTTGTGCTTCATTAAAAGCAGCACGAGCTGATTCCAAATCAATAGAATCGCCACGTTCCGCGCCATTCACCAAAATAGTGACTTCATTTTCTTCCACTTCCGCAAATCCACCCATCAGGGCAATGGGAGTCCAATCTTTTTGGTTTTTTCCAGCACGTACTCGCATTACGCCAGCATCTAAAGCTGTCAACATGGGTGCGTGTTCACTAAGGATACCTAGTTGACCCGTGGTACTGGGTAAAATAACTTCCTCGGCTGAGGCATCCCATACTGTTTGGTCTGGGGAAATTACACGAACAGTTAAAGTCATTAGAGGTAATTACTGACTGGGAATTGGTTGTAAGGATATGTGGGAGGTGGTAATTGGTAATTGATAATAAAATGCTATTACCCATTACCCATTACCCATTACCCATTAGCCTTTTTTCAGCTTTTCTGCTTTAGCGATCGCTTCATTAATATCGCCAACTAGGTAGAAAGCCTGTTCTGGTAGGTCATCCAACTCACCAGCAAGAATCATTTTGAAGCCTTTAATGGTATCTTCTAGCTTCACATACTTACCGGGAGCACCAGTGAATACCTCTGCAACAAAGAATGGCTGAGACAAGAAACGCTCAACTTTACGGGCGCGAGCCACAGTCAAACGGTCATCTTCAGACAATTCATCCAAACCAAGAATGGCAATAATGTCTTGAAGTTCTTTATAACGCTGCAAAGTAGACTGGACAGCACGAGCAGTTTGGTAATGGTCTTCACCCACAACGTTGGGTTGCAACATGGTAGAAGTTGAATCCAGAGGATCTACCGCAGGATAAATACCCTTAGCAGCCAAACCACGGGATAGTACAGTGGTTCCATCCAAGTGAGCAAAGGTAGTAGCAGGTGCGGGGTCAGTTAAGTCATCCGCAGGTACATATACTGCTTGAATGGAGGTAATAGAACCTTCATTTGTGGAAGTAATCCGTTCTTGCAGCGCACCTACATCAGTACCCAAAGTAGGTTGATATCCTACCGCAGAAGGCATCCTGCCCAACAAAGCGGATACTTCAGAACCAGCTTGTACAAACCGGAAGATGTTGTCTACAAACAACAACACGTCTTGCTTGTTCACATCCCGGAAGTATTCTGCCATGGTCAAACCAGAAAGACCAACCCGCATTCTCGCACCGGGTGGTTCATTCATCTGACCGTATACTAGAGCAATTTTTGATTCATTGAGGTTTTCAGCATTGATAACCCCAGATTCAATCATTTCGTTGTAGAGGTCATTACCTTCACGGGTACGTTCGCCCACTCCAGCAAATACAGACACACCACCGTGTTGAGTTGCAATATTGTTGATCAACTCCATCATAATCACAGTTTTGCCTACACCAGCACCGCCGAATAGACCAATTTTGCCTCCACGGCGGTAGGGAGTTAGCAAGTCAACAACTTTAATCCCGGTTTCAAATACAGAAGGTGTGGTTTCCAGTTCTGTAAGTTGGGGAGCATCGCGGTGGATAGGTAAAGAATCCTCTGCATTTACAGGACCTTTATTATCCACTGGCTCACCCAGAACGTTGAAAATTCGTCCCAAGGTGGCTTTACCAACAGGCACGCTAATCGGAGCACCAGTATCAACTGTTTCCATACCGCGTACTAAGCCATCAGTAGAACTCATGGCAACAGCCCGCACTTGGTTATCACCTAGCAGTTGCTGTACTTCGCAGGTAACTGAGACTTCTTGCCCAGCTTCGTTAGTGGCTGTGATGGTCAAGGCGTTATAGATGGGTGGCATTTTGCCGCTAGCAAATTTGACATCTACAACCGGACCAATAATTTGGGTTATGTAACCTATGTTTGTTTTTTCTGCTGTGGTGACCATGCTGAGCCTATTGATTGAGAGCTATATTTCAGATAGGGTCAAGAAAGACATAAACTTAAGGAATGTCATCTTCAAGATTAGCACTGAACGACCCCAATATTCGGCATAATATTGATTTTTTAAGCCGGAATAAACTGAATTAGGGATTGACACCCTCACCATCACACCCCCAGGATGTGACGGGAGATTCTTGTTTCATCGGGTTTGTCTAGTCCCAAGACAAAGAGTGCCTTAAAACCCCGTCCAGATTCCCCTCCACAAGCATCTGTTTAACGTTCACTGGCTGCCCGACAGCAAACCTTTGTAATACTTAGAAAGTATGTGTCGTCTTCTCATTAATAACATTCGACCCCCCGGTATTCCGGTATTTTCTCTTGGTGATGCGAGTTATCTGGCGAGAAACACCAATCCTGGCTCACGCTTACACACTTGGGTGCGGTGGCTTATTGATTCTACCACCCTTGGGATTAATAACGAAGAGTTGACACTCCCACGCCCTACAAGGGCGGGGATTCTTCTTTCAGCGAGCTAACTTAATTTATCCCATCCATTGCTGGCAGTTATTAAACCGTTTAACCGTACAAAATGTACCAATTAACAAGCCTAATTTGGAATAAACCAGAGGTCTATCTCTCCAGAAGCGTTGCTCTCATTTGCTGGGAGCGGTTCTCGCGTGCCCCGCGATACCATAAAAGATTTTCAAGCGTATTTTCAGCCTGTTAAGACTTACTGTCTGTTTAACGTGTTTTCGACTCACGATGTCCCTAAAATTCCTAGATCAAAGTGCTGCATTATTTCAGCAGAGTTTTCACGATTCTAGAGGAGTTTCACCCCGACTACTTCATTTTACGCTTAAAGTCGCCCTGGAAGGGCGAGGCTTTAAACCCTTTGTTTTCGGTAATAATTAATAAGTATTTTGGCTCTCCCACACATTTTTCCCTTCACCGGAACAAAGGGAGCTGAGCCAGAAAATAAATCTATTTCACGTGAGTTCGGAGTTCGGAGTTCGGAGTTAAAATTTACCTGAGTTCTGTCGAACTCACACTGATTTACTAAGTTTAGGTTAATTGTTGAGTTTATTCTCAATTATTTGGGAAGTGATTCCTCACTTGAATTGTACAAATCCTTGATTCATAAGGGTTTTAGCATCAAAATTTCGTCGAACTCACGTCTATTTAACCTGAGTTCGGGTTCAGGAAAGGGGCAATTAGTAAGGGACTTCAGTCAAATGCTTCATCTTTATGCTCTTAATTTTAACTCCTAACACCGAACTCCTAACACTGAACTCAGGTTATTTAGCTGTTCCTAATCCAGCTTGGGTTGTTTGGTAGATGATTGGAGGAACAAGGATAAAAAATAGCTCTCCCTGCCTGTAATAACCAAGGAGAGCGTGCCATGCCATTTCACTATAATGTTTAATCCACGTCCTCTGGAGAGGATTCCGCAAATTTTGGATATTTTCAATTATTTAGCTGTCGCCCCTACCTGTTCATAGCATCCAACTGCAAAAAATATGCAGACAGCACTATCCATTACTGGAAATTCCGATCATTGTTCTCGTACTGTTAATGATAAGAGCCTGAAAACCTGGTAACTTCTAGTAAAAACCGTAAGCATAACCATCTTTCATGTGAACTCTGGTCAAGTTTTTCCCATGGACATTAATAGCCTTCATTCCTGGGACGGTAAAGTTGAATGAATTACTGCTACTTCTGGGGTTTACTCTTCCAAACACACCTGATAATAAATTTTTGGCGATATCACCACTGCACCAGCCTTTGATAGGTCTTAAAGGATTGTGGCGTATGGGATAACCATATTTGTTTAAGGCTGCTTTTTGTCTACCTCCCTGCCCTTTGCAAGTAACACGCAATGGCTGCTTGGTCTTGAGTTCTAGTATTTCAACTTCCCCAACGCAAGCTGCATCAATCCAATGTTCCTTGGGAAAGCCTAACTTGATTCGATTGTATTTGGTTTGTGCGCCCGTCCCAGTTTTAGTAACAGTTCCTAAACCTTCGTATTCTGTGATCATGTACAAGATTGCGTTCCTAGTTGCATTGACTGAGGCAGTGTCTTTCAGTGGTTGTTTGGCTTGTGCTTTAATTGTGCGTAGTAAATCTGGCTTCTCTTTGAGGAAATCTTCGACGGGTTGGTTAGATTTTTTTTGATTACACTTCTGACAAGCTAAACATAGATTACTAACCCTATCGCTGCCTCCTTTCGAGGAGGGGTGAATATGTTCAACCTGTAAAGGTATATTCTGCTTTCCGCAGTAGGCACACTTTCTACCCCATTTTTCGAGTAGATATTCTCTGACCTCGTAACCCTGTAATGTACCTTGCTGGTATTCCTCACCCCATATCTCTGGATTTTGCATCTTTTGGGTATCGAATTTAACGCGCTCCACAATTATCTCGTTGATAGGTGCGTAGGTGAATAAGCGCATTATCCAGGTATCCGTAGTTCTGACTCTATGCTTCAGGGAAGGAGGCAGCCACCCTTCGGGAAGTTTGCGGTTCAGAAATCTGGGTTTTCTATAACGAGTATTACGGTTACGCCTGTTACGTCTTGCAGCCCGCCTAGATTCGAGCTTTTTCTTGATTGCTCCTCCTCTGTGTTCTAACTCCATTGCCCAAATAACTTGATTTTCTCTGATCAAGGCAAAGCCAGTGAATTTACTGCCAGGGTCAATCTTGATTTGACATGGAGTCAAAAATGGGTTGTAGACACTTGTTTTAAGGATGATGGTAAATGGGTAAATCCTAAAAACTGCTGCCTTCTTCTTATCAAGCAACCTACGCGCTCTGCGAGGATGTATAGGGTTGAGCGGTTTGAAGTCCCCATCGATTACAAATACAAAATTTTGCATGACTAGTGCATCTCAAATTGGTAAAGTGTTCCTCGACAATGTTGTAAAAGCTTGTTGGGCTAGTAACACGTTTTACCTTCGTCTTAATTACTAGCGATAGAGCTACAGGCTGGAGTTCACCCGTAGGTATCATGACTTAAACAACGTAGGATTAAATCCTGAGTCTGCAACCTAGCTAGGTAATTCCGGGAATTACCCGGAACTTACCAAGGTTTTAACTAGGTGCTTCCCTTCCGTTGCTGGGGAGAGCGTTATTTCTACTACCATTGAATATAGGGATTGTTCCAGAACTTCCGAAATCATCAAGAAAAATGATGTAGCTAAAACCAATCCAACATTTACATACTCAATTTTCACAAACATTTGGAGAACTATTATGCCAGCTTTATCAGTTCCCATAAAAGATTTAATTACAAATGCACGATTCACCGCCGCAGAAATGGTGGAGTTAGAAAGACAGGTAAAATCGGGATGGGTAAGGAAACAAGAAGCTGAAGCGATCGCTACTCGTTATGCTGATACAATAGAAGCAGGTGTGGGTAGTTGGTTAAATCAATTGCTGGTAAGTCTCCATAGTCGGGTTAGAGTTGCTGATGCGATCGCTAATTTAACCCATGATACTGATTTACTCAATGGACGCATTGCTTTACCTGATAGCGGACGCAAACACCCTTGTGTTCGCAACGTTCAACGGGCATTAATTGCTTTAGCTAGCCGCACGGGTCAATTAGATTATATGCTACCTGGATTTGGTGCTGATGGTGATTACGGTCCGGAAACCACCAAAGCTGTACGAGCATTTCAACAACATAATGGACTGCTTGTAGATGGTAAAGTGGCGAGAAAAACAGCCCAAGCCCTTGATGCTGCTCTGCAGGAAACATATGTGCCAGGAATTACCAACGCCACTCCCCAAGATTTGGTAAATGCCGCTCAAGAACTTTGTACTGGTAATATTGCTCAATACTATGGTGTTCCTCAACCTTGGATAAATCTTGACCCCAAACACAATGTGCCTACAAATAGATCATTTGATTTTCTGGTCAATCGCTGGAAATGTAATTTATTTGGCGGTAATGTGTTGCGTAAAGGTGGTTATGAGCCTCCTTATTACCGAGATAACACTGATGATGGTAAAGGCGAATACCCCAATGCCAACCAGTGGTTTAGGTGGACTGATAAATATGCAGCTAGAAATGGTAATCCCGTTCGTTTCCAACTAATTGATGAAATTCCTGCTAACAACTTACCAAAACCACAACTCAAAAAACGCATCCAAGAATTATTTACCAAAGTCCAACCCGGTGATTTTTTGATGGTTGATCATCCAGGTGCGGGAGTTCAAGATGGGGGACATACTCGGGTTGCTGTTGCTAATAATTTCCATGGCAATGGAACTGTTTCTTTTGCCCAAGCAACCTATGAAAGCTCCTTAATTCGTCATGAAAAGGTAGATAGTTTGATGGATGAGGAAGTTATTTGGTTAATGCGTCCCAATACGAAAATGTGAACTAATTACGCTATCTAAAAACCTCTGGAAACAGAATGTTAATTCAGTCGGGACTTACGCAATTGTCACAATTGGTGATTGGTGCGTGATGTTACAAGTCTCATTGCTACGTTCAAATATTCTAGGAGCGTCACGCACCCTACTGGATTGACACAGCTAAAATAGTGCAATAGGTGTAGGTTGGGTTGAAGAATGTAGACGCAACAGCGGCTTGGAGCAGAGTAACCCAACACCAGTAAAGCTTTGTTGGGTTTCCCTATCGCTCAACCCAACCTAC
>JASJCJ010000139.1 GCA_030066045.1 Calothrix sp. MO_167.B12
ATAAGTAATAAGTAATAAGTAATAAGTAATAAGTAATAAGTAATAAGTTTGTTTTTGTGACCGGGATTCAAACCCCGTCCCAAAAACATTCTGCCTCAAAAGACAGGGCTCCAGACCCCAATATTTCGGTAAAACAAGGGGTTCGAGTCGGTAAAATTGGATGATTTATTGTGTGCTGTTCCCTAATAAAGAGGATAATAGAGATAGGAAAAATAGATCGGGAAATTTTGCGGGGGGGGGGGGATAATATGATACCAAGCTCCTGGGAACACGCAATCCAAGCAGTACATGAGCAATTGGACAACTTGCTAGAGCGGGGACGAGAAGCAGCTAAACACCCAGAAACACCCCAAAACTATGCTAATCTGCTGACAGAGGCACTTGTACAATTATCTATAGCTCTAGAAGAGTTAGAAGTAAGCGCAGAGGAACTGCAAGAAAAAAATGAAGAATTAATTGCCACCCGCCAGATTTTGCAGTTGGAACGCCAGCGTTACCAAGATTTATTCGATTCTGCCCCAGATGCTTACTTTGTCACCAATACTGAGGGGGTAATCCTGGATGTAAATGAGACTACGGCAGAAATGCTACAAGTACGTCCTACCTATCTGCTGGGTAAACCTTTGTTGGTATTTATACATGAGGCAGATCGTCTCAAACTAAATCAAATCATATTACAGTTGCAGCAGCAAAAACAACCACTCCGCTGCCAAGAATTGCGGCTTTCCCGTCCCCAGGCAAATATAGACATTGCTGTGGAAGTGACTGCTGTCGCCATGTGCAATGACCAAGGGGAAGTGGTAAGCTTGCGCTGGCTGCTGCGAGATATTCGGGAACGCCAACAAGCAGAAGCCAAAATCCGCCAACAAGCGGCTTTAATTGATATCACCACCGACGCAATTTGTCTCACAGATTTGCAAAACCAGATCTTATTCTGGAACCAAGGGGCTGAACGCTTGTACGGTTGGACAGCAGAAGAAGCTCTGGGAAAGAAAGCTGATGAATTATTTGATCAAGAATCTGCGTCTCAATTGGAAGATGGTTTAAAAGCTACCATAGCAGAAGGTAACTGGCAGGGTGAGTTAGAACAAATTACTAAAGATAACAAAGAAATCATCGTTGCTAGTCGCTGGACATTGGTACGGGATGCAGCCGGACAACCCCAATCCATCATGGTGGTTAATACTGATATTACAGAGAAAAAACAATTACAAAAGCAATTATTTCATGCCCAACGCTTAGAGAGTATCGGTATTTTAGCTAGCGGTATAGCCCATGACCTGAATAATATTCTTACACCGATAGTGACAGTTCCTCACCTCCTATCCGTAAAAATCCCTAATTTGAGCGAGTCCAATCAAGAGTTACTTAAATTAATCGAAACCAGCGGCAAACGCGGGGCTAATTTAGTCAAACAAGTTCTATTGTTTGCACGGGGAGGAAATGAAGGTCAGCATATACTCTTATCAGTTAAGGAACTGCTCAACGAGATTGTTAAGATTGTCCAAAGCACCTTTCCCAAATCCATCACCATCAAAACTGATATCCCCCAAGGCTTGTGGACAATTGATGGCGATCCTACCCAAATACATCAGCTGTTGATGAATTTAATAGTCAACGCTCATGATGCTATGGCGGATGAGGGCACTTTAAGTATTTCTGCGGAAAATTTTGTCATTGATGAAACCTATGCCAGGATGCACCTGGATGCCAAAGTTGGTCACTACACCAAGATTACCATTGCTGATACAGGAATGGGCATTCCTAGAGAAATTATCGACAGAATTTATGACCCCTTTTTTACTACTAAAGAAGTAAGTAAAGGTACGGGACTGGGTTTGTCAGTGGTATCAGGTATTATCAAAGACCACGGTGGTTTTATTGATGTATCCAGTAAAGTCGGGGAAGGCAGCCAATTCAAGGTATATTTGCCCAGTACCTCGGCATTGTCAGCAGAAGTAACAGATGATGATAAGTCAGTACTTACAGGACAGGGAGAATTGATTTTAGTAGTGGATGACGAAGCCGCCATTTGTCAGGCTGTGAAAAATACACTGGAAAACTACAACTACAAAGTCATTACTGCTAAAGATGGCGTGGAAGCAATGTCCCTGTATGCCCTGCATTACAATAAAATTAGGGTTATACTCATGGATATTATGATGCCCGATATGAATGGTGCGATCGCTATCCAGGCGGTACGCAAAATCAATCCCCAAGTAAAAATTATTGCCATGAGTGGATTGGTATCTCCAGAGGATCTCAAGCAATTAAGAACACCTGGCGTTCAAGGATTTTTGTACAAACCTTTTACTGCTATCGAATTACGGAATGCTGTACACCAGACTTTATCGGAAACATAGCAAATTATCCAATTCCCAAGCGCAAATACTCTACTTTTATACAGGCATCCATCACCACATTCAGTCCTGCATCTACGGCTTTCCGCCCTGCTTGTTGATCATAAACACCAAGTTGTGCCCATATTGTTTTAACATGAATAGCGATCGCTTGATCCACAACTTGACTCAAATATTCAGAACGACGAAAAACATTCACAATATCCACGGCAGATGGAACTTCCTTCAGAGAAGGGTAACAAGGCAAATTATTAATTTTTGTTACCAAAGGATTGACAGGATAAACTATATACCCACATCTTCGTAAAAATTGGGCAATTTGATAACTGGCGCGTTCTGGTTTATGGGAATGACCAACAACAGCGATGACTTTGGCATTGCCCAATACCTCCCGAATGTTACCATCGCCATCAGACAGATGCAAAAAAGGCATAATTAGCAATTAATGAGCTTGCAAAGAACGAGGGGGAACCTCAGCATTTAACCAATCCAGAAAACCTTGATTGACATTTGTGGGGGAGATTTCGGCGATAAAATTAGTGTATGTAATATATTGCTGAATTACCTTTTCAATCTCCTGTCGATAACCTGCTTGGGTTTTGATAATCAGAACTAATTCCGGTTCTTGCTTAATTTCTCCTTCCCAACTGTAAGCACAGGTAATGGGAAACCAATTGACACATACTGCTAACTTCTCCTCCAACAGCACGCGACTGATTTGACTTGCCTCTTCTGAGTTATTTAAGGTTACGTAATAGATTCTCATAGCTGTTTGCACCCAGTGTTTTCGCAGATTTAACCGACGCTGTAATTGAAAATGCCTACACTCGCATTTTGACACTCTTGAAAATATACTGAGACTCAAAAGCTTATATAGCAAGGCTAAAGTCTAAAAACTATTTCAGAAATCAAACCAGATTCCTATATAAAGCAATCGCCATATTGGGTTAGGTAATTAAGGAACTCCAATAAATAAATTATCCCACAAGAAGTGAAGGAGTAGGGGCGCATTGCGTGCGCCCTTGAGGAGTTAGTCACAAAGCATTTTCAGATCCTTGGTTGTGTACAAACCAAACGTCCATGTAGATACGCGACAGAGTGGGACTAGTTGAGAGCAAGAGTTTTCCTCCTGCCTCCTGCTAATAAAAGACCCCGATTTATAACCGGGGACAGGAGATTATTCGCAATTCGATTTGTGCAAGAACGCATGGATGTAGACAGGATACAAATTCTTTCACCATCAAAGTTGCCAAAATGCCTAAAATATCAATTATGCTTTGAACTGTTGTATTATCTTGATAGATAAAAACCCCGGCTAATAGCCAGGGTGCTGCTCTACGCCTCAGCAAATGGCTGATTAGCTTCATTTTAGACTGATTCAGTCTGTAAAACTGCCAGAATGCCTTGTTTTTATTAGAGGAAAGCAGTGATGGAGTGATGGAGGGAAGGAGTGATGGAGGGAAGGAGTGATGGAGGGAAGGAGTGATGGAGTGATGGAGTGATGGAAGGAAGGAGTGATAGAGTGATGGAGTGATGGACTTTTTATAACTGAATAAATGAATAACTGTGTCTAAAGGTGAACAAACAAAGGAAAGAATTCTTCAACAAGCTGCTGAATTGTTTAACCAACAGGGGTATGCCGGTTCATCGATGTCAGATATTATGCGGGTAACTGGATTAAAAAAAGGAGGGATTTATAACCACTTTCAAAGCAAAGATGAGCTAGCATTACAAGCTTTTGATTATGCGATCGCTTGTATCCAAGAACATTATAAAATTGCTTTACAGGGTAAACGTCATGCAATTGAACGCCTACAAGCCATTGTTAACGCTTTTCGCAGTTATGCAGAAAATCCACCCATTAAGGGAGGATGTCCTATACTCAATACTGCCATCGAAAGCGATGATGCCCACCCAGCTTTACGCCATCGCGCTCAACAAGCAATGGATTCCTGGCGAGCCATGATTTGTCGTATTATTGAAATCGGCATTAAAAAAGGCGAAGTTCATCCAAATGTTAATGCTGATGAAGTAGCAACAATTGCGATCGCTACTATTGAAGGTGCTGTGATGATGAGCAAACTGTATGGAGATTCAATTCATCTGCAAAGAGCATTGAATTATCTCAGCCGATATCTGGAAAATTATCGAGTGTAAAGCAGTAGCCAATTTTTTTTGTCCATTTACAGACCGATTGGTCTTTTTTTTGCCAAAATAGAGGAATAAGTATCAATGTTGACCTTTTATTACAATCCCCTTTCCCCTAATGCTCGTCGGGTGTGGCTGACTTTATTGGAAAAAGGGATTGATTTTGAGCCGGTGGTAATGAAACTAGATGGGGATCAAATGCAGCCAGAATTCCTGCAAATTAGCCCTTTTAATCACATTCCTGTCATTGTTGATGATGGTTTACGGGTAATAGAGTCTCTGGCAATTATGGACTATTTAGAAGCCAAGTATCCCCAACCGTCACTGTTACCAAAAGAACTTGAAGCATTAGCAAAAGTACGTATGGCGCAAATGTTGACTGCAAATGAGTTATTTCCCCAAGTCATTCCCTTAATTTCTGCCAGTGAGGAGTCGCCGAAAACTATACAAGCAAAACAACATATAGATAAAGCATTAATATTTTTGTCTGAACTCTTGGGAGATAATGCTTATATGGGTGGTAATCACCTAACTTTGGGAGATATTGTTGCTGGTAATGCAGTGATTTTATTAAATTTTTTAGACATTGATTTAAATAATTATACTGTAATCAAGAGTTGGTGCGATCGCTTGATGCAGCGCGAACCGTGGCAAAAAACAGCAATGAGTACAGAAAGTTTTGAACAATTCAGGCGGCGAGTCAGGGTATTGATTAGGAAACGCATGGGAAGTATGAAGGAACAGTCTAGGGTGTAGGGTTTGGGGTGTGGGGTGTGAGGAAGAATTAGCCCCTACACCCTGCTCATAATGAGTTAACCTGAGTTTGGGACCAGAAATCCTCGAAACACCTGATGTCTCGTTGTTCGCTCACCAAACCCTACTTTAATCAACTCCTAACACCGA
Source organism: Calothrix sp. MO_167.B12 (assembly GCA_030066045.1). Taxonomy (GTDB): domain Bacteria; phylum Cyanobacteriota; class Cyanobacteriia; order Cyanobacteriales; family Nostocaceae; genus Calothrix_A. Next base: position 5,412 of record JASJCJ010000139.1, read on the forward strand.
ACTCCTAACACTGAACTCAGGTTAGTTACGCCTTAGTGAGAATTTTCTGGACAATTTGCACGCCAGTAATTGCCTGCCAAGTAAATAGTCCCAACAGGGTAAAATTCAAGACAATATGAGTCATTCTTGCCCAATTTGCCCCTTTTTGCATAAAAGGAGAGAGGGCAGCAGAAGCAGCAATTAAACCAGTCATTCCCAATCCAGCTAGCAGGTGAGGCTGAACAAACAACTTACCATTATTAATGTAGGTGACAGCCATACCACCAATGGAACCTGTCACCATTAATGCTAGGAGGATAGAACCGATTTGGTAGTGTCTAATGTTATATCTACCCTTAATTAGTTCTTTCTTTTCATCTCCCTTAGCACTTCTAGTGCGCTGTACCTGTAAACCCAAATAGGCAGCATAAAGAGAGAGTAGCACTAATGCCCACATCATTATTGGGTGAAAGAATTGTGACCAATATTTAACTGATGGTGAAAGTTCCACGGTGTTTCCCCTCTGTATTAAATCTTTATAAAACTTAGCATAACCTTATTTATCACCATTCGACTTGTCAATTAGGTAAAAGCTGTTGACACTCTCATTCTCAATATAAACCTCGTCTACCTTGAAAATAGTTGTTAGTTGTTAGTTGTTAGTTGTTAGTTGTTAGTTGGTGGTTGACAGCTTAGGTGTGGGATTTTCCCGTGGGGGACTAACTTGAGAACCGTAGTTTTATAACCTGACCAAACCCCTAGGGACTGTTTTCAAACTTATTCGTAGGTTGGGTAGAACGAAGTGAAACCCAACAAATCTAACGAAGAATGTTGGGTTGAGGGACGAAACCCAACCTACAATTTATGCCAATTTTGGGTTTGAAAACACGCCCTAGCCCTTTCAGGGCGGCTGCGCCAACGGGGTAGGGGATGGGGGGTAGGTTATGGGGGATAGGGATCAAAACCCGAAGTCAATGAATACAAGCCCCTATTTTTAAATATGGAAAACAACCAAGATGTATTTTGAGCCACTGCGCGTCTACGGAGCGTCGCAATGACAAATCAGAATAATTAGAAACTTCAGGTTTCAACATAGATGAGGTATAAATGCAATTTTTGGAGAATTTGCAACAAATAGAGCCAGTCTAGGGGAAACTTTTAACAGGGGTTAGTCTGCAATAGGGTAGGAATCATGAATCAGAATGGCAATACATCTTTACTGTTAGCGGCTCAAAATGGTGATATTAATAAATTACAGAGTTTACTAACCAAGGGTATTTTACCAGATATTAGCGATCGCAATGGAACTACAGCATTAATGTTTGCTGCGAATGGGGGGTATACTGAGATAGTGCGATCGCTACTTGATGCTGGGGCAGATATTAATTTATCTCGCCAATATTTTGGTTTAACGGCGTTGATGTTGGCAGCTAGTGCCAATCATCTAGATGTGGTGAAGTTATTGGTATCTAGGGGAGCGAATATTAATGCTACCAATGAAGATGGTAGTACTGCCTTGATGATAGCCGCAGCTAAGGGTAATTTGGATGTAATGGGTGCATTATTGGCCGCTGGTGCCCAAATCAATATTAAAGATAAAGATGATGATACCGCCTTGAAGGTGGCAATTAAACAAGGACAGATTCCCGCAATCAAAGTCTTGTTGTCAATGGGTGCTGATGTTAATTACCAAGATGAAGATGGAGAGGGAGCATTAATCTCAGCAGCAGAATTAGGTAATTTACTAGTGGTACAAGCATTGTTAGAGGGCGGTGCTGATGTTAATCTAGGCAACCATCATGGAACAACACCCTTATCTGCGGCTGCTGCTGCGGGACATAGTGAAATTGTCATGGCTTTACTAGATGCTGGAGCAGATGTTAATACCCAAGATAATGATGGGGAGACTGCTTTACACCTAGCTGTGGTAGAAGGATATGGGGAGGTGGTGACAATTTTACTCGCTTGGGATGCCAAGGTGGATTTGACTAATCACCTGGGAGATACACCATTATTAGTGGCAGCATTGCAGGGACATAATTCAATTGTGGAAATATTGCTGCGTTATGGTGCTGATGCCAATCGGGGTAATTTAACAGAAAATCCTCTATTGCTGGCACTCTCCCAGAAAAATACCCAGATAGTGGAGTTGTTATTAAACCATGGTGCTGATGCCAATACTGTTGGCAGTGATGGAAAAACAGCCTTAATGAAAGCTGCTGAAAGCAACCTTACAGGGGTAATGCGTCAATTAATTGCCAAGGGTGCAAAGATAGATTTTCCAGGCAAGGGAGGAGCAACGGCACTGATGTGGGCAGCTGCAAAGGGTTATGGGGAAGCGGTACAATTATTGCTGAATGCTGGGGCAGATGTGAGTTTACAAAACCAAGGTGGTTATACAGCTTTGAGCTTGGCAGAGTTTAATGAATATCCTCATGTGGTGCAGATTCTGAAGGGAAAGGTTAATTAACCTGAGTTCGGAGTTCGGAGTTCGGAGTTCGGAGTTCGGAGTTAACGTGAGAAATATACGTAGGGGAGCCAGCGCTGTTGGCGGGTTTCCCGACATAAGGCGACTGGCGTTGTGTTGTCGCGCAGCGCAACGCACCATATTAAATGAAACAAGTTCCAATTTTCAAATACTCGATCTCATTGTCACTTCACTTCCCGAATAATAGTTGAGAATAAAGTCAACACCTACTATTTTGCTTACAGCGATTTTCAGGTAAATAGACCACACCGTAGGGGTTTAGCACTGCTAAACCCCTACATGAAGATGTGGTTCAAATAGATGAAAACTGCTGTAACTATGGGCGATATCGAAAAAGAAGCTTGCCAAACTATAATTTTAGTAAATAAGCACTTTCAATCTAAAACATGACGACAGTCGCAATCTTACCCATATACGATGCTAGTGGTCATAAATCTTACCGTGCTGTTGCAGGTGATAAACAGTCGATTGGCAAAACTGCTGGACAAGCCCTAGATGCTTTAACTGCTCAACTAGGTGAAGATGAATTTAATACCTTATTGTTACTGCAAAACTTTGAAGGTGATCGATTTTTCAATTCCCAGCAACTTTACCGTTTATCAGAATTGATGGGTATGTGGAGAACTGCACGGGATTTAGGACAATCTCTCCCAGAAGATATCCAAGCTGAGTTAGATAGTCTTGTCGAAGCCGAACTCAAAGCTGCAACCAACCGAACTGCATCTTTATTACAACAGCCAAACCAATGAACCCCAATTATACATTGGTTGCTGATAGGGCAAATCATCGGTGTGAATACTGTCACGCTCCCGAAATTGTTTTTAACTTTCCCTTCGAGGTTGAGCATATTATACCATTGAGTAGAGGAGGCGTAGATTCGGAGGATAATTTAGCTCTTGCTTGTCGTTCCTGTAATCTTCGCAAGGGAAATCGTGTAAACGGAATAGATTCCCAATCAAATACAGAAGTTCGCTTCTTCCATCCAAGACTTGATTTATGGGAGAACCATTTTCAAGCGGATACCACGTCTGGAATAATTATTGGTCAATCCCCAATTGGGAGAACAACTGTTAATAGTTTAGAAATGAATAGCCAACCACAGGTTACTGCACGAAAGCTGTGGATTGGTTTAGGCTTATTTCCATAGACACTCGAATCAATCCAAAATCCAAAATTGCATGACTTCTTCTGTATTTGCCGACGAAAAATTACTATTTACTCCTGCTACTCCCACCAGCGATGCTATTCCCGCAATATTCGCCTTTCCCAATGAATATACTGTGGGCATAACTAGCCTGGGATATCAGGTGGTATGGGCTAGTTTGGCAATGCGTACAGATGTGCAAGTCAGCCGCTTATTTACTGATATCCAAGAACCCCTTCCCAGGGAACCAGAATTACTCGGTTTTTCCCTTTCTTGGGAATTAGATTATGTCAATATCTTAAATATCCTAGAATCTTTAGATATTCCCATTAGAACCAGTGAGCGCACAGATAATCATCCCCTAGTTTTTGGTGGGGGTCCTGTCCTCACTGCCAACCCCGAACCTTTTGCTGATTTTTTCGATGTGATTTTGTTGGGGGATGGAGAAGATTTGTTGGGAAATTTTATTGCTGCTTATAAACAAGTAAGGAATGCCGAACGCAAAACTAAATTAACAGCATTAGCCCAGGTTCCTGGTATCTATATCCCCAGTTTATATAACGTAGAGTACCACGAATTAGATGGAGCGATCGCATCCATTCAACCCATCTCCCCAGATATACCCCCAGTTGTCCAAAAGCAAACCTATCGCGGTAATGTCCTCTCAGCTTCTACCGTAGTTACCCAAAGGGCAGCATGGTCAAATATTTACATGGTGGAAGTGGTCAGAAGTTGTCCGGAAATGTGCCGCTTCTGCTTGGCAAGTTACCTGACTCTACCATTTAGAACCGCGAGCATAGAAAATTCCCTCGTCCCCGCCATTGAAAGGGGTTTAAAAGTCACCAACCGTCTGGGATTACTGGGTGCTTCCGTGACTCAACACCCGGAGTTTGCAGAGTTACTCAATTATATTAACCAGTCCCAATATGACGACGTGCGTTTGAGTATTGCTTCCGTGCGTACCAACACCGTCACCAAGGAATTAGCCCATACCTTAGCCCAAAGAGGCACGCGATCGCTTACCATTGCTGTAGAGAGTGGTTCTGAAAAAGTCCGCCAAATCATCAATAAAAAGCTACATAACCATGAAATTATCGAAGCCGCAGCTAATGCCAAAGTAGGAGGTTTAACCAGCTTAAAACTCTACGGCATGGTGGGAATACCAGGGGAGGAAGCGGAGGATTTAGATGCTACCATCACCATGATGCAGGGTGTCAAAAAAGCTGCCCCTGGATTGCGGTTAACTCTAGGGTGCAGTACCTTCGTTCCCAAGTCCCATACACCATTCCAGTGGTTTGGAGTTAATAAGCAGGCTCAAAAGCGGTTGCAATTTTTACAGAAAAAGCTCAAACCTCAGGGTATAGATTTCCGCCCCGAAAGTTACAATTGGTCTATTATTCAAGCCTTATTATCCAGGGGCGATCGTAGATTATCACAACTATTGGAACTTACTCGTCATTTTGGTGATTCTTTGGGGAGTTATAAACGTGCTTTTAAGGAATTAAAAGGAAAAATTCCCAGTTTAGATTTCTATGTCCACACCAATTGGGAAACAGATATGATTCTACCCTGGAACCACTTGCAAGGTCCTCTGCCCCAGTCTACACTACTAAAGCACTTGGCAGATGCCACTAATATAAGTAATAAGTAAGAAGTAATAAGTAATAACAATCTCAACTGTTAACTGACAACTAATATTTAATTATGCAAAACACAGCCGAATATTATTGCGCCTATTGTGGTGAAGAGAATACTACCTTTATCGATTTAAGTGCGGGTGGACAACAATCCTATGTAGAAGACTGTCAAGTTTGTTGCCGTCCCAATATTTTATATATACGTATTGATGAAGAAACCTTAGATATTGAAATAGATACGGAATATGAAGGTTAACTTTTACCTGTTAGGAGATTTCCAGAAGAAATTTAATTATTTATTACTTATTACTTATTACTTATTACTTATTAACGTCCATGCTGCAATTTAATTATTCTTCAGTTATCAACGCACCCGTAGAAGTAGTTTGGGAATTTCACGAACAGCAAGATATTTTGCAAAAACTAACACCTCCTTGGCAACCAGTAAAAGTAATTCGCCGCGAAGGGGGACTTGATGTGGGGGCGATTACGGAATTTAGGTTATTTTTAGGACTAATCCCCATAACTTGGCTTGCTCGTCATACAGAATACGAAAAGTATCATTTGTTTACTGACAAGCAAATATCTGGTCCCTTTGAATCTTGGGAACATCGACATAAATTTGAAGATGAAAATGGCAAAACCAGATTAACTGATGAAATTTCCTTTGCTTTACTTGGAGGGGAACCTGTGGAATTTATGGGTGGTTGGCTCATACAAGCACAACTTGAAGGGATGTTTCGTTACCGCCACCAAGTCACCAGGCGAGAGTGTGAGGGCGAGCAATTTTAGATTTTGGATTTTAACCACAACAAAATATTATGGGTAATTAACCGGACATCATCTAATTCTTTTAACTCGACTTTATCCATTTTCGAGCAACAAGGGAGAACCAAGTTCTTGTTGTGGACAAAGTCGAGTTTGATAGACGTAATTTACCTAATTTTAGGCACTAATGGGCATTGATACGGCAGTTTCATCCATCAATGAGGTGTAAAGTTCACTCAACTGTTGCGCAACACCATCCCAACTAAACATGGTTTCTACTCGCTTTCTGGATGCATCCCCCAACTGTTTCTGCCACTCAGGACGGGATAAAATTCGGTCAATCGCTTCTGAAAATGCGATTTCATCCTCAGGAGGACATAGCAAACCTGTATGTTCAGGGACTACGGTAAATTGCAAGCCACCTACATCAGATCCCACCACAGGAGTCCCAGAAGCCATTGCTTCAATGGTGACTAAGCCAAAGGGTTCGTAGTGAGAAGGCACAACGCAGATATTACTTGCAGCATAGTAGTAAGGTAATCTGTCATGATCAACCCTTCCGGGGAATGTGACATATTCCCGTAATCCTAATTCATCAACAATATTTTCTATCCGTTCCCGTTCAATACCATCACTTTTACCTGGACGAGAACCACCAACAATGATTAACCGAATATCTGCCAAACCAATAAAAATAGAACGCTTGATTGCTCTAACTAAGGTTTCAATTCCTTTACGCTTGTCAAAACGTCCTACATAAAGAACGACTAAACTAGATTTAGAAATTCCTAGGGATAGACGAGCCTCTGAAGAGGAAATAGCTCCAAAACGACTAATGTCTGTTCCACAGGGAATAATATCAATGCAGCCCTGTTCTGAAACGAATTTTTGCAGATGTTGTTGTTCTTGAGGGCTGGTAGCAACAATCCTATCTGCGGTTTCTAGACAGGCTTTTTCTGTGGCTAATCTAGTGCTACCAATGGAAGGAATATCAGTTATGGTGTTATATTTAACTGCACCTACAGAATGGTAAGTGTGGACTTGTTTGATATTTTGGATTTTTTTCAGCTCCATTCCAACCCAAGACGAGAGCCAGTAATTTGTATGTACAACCGAATATTTAATTCCCTGATCTTCTTGAAACTGTAGGAATTGCTGTACAAAAGCAGGTAAATAATTGAAAATCTCGTCTCGAGGAATAAAAGTTTGCGGACCAGCCTCTAGGCGAATGGTACGACAATTGCCAGTGTGTTGCACAATGCTCGGTTGTGTCACACTTGTTTTGCGGGTGAACATATCTACTACCCATCCTTGTTTAGCAAGGGCTTCTCCTACTTGGCGGACATAAACATTTTGACCGCCGGCTTCTTCCTTGCCAACTTCCACTGCAGGGTCGCCGTGAACGGAGATGAGGGCGATACGTTTTGTTTCCATAGGAATTTTGTTAAACTCAATAATTTTTTGTTGATGGAGCTGAGGAAGAGAAGGAACTATCCTCACTTATCTCTCATGTGAGAAGTAAGATATCTTACCTCACTTGAATGATTTAAAGTTAGCCTGAATCTAGTGATTTTGTCAACATCCCAGTCAAGAAGAGACGCGGAGACGCGGAGAGGGGGAGACGCGGAGACACCAATGTGGTGGGGATTGAGGTGCCCACCAATCGGGAGCCATCAAATCGCAGATTTGATGGGGGACACAGAGCGCTCCGCGTCCCCGTGTCCCTGCGTCCCCGCGTCATGCGGTTGAATAAGCTACGAGACAGAAGACAAAAGGGGTTAATTATAGGTAGTCAGAATCCCCAATAATTGTCACTTTGTTAAATGCTTTACGTATTTTTACGTAGGTATAGCACTACGGGCAAGTCAAAAGTCAAAAGTTGACTGCTCGTGGGTTTCAGCGTTCAAGAATGTCCTAACCTAATTGCGTAGTGCTATAAATCCAAATGCTATATAGAGAGAGGGTATGCCAAGTTGTGAACAAGCCCAATCACTGTAGATTCTGTACCGGCTTCTTGTGCATATAGTGAAGCGATCGCACCTCATGTTTTATCCAAAAGAAAAGGTGAAAATTTCCGTGCCCAATTTTCGTAGTGATATATAAAGTTACATGGCTTTACATTCTACTAACATCACTGTTAATTTAAATAAAGTTATCAGTTTAAATTAATTTTCACTCATTTAAATGAGATAATAGAATTAATATTAGATAGTGAGCCTCAATTGATATTGGTAAAGCTCACAAAAATTTTGTAAATTTTAATAAAGTACTGGCGTGATGGGTCCTCAAAACTTCAGTAAATCAGAAGAATTCCTCAGAACTATAGGAGTTACATATCAAATATCAAATAGTGAATTGCAAGTGCTGGCTATAGCCATAGAAGGAGAATTACCAACAGCGATCGCTAATAGGCTAAAAATTAAGGGAGATGCTCTTCGTCAGCGCTTAAGTCAAATTTACCGCAAGTTTGGCATTCAAGGTAAAGGTCCTGTAAAGTTTGGACAACTACAGCAGTTAGTGAATCAGCTTTATCAGGAATGGCTACAAAATGGGAATATTCATCTTATTCAAGAAGAATTTGAAAATTCTCAAAAAATCAAACATCATGGGGTGGAGAATTATGATTTATGTTTGACTAAAATTAAAGTCAAACCAACACTTAATAATCAGGATAATACCCACAAAACTACTATTGATTGGGGTAATGTGCCTGATGTATCTAGTTTTTATGGTCGGACAACTGAACTGGAAGTTTTGGAAGATTGGATTGTCAATCAAGATTGTCGCATAGTGACTTTACTAGGAATTGGGGGTATTGGTAAAACAGCTTTAGGAGTAAGGTTAGCGCGAAGAATTCAAGAACAATTTGATTATTTAGTTTGGCGTTCACTCTATCATCTTCCCACATTTTCAGATTTTCTGAATATATTAATCCAATCCTTATGTAAATCCCCAGAACATCCTCAGTTAGAGACAGTAAATCAGCAAGTTAACTGGTTAATTAACCGTCTTCGTCAACAGCGTTGTTTAATCATTCTAGATGGTTTAGAATCCATTTTCCAAGAGAGAAAATTGGCTGGAGTATATAGAGAAGGATATGAGTATTATGGTAATTTTATTAAACGCATAGCCGAAGAACCTCTGAAAAGCTGCCTTTTACTGACCAGTAGGGAAAATTTCCGGGAAGTTTCTTTATTGGAAGGTGAAAATTCCCCTGTACGCGTCTTAAAATTAGGGGGTTTGGAAGAAGCAGCAAATCAATTATTGCAAAGGAAAAAATTATCTGGACAGGAAGGATGGGAACAATTAATTCAAATTTATGGTGGTAATCCTTTGATGCTAAAACTTGTTGCTACCACCATACAAGAAGTTTTTGATGGTAATGTTACAGATTTTCTCTCAACTACCTTATTTACCCATGATGTAATCGATTTTGTCGCAGAAATGTTAGAGCGATTATCTGAGTTGGAGACAAAAATTCTCTGTGAGATGGCGAAGACAAAAGAACCCATTAAGTTACCAGAATTACAGAACCATTTATCAGAAGTGTCACAAAAAGATTTAATCCGTACATTGCTCTCTTTGAGACAGCGAGCACTTATAGATAAATCTCAGGGTGGTTTCACTCTTCCCCCTGTGGTAAGAGAAACAGTTGTACAGCTCTATAACTTTGCCAGTTCAAGAAGAGACGCGGAGACGCGGAGAGGGGGAGACGCACCAGACACCGATGTGGTGGGGGCTTGAGGTGCCCACCAATCGGGAGCCATCAAATCGCAGATTTTGATGAGGGAGGAGGACCCTTGGGGCTTATCGCCCCGTGTCCCCGTGTCCCCGCGTCCCCGCGTCATCCGGTTGAATGGTCTTTTGACTTTTACCTTCATTTCGCCACAGGTACAAAATCATACCCTGTCCGAGATCGAGATGGTTCTTTCTGCTCGATTGTGACTAATTCTACCTGAGCATTGCGATCGCCTGACGGTAAAAACCTCACTGTTCCCGAAGCACCCATGATAGAAAAGTCGGAGGCTGCAAGTGCCTTTCTTACTCCTGTACGACTGGGATTACGTGATAATGCGGCAATCAATGCTTGAGTGGCATCGTAAGCAAGAGCTGTACGCCAGTTAACATCAGCACTCCACAGTTGGCGAGAATTACGGATAAACTCGGGATTGGTTTGGCTATCAATATGCCAGGGAATGGCTACTATCATTCCTTCTGCCTGCTGTTGCCCTACCTCCAAAGTTTTCAGGGAATATACATCATCTCCAGCCAGTAATGGTAAGCGTTTCTGGTTTAACTGTACTACTTGCAAGGCTTTATCCAAGGTGGCAGTATTTGGAGCTAACATTAAGACTTCTACACCTCGTTTGGTTGCTGCTGCTAAACTTTTAGAGGCACTAAAATCTGATTTGGACAAGTCAAATTCATTCACCACTTGTCCCCCTTGCAAGGAAATGGCGGAGACAAATTCTGATTTGAGGGATTTGCTGTAGTCGCTTTGGGAATTAAAAAAGACGGCGGCTTGTTTTTGCTCTAACTTATCAATCATATAGTTGGCTAGTGCCCTGGCTGCGATAAAATCGCTGGGAACTGTGCGAAATACATAGGGACTCAAGTTGGAAATTTTGACGGAGGTACTAATTGGGGAAATTACCACTAATTTCCCGTCATTATAAACACTACTGGCAGCTAAGGTAACACCACTGGCATAGGGACCAACTACTCCCAATACTTCTGTATTTTTGACTAACTTGGCAGCAACTTTTTTAGCCATTTCTGGATTATTATCATCGTTAGCAATCCCTACCCGTAAAGGTATGCCATTAATCCCACCTTGGGAATTAATTTCTTTTTGAGCTTGGGCAATACCCCGTAAAATTTCTAGGGAGCCGTTGGGATCTGTGCTTAAAGGTACGGAAGCAGCAATAGTATAATTTTTTTGATTACCAATGCGGGCATTATGCAAAAATATTAGTGCTTCCGGATCGTTGGGTTTACTTTGCAATGCTATTTCTAATTTAGACACAGCTTGTTGATAATAACCCTTGGCTAATGCTTCTATCCCTTGGGTTTTAGCATCAGATGCTTGTCCGGGAACAAGGCTAGTATTACCAAAACTAATGGATGGGGAGCTAGATTTTCTAGTAGTAGTAGAAGATGGTTGAGATATTTGTTCGTCAGATGGGAATATTTGATCTTTAAGCCAAAAAATACCCCCACCTACTAATCCTAAGGTTGTTAATAAAGCTAAAATTAAAACAGTAGTATCTTTCCGTTGGGACATCAGGTAATTCTTATATTCTTATCTATCAAAATAACGCGAGAGCGTGAGAACCCTTACCTTTTAAGGAGGGGATGAAACGCGATACCCAGGACTTTAGTCCGGCGTTTCCACTAATAATGGTATAATGGAAATAGCGGTAAAGCGCACTAACTATTACCGGGCAACTCAGGCCCATCATGGATCGTCGAGACAAATATCACCACTAAAATCAGTAAAGGTGAGTCAGCGCGGTGGACGGGTTCCCCGGCATAAAGCGACTGACGAACCCGAAGGGTGACGCGACCTGCACGATTAAG
>JASJCJ010000140.1 GCA_030066045.1 Calothrix sp. MO_167.B12
GCTTGGCAGAGCGATCGCAATCATCATAAGATTTCTGTAGATTGGCGTTTTCGTACAGAAGACGCTAGAGTCAAGCTTTCAAAGATTTACCCAACCCATCATAATTAATGGGACAAAGCACTAGGGCGTGTTTTCAAACTATGGTGTAGGTTGGGTAGAACGAAGTTTCACATCTTGCACCACAAAATTATTGAGAAAATCAGAGCTTGAAATCCTTATTTTCCCGTAACCCACCTACTGCCCATCTTACCCTTATTGAGAAGGTGCAAGATATGTGAAGTGAAACCCAACTGGGTGTACGGAAAATGTTGGGTTACTCTTGCTAATTTTGGGTTTGAAAACAGACCCTAGATTGATTTTTCAAGGATTATAAAATGTGTTAATTAAGAGAATACATACTATTTTTTATACCTTCGCTTGAAAATTAGTGAAAATACTGCCTGTATCATCTCCCCATTCCCAGTTAGCGACAATCCCTATACGGTTGATTGCTAGGGGATTACAATCTGGATAAACATCCCGAAAAGACCGATACAAAACAGGTTCATCATTGATGAAAGCAGTATAATTCATGCCATCAAAGACGACACGGAGTGTATGGGTAATACCCCAGCAAAGGCGATTCCCAACATTAGTCCAAACAGCATCATATACATCTTCAAAACCATTGATGCAGAAAAAAGATGAGATGGATCCACATACAGGAGAATTAGGAATGGAATCATCTACCCAATTGTTGATGATCATATAGTTGTGTGAATCTTGCCAGAAAATCAACCCTCCTCGACCCTTTTCTCCTTGTCCGCGTTTGCTTCCAGGGGGTGTGATTTCAACTTGCACATCTGCAAACTCAGGATTTACCCAGCTAACTGTGTAAGCTGTACGCCCTGGATTTGGCTTCTGTACACTAGCCAGAACTTTTACAGAGCCATTCCCAGTCAATTGCATTGACCCTCTTCCCATCTCCTTACGCCAGGTGCGTGCAGTCAAGCTATTGCCTTCAGTGGAATCGCCTGTATTGGTAGTTTGGCCTGCTAAGTCTCCAAATATACCATTACCAAAATTATCACTGACAACTAACCGTGTGCCTTCTGCTACCCAGGGAGAACCACAATCTAGTTCAGTGGGGATGGGAATACTACTCGAATGCGCCTCAAAATCACGAAAATATAGATTATTATTGGCTTCAACAGCGCCAATGCCCACACCTGTACCATTTTTTAGTCGCGTGTCTAGGAAGCAATTAGCAAATAGCAATTTACCATTGAGATAAAGGCTAAACTTCTGCCCCTCATCTAATATTTGTAGAGAGTAAATCGTGTTGGGTTGCAGATACCATTCATCACTGACGGCTACACTTTTACTAATTCCATCTGACCGAATTATTAGTTGGCACTTATCCGCTCCTAATGACAAACTCCAAAAATTCTCTTCATCTTGAAAACGCCAAATAATACTGGTTGTAGTTACATTGTCTGAGGTTTCTAGAATCAGATGGACTAATCCCGAAGGATTACCAGGATTCAGTACAGCCAAGCTATCGATTGCTACTGGTACAGTACCTTTTTCCGTTTGAGAAAAACTTCCTTTATAGGTTGTCCACAAACCACCTATTTCTGCTTGGGAATCACCCAGTAATCCATTGCCTATTAATCTATCTGCCCCATGAGCCGTTCCATACCAAGTCGAAAGTTGGGGAATTTGCTGCACCTGAGTTCCATAAACACGGGTATCAACCCAAAAACCAATCTCTCCTTGGACGCTCTGGTATACTGAGGCGTATACATTTTCATCCTCATGAAACGGATCGATGGCAATCGGACGCATATTTGGGTAACTGCCTAATCCATAAGCATTACTAACAGAAGCTGCATAATAAGCTGCACCCTTTTCTCGGAGAATTATGATGTAATATATTTGAACATTTTGTAAGCCTTTCACAGCAGATAGGAGATTACTACCAACATGGGTCCATAGTTCACCATTTTCCGAGTCTGCGGCATGAACGATAAAGGCATTACCTGTTGAACAAGGATCGGAGGGAACTTCTTGGGGAAACCAACCAACAGCCAAATTTTCATAAACTTCGGCAGGACGAGGAAGTTTTTTCCGGTTATTTGCCCAGTATTTTATACGTCTGATTATCCTTTGCTTGTTACTAACACTTAACAAACCCAACAGCCACCTGAATTTTTGCAGGTTCAAAAGCCACCGTAATGTTTTTTCCTCACTAACTTTCATCCAGCGCAGCATTTGCCTGATCAAACTGTTAATACTGCCACTTTGAGATGTATTGTGACCATTGACCAGAAAAACCGCCAATGCCAGACCATTGGCGCGTTCGTAAGGACCATAGGCAATACCTTGCCTGCCCCAACCCGGTTTTATTAGGGGTTGCAGACGCAGAGCACCATTGTCAATGGCGATAATACCTTCTGTATCTATCCCTTTACGAATTATTCCTGTAGTACTCTTAGTTCCAATAACTTGGCCTGCTGGCTGGTCATCTTGATATAAATCCTGAAAAAAATTGCTGGTTGCTTTTGGTGGGAATATCTCCTGGTTTTGCATTTTTCAACCTTGATAAATATTTAAGATAAACCAAAACTATCTTGAGATTCGTAATTGTTGTAGGTTGGGTATAGCCTTCGGCATCCTGTGAAAAGCGATAGCGTAACCCAACAGAACTATTGCGATGGTTGGGTTACTCTGCGAGAAGACGGTCCGCGTCTACATTCTTCAACCCAACCTACATAAAAACTCCAGATTTCAAGATGGATGGGGTTTAATTTAACTAATCTTTTTTTAAGCCAGTTTTACTAATTACCTGAATAGTATAAATTAAATTAAATTAAACAGCATGGTGCGTTACGCTACGCGATAACACACCCTACTGGACTGACACGCCTAAAAATGTAGGTTGGGTTGAGCGATAGGGAAACCCAACAAAGCTTTACTGGTGTTGCGTCTACATTCTTCAATCCAACCTACACCTATTGCACTATTTTAGCTGTGTCAATACACTACGTGTTTTTCAAAAATCTCAGTACATTTTCTGTTCTCTGTTATGAGTTAAGAGTTCCCTAGCATCACGAGTAATTTCAGGAATCAAACCGGATTCCTATATTTGTATTGAATGTTTGTCATACCTGAGTACTCCCGTAGTTTTTCCTGCCAAGCTGCCACAGTCACTTCCAAACCTTCAGGTAACTCTGTTAGTGTCTGGAAATTGGCTTTTTCTGCAAATAAGGAAACCTCCGCACATGAGTGACGAACTTCACCAATACGGGCTGGTAAAAAATTTGGCTCAACAGTGATACCCAGGATTTTACCAATCATCAATGCCAGTTCCAAAATACTCCAGTTATTACCGGAACCAACATTAAACACTTCACCACCAATGCCTGGAGTCGTGGCTGCTGTCCACAGTGCCCGCACAATATCGCCAACAAAGATAAAATCACGGGACTGTTTTCCATCACCGTAGATAGTAGGTTGCTTCCCAGCAATTAAAGCGTCAATGAAGCGCGGAATAACTGCTGCATAGGGTGATGCAGGATCTTGACGGGGACCATAAACGTTAAAGAAACGCAATGCCACAGTTTCTACATTATATAAATGGGTATAAAGCTTTCCGCTATATTCTGCAGATAGCTTAGTTGTGGCATAGGGTGACAGGGGTTGGGGTAGTTCCATTTCACTCACCGGCAGACGTTCATTGTTGCCATACACGGCAGAGGATGATGCTTGCACAACTCGACTTACACCTGCCTGATGAGCAGCCTGCAAAACTTTTAATGTCCCTGTTGAATTAATTTCCTGGGTCCGTAATGGATCTTCTATGGACTCCACTACTGACACTAATGCCGCCAGATGAAAAATTAGTTCAACACCACTAGCAGCCTTGTGAACCGTCAACTGATCCTGGATGTCACCCTCAATCAATTCTATGGATTTTAGAGCAGAACCAAGGAGTTGAGGATTACCAGTGCTGAAATTGTCCAGAACACGTACTTCATGACCCTGTTCCACTAACCAACGAACAAGGTGTGAACCAATAAAGCCAGCCCCTCCAGTAACCAATATACGCATAATATCTCTCCATGTAGCTAAACATAACAACCTGGCTGGTTAACCATAAATTTTTGCACCACGGACAAAAATTTTTTAACTTGAAATAATCAAGCCACTGTGATGCTGAGTCACGGAAACATGATTTTAGGTATGATTGCAAAAAATAAATAAAGTTGAACCTAGTACTCAACCACATTAATTTTGATAGGTAAACCAAGTTATATATTATCCTCTCCTTCTCTGACTTTGCGTACTACCCTTCACCGAAGCCACTTGGTGTCTAATGCGCCTAAAGCCCTACGGGCATGGCTGAGTCCAAAGCGAACGCTAATTGCGGTTGATTCGTCTACCCCTCATAATTAATGTGGCGGAGTACTAGATAGCTGAATGATGATATCGCCGGAAAACTTCACGCTCTTGAAAGAAACATTGTACAAATTTCCCATTTGATACATCATTCAAAGTTGGCCATTTTGAGTCAGGTATCAGACTGCTCATTTGTGATTTATGTTTTGCGAGGGTGGCGTGTTTTTGTTCTAAAACATCTCCTATATACATAGAACATTGAAAATCTGATAATAAGCGCGAGCCAAGTCCGTACATTAAGGTATGTTTTACAATAATCCGGGTCAAGTAACGATTTTTGTTAATTAAATCTACCCAGGGCCAATGTAACCAAAACCAGATAGGATACTCATAGATAACTACATCTTTGCCATAAGACTGCAAGGCAGATTTGACAATTTTAGTTGTACATAAATGGTCTTCAGACCACAATAATGGTTCCTTATAGTAAGGAATAAAAATTTCTTTTGGCTGTTGTTCTTGAATAATTTGCCTTACTTTCGCCACGGCTGAGTCATGATGTTCTTTTAATTTTGTCTCCTCGAACCCAAGTAAAAAAACATCGCCAGCATCAATTCCCAT
The DNA here is from genome assembly GCA_030066045.1 of Calothrix sp. MO_167.B12. Lineage (GTDB taxonomy): Bacteria > Cyanobacteriota > Cyanobacteriia > Cyanobacteriales > Nostocaceae > Calothrix_A. The sequence continues at coordinate 5,002 of JASJCJ010000140.1, forward strand.
AGATTGAGCCGCAGCAATTCCTTCATTAGCCCGAATTGTTTTCAATTCATTTTCCGGTATTAAATGACTGTGAGACTTGCTCCCATCAGTCATAAAAACTAGTTTAATATCTGCACCAGCTCTCTTTTTCTTGATCATAATGCCACCACAGCCTAGTGTCTCATCATCAAAGTGGGGCGAGAAGACGATTGCAGATTGGCTTAACTCATTTTGATTGTATTCATTTACACTAGGCTTATATAACCGTTCATACAACCGAATTACCTGTTCTTTGATCAGTGATTTCATCATTATTGCTCGCAAAGATTTTTGTACTCGTTGAGTAAATTTTGAGAAACTTTTTCCCAAGAAAATAATTCATATGCACGCTGATAACCGGCCTTGCCCATTTCTAATCTCAGATTGTCATTATTCAAAAGGTGTAGAATTGCATCAGCTAAAATAGATGCATCTCCTGAATCGACCACAATCCCTGTTTTTTCATGCAGGATAGCTTCTGGAATTCCTCCAACACGAGACCCTATCACTGGAAGGCTCCTACCCATAGCTTCTGGAATTGGTATTGGAAAAGCCTCACTAAGTGAAGAGTTAATAAATATATCAGCCTCTCGATAATATTTATCTAGCTCTGAATGGGCTACAGCACCGTGAAAAGTCACGTGTTTAGCTAACTCTGGAGACATTTTCGCTTGTAACTGTTCCCAGTAGCTTAATACTTTACCAGTCTTTTGATCTGGAGTATAAAATGATTTTAGCTCTGCAACTTTCGGATCTGAATTGTCCAAATCAACCAGAATATTTTTCGGTAGTGAGCCTGTGATAGAACCAACAATATTAAGATGTACGTCAGGGAAATAAAAAGCTACCTTCTCCAGAGCTTCCAGTAGTATATGCACACCTTTTTCAGGTGAAACTCTACCCACAAATAGTAGCTGTTTATTGGCATTTTTCAGGGATTCTTCATTGTGGGTCTTGGAATGAAGCTTAGTAGTACAAGAATCAATATTAACACCATTATAAATAGTTTTACATTTGGTAGAAAACTCTGGGAAGCGACGACGGACTTTTTCTGTAATATATTCGCTACAACCAATAATCAAATCTACTTTCTTTAATCGCCGATAAATAGTTTGATATTCTAGTTGGCTTAACCATTGACAATGCATATGAAGAACTATTTTTATCTCCGGATTAAGTGCTTTGATAATAGGCACAAACTGAGACAAACTATGAATATGAACAATGTCACATTTATGCTTTCTCAGATGATTCGCTATCTGTAAAGCATAGTGTATATAAAATAATTGAGAATTTAAAAAGTTATTGTTACTTTTTGGGAAAATTTTCTCCAGAAATCTAAGTATTATCCGATCAAGTCTTCTGGGAACATAAAAATAATTTATGCCATGATGGCATACTCTATTGATCAGAACATTTTTCCCAGGTGTATATACCATGACATCACAATCTTGAGCCAAACGCTGCCCTAGCTCATGAATTACAATACCAACGGAATCTGTCGGATATGGGAAGCTACTATAAGTCAATCCCTGATTGACGATAGCTATTTTTTGTCTCTCTTTTTTACTCACTAGCATGGTATTCTCAATTAATCTCTTGTAGCTATGTACTATAAATAAATTCTGGGGAAATTATTTTCCTATTTGCCAGTGAGATATTACACCAAATATTCACATAGAAGAGTATATTAAAATCTAGTTTACAAAAACTTTAATATCACTTGTATTCAATTGGGATAAGACCCTATTTTTTTTCTGCTTTACACTTGCTGAATATTTGCTTTATAAAAATATCAATCTAATTCAAAGTTATCATAAGTTATCATATTGGGTATTCTGTTACTCTGGAAAAATAAAAATCTAAGTTCCTTGCTAAATAAAAAGTATCACAGCATACAGCTTTTGTGACCGATAATACTTGTATATATATTGTTATGCAGCCTCATTGAACTAGCAAAAACACCTTCTGGCAATTATTATTGCTGAATTTAATGTTAAGGGTAAGTGAAGTTTGTGTAAACATTAGATCACTAACTTTTTATGTATGTTAAATTACTTAGACACTAACCATATTCACGTACACTCAAATACTAGAATGATTCAACTGCTATATGGTAATCGACAACAATTCCGCTGTCGGCATAAGGATATCAATATTCTGGGCAATGCAGATGCGAAGCTACCTGTAAGAAATTCAGTCTACAGATTAAACAGCTCATCTCCAATACATTTCTATGTAGAGCCAGAAGTAGATGATTTACAATCTAAACGCAATTCATATCCTTATGAGGCTCATACTCCATCTATCAATCGCCTGAGAGAACGGCCAGGACATTTTAATATTGAAATACCTATTAATTGTCCACAACTTCAAGAAGGGTGGAATAGTATTAGAATTGAAATAGAGGATAGGAAAGGGAATTTTGAGGTACTGGAGGCTGAATTTTATTGGGATTCTCGTCCGATAAATCTGCCACTTGAGTTAAATGATCTAAGCCAATACCAACACATTCAGGAATTTGGTCAAGTTGTTGATGGAGCATTTGATTTTGATTCTGAAAAGAATGTGATTCGCTCTAAATCACCAGTCGCTGACGATTCTCTGCTTTTACTTGGTTCCTATCATGGAAGTCAAGAGGCTACTTACGAAGTCAAATTTCGGGACAATGGAAGAGGAGTTGTTTTTAGAGGTATCAGTGACTTTTTTGCAGGACATGAGGAGCAGTCTCCAGAACTGGGTATTAAGCCGGGTTACTCCAGCGCAGGGTTAGCAACAATCAATCCCAGAGGGGAAGCTCGCACTTGGATCTCAGTAGGAGATTGTTTGATGGACAAGGAATGGACTTGGGTTGTCAAGACTGAGTATCCAGCTTACATAGATATCGAGCCATATGTTACTTATTGCGTTAGACATCAAGTGATCATGGGTGATGGGATCAACTATTGCCGATATCGTATTTGGAAAAAAGGGGATATAGAACCGGAAAAATGGTTGTGCCAAGAGCATAATGCCCATATTCCTGCAAATCTTCCCAGAATCACTAAAGCTGCTTTTGGTCTTTTTCAATATGGGGGATTACCAACAGAGTGGTCTAATATTAGTGTCCGTGCATTGGATATTGATGTGAAATCTCTGGATTTGCGTAAGAAAAATAATCTTGTAATGAAAAAGTATGTTTCCCAAATAGTTAGAATTAATAGCAGGGTGAGAAAGAAAATCCTGAAAAGGATAGGATGAATTCATACTATTTCATTGTGTGTTTATTAATATAATGCTTAAGCAAGTAATAGAAAAACAGGGTGATTTTTACCATGTTAATTATTCAAGTATATGGGGTAGTCATTAAGGGTTGGAACCGACTACATTAACTTTACTTGCGGCTCTCTCAGCTTTCTCTCTTGCGATGTTCACATCTGCACCCTTTGCTAAGGCTACTCCCATTCTGCGATAGGGATGAGCATTAGGTTTACCAAATAATTTAATATCTACATCTGATTCAGATAATGCCTCAGCTACACCTGTATATGTAATTGTATCTAATTTCTCTGATGCTAAAATAACAGCACTAGCTGCACAGCCAAATAATTCTATTTTCGGAATTGGTAAACCTAAAATTGCTCTCAAATGTAGTTCAAATTCATTTAAATTTTGAGAAATTAATGTCACCATACCCGTGTCGTGAGGTCTAGGTGAAAGTTCGGAGAAAATCACTTCATTCTTGGTAACAAAAAACTCCACTCCAAAAATTCCCGCACCCCCCAAAGCATCGGTGACTTTTTGAGCGATCGCTTGGGCTGCTAATATTTGTTCTGGGGATATTCCGGCGGGTTGCCAAGATTCTTGGTAATCTCCTCTTTCTTGACGATGTCCGATGGGTGGACAGAAGATTGTGGGAGCATTCCACTGTTTAATGGTTAGTAGGGTGATTTCTATTTCAAAATCAATAAATTCCTCTATAATTACCTTGTGGGTGTCACCCCGAGAACCTGCGATCGCATAATTCCATGCCTGTTCTATTTCCCTTCGGTCTTTAATTATAGATTGCCCTTTACCAGAGGAGGACATTACTGGTTTAATAACATTGGGAAAGCCAATTTCTTCAGAAATAGCTCTTAATTCATCTAAGTTTTGAGCATAGCCATATTTAGCTGTTCTAATACCTAATTGGGTATGTGCTAATTCCCTAATTCTGTCACGGTTCATGGTGTAGTTAGTTGCCGCAGCGGTGGGAATTACTGTAATACCTCTTTGTTCAAATTCTTGTAATTTTTCGGTTCTAATTGCTTCGATTTCAGGTACAATAAAATCAGGTTGATATTTGCTGACAACTCGTTCCAAATCATCAGCGCTGAGCATGGAAATCACTTCACAGCAATCAGCGACTTGCATTGCTGGAGCATGATCATAGCGGTCTACAGCAATTACATAGTTACCCAGTCTTTGAGCTGCAATTACAAACTCTTTACCCAGTTCTCCCGAACCCAACAACATTATTTTTGCGGGTAGATTAATCCCATTCATCCCTGATTTTCTCTATGACAATGTGTTGATTTATCAATCTAATTCTTTGTTAATTAAAGCATTAACCCACTACTTAATTTATAACCAGGCTCCGTGACTTTGTAAATCTTTACGTAGTGGTCTGTCCCATTAGTTCTGATGGGTTGGATAATGAACCGCAAAGGCGCATTAGACACGAAGTGGCTTCCCGAAGGGTAGAGCGCGAAGAAAGAGAAGGAGAAGATAAGTATAGAACTTGGTTTACCTATCAAAATTAATAGGACAAAGCAGTAGTGATATATCGCATTAATTTTGATAGTTGATTGTAGTGCGAGCCGGAAAGCCCGCTTTTTGGGAACAGGGAGCGAGACTACAGCAGGGAGCGAGACGCTCCCACTACAATTGTTTTACCCCTCAGAATTAATGTGGCGCAACAGTAGCTTATCTTCCTATTTTACGCATCTCTGAGGGGTCACAGCTCCCCGACTTCTTTAAGAAGTTGGGTATCTAAACACTGCGAATGGAAGGCGATAACAGACTATTAAGTAGAATTGCCGAATTTAGCCATTTTTGCCATAATCATACTCAAGGTTCCTTAGTCAAAAAACCGATGGTTTGGGCATCTGGGCAGCAATTACAAGGTGGTAAGTATGTTATTGAGCAGGTGCTTGGACAAGGTGGATTTGGTATCACTTACAAAGCGCGACACTCCATACTAAATAACTTTGTGGTGATTAAAACACCTAATGAAAGCTTGAAAAATGACCCGGAATATGCTAACTACATCAAGCGGTTTATCAATGAAGGACAGCGATTAGAAAGGCTTTCCCAAAACCAGCACCCCAATATTGTCCGGGTGAGAGATTTATTTCATGAGGGTGGTGTTTACTGCTTGGTAATGGATTTTGTCCAGGGAGAAAGTTTATTTAACCTGGTGCAACGTAGAGGAGTACTACCCATAGAAGAGGGTTTACAATATATCACTCAAATTGGTGATGCATTAAAAGTAGTCCACCAAGCCGGGTTAGTTCACCGAGATGCCCATCCTGGGAATATGATGATTCAGCAGGATGGCAAGGCTGTATTAATTGATTTTGGCATTGCTGGGGAAACAATGCCCACAACTGTGAGTTCCAGGTTCTTTGGTAATCCGGGTTTTGCACCCCACGAACAAATGCGGGGAGATAGAAAACCCTATGTTGATGTTTATTCCCTCGCAGCTTCCCTATACTATGCAATCACGGGAAAAAGACCAATGGAATCCTTTCAGCGCAAAGCCTATAATATGCCATTGGTTTCTCCCCAGGAGCATAATTCGAGTATCAGCAATGAATTAAACCAAGCAATCCTCAAGGGGATGGATTTGGAACCGGAAAACCGTCCCCAAACTATGCAGGAGTGGTTGGAGTTGCTGGTTGAAGAACCAGCAATTTGGCAAGGGGGACATGAATTACAAAATGGGAAATACACCATTGAAAGAGATATTGCTGAAGGTGGTTTTGGTATTACTTATTTGGCAACAGATGAATATAACCAACGGGTTGTGATCAAAACCTTGAATGAAAAGGTACAAAAGCGTGCTGATTTTGCCAAACTTCAACAAGATTTTCTCAACGAAGCGGTAAAGTTAGCCAAATGCAACCATCCCCATGTTGTCAAGGTTCGTGAAGTCTTCCAAGAAGGGAAGCTTTGGTGCATGGTGATGGAATATATTGCAGGGGAAAACCTGGCTGATAGGGTGGTGAATGGGAGTGTGTTATTGGAAGAGGAGGCGGTAGGATATATTCGCCAAATTGGAGCAGCATTAACGGTAGTTCACAATAACGGGTTGTTGCATCGGGATGTGAAACCGGCAAATATTATTGTGCGTGCAGGTAAGCCAGAGGCGGTGTTAATTGACTTTGGTATTGCCCGGGAATTTACACCCAGTGAAACCAGATTGCATACTCCCTATCTTTCCGGTTGTTTCGCACCTATTGAACAATATCAAACTGTGGCAAAAAGGGGTGCTTATACAGATGTTTATGCTTTAGCTGCGACGTTGTATTTTTTGGTGACAAAGCATCTACCCCATCCTGCGTTAAATAGAGTTAGTGGGGTGGTATTGGATTCACCAAGAAGTATTAATCCCAGTATTAGCAGTAGGGTAAATGACGCAATCCTCAAAGGGATGGAGTTGGAACCAGAAAATCGTCCCCAAACCATGCAGTCATGGTTGGAGTTATTGAAGGAACCAGTAGTTATTCCCCAACCACCAACTCCTAAGCCAGTAATTCCCCAACCACCCGTATCTCAGCCATCAACTCCTAAGCCAGGAAATACCATCCCTTCACCAGCAATCAATCAGAATCAGCAAGTTAATAATCCGCAACCACCACTTAAGAAGCAACAAACGCCTATCAAACCGTCGCGTCGGAAATTTATGCAAACTGTGGGATGGATGGGTGCTGGTTTGGGTGTAACTGTTGTTGTGGGTAAGTTAATTACAGATGCTTCTCGACAGATAGTAACCCCACCATCTCCCGTTACGAAAATCTCAACAAAGTCCAATTTATTGTTGCAAAGCTTAGACTTTGAAACTGTGACGGTAGATGGGAAAGGAGCAATTACCAACCGTAGGAAGTTAAACGCGAAACACTTTGCTGAAGACTTGGGAAATGGTGTCACTTTAGAGATGGTACAGATACCAGGGGGAACCTTTACAATGGGTTCTCCAGCAGGGGAAGCAGAGAGAAGTGGCGATGAAGAACCACAGCGTCAAGTAAGGGTTCCTGGGTTCTTTATGGGGAGGTATGAAGTCACCCAAGCACAGTATCAAGCAATTATGGGTAAAAATCCTTCTAGTTTTAAAGGAGAAAAGCGACCTGTAGAACAAGTATCCTGGAATGATGCAGTGGAGTTTTGCAACAAGCTGAGTCAAAAGACAGGACGTACTTACAGATTACCCAGTGAAGCCGAATGGGAATATGCTTGTCGTGCTGGAACCACTACACCTTTTTACTTTGGGGAGACTATTACCACTGACATAGCAAACTATCGGGGTACAGATTGGAAGATAGGAGAGACATTATACCCAGGTAATTATGGTCAAGGTCCCAAGGGTATTTATAGGAAGAAAACAATAGATGTAGGCAAATTTCCACCCAATGCCTTTGGTTTATACGATATGCATGGGAATGTGTGGGAATGGTGTCAAGATACTTGGCACTATAATTACAATGGCGCACCCAAGGATGGGAGTGCTTGGGTAAGTGGGAATGATAATGATTATCGGTTGCTGCGCGGTGGTTCTTGGAACAACGATCCAAGGGGCTGTCGCAGTGCCGACCGCTTCAACAGGTTCCCCGGCGGCCGCCTCTTCAATTTCGGTTTTCGGGTAGTTGTAGTTCTTGCGTGAGGATTCCTTCCCCTTTACACTCTTACCCTTTAGCCCTTTACACTTCTTCACTTTTCCCTGCCCTAGCGGAGCGGAGCGGAGCGATCAAAAATTTTTTTTGAAATTTTAAGAGTTGTGTAGAAAAATAATTGCCCTGAAAATTAGATTGTTTTACAAGATACAATTTAAGTAATTCAGTTTTCTCAGGTGACTGAGAGATTGAATTTGGGGCATGGCAAGTTTAGATGCTGCGCGGTGGTTCTTGGAACAACAATCCAAGGGGCTGTCGCAGTGCCAACCGCAACAACAATAACCCCGGCGGCCGCAACAACAATATCGGTTTTCGGGTAGTTGTAGTTCTTGCGTGAGCACTCCTACATGTCAGAGTTCATGCATGGGAATGTATGGAGCGTACCCGAAGGAGTCCAGACCTGTTCCAGTGGTAGAAGTGATTTTACCCGAATATAAAACCGAGTCGGATAGCTTGGTAAGTGAATCGCTGAACAGTTGTCCGGCTCATCAAAAAGATTTAGAAGCATTGGGATTATCTTGCTACGTTGTTTGTAACGCAGGTGTTTTGAGGAAACGCGGGCAAGTAATACTGCGTAGGTTGGGTGAAACGAAGTGTAACCCAACATTTATCTATGCGTTTACCCAAAATATATAATGGGTTACAACACAAATGAGATTCTTAATTAAGAAGAAAATACTTGATTTCATCACATAATATAGAATGCGATGTACAATGCGATCGCTTATTCACTTTCAATATTTCTTTGTTTCCAATAATTCGGTTTGCGTTTACTATGGGCGATTGCAATAATCCAAATAACTTCTTCAAGTTCCGTATAAAAAATCAGATATGGAAAACGTTGAATAACATAACGACGTATTCCTTCAATTTTGTGTGGGGTTCCTAAATTGGGATTTTGCTGAATTTTCAGAATAACCTTTTCCACTTCAGATAGTAAATCTAGTCCCAAACCGACTTTTTGAGCTTCATAGTAAGCTATTGCAGCATCAAGCTCCTTTCGAGCTTCGGTATGGATAACAATAAATTTCACGAATACTTTTCTCGCAACTCAGAAAAAACTTGAGATGATGATTCTCCAATAGCTGTTTTGTGATTAATATCTTCCAATCGTTGGGTTAATTCTGCATCCCAAATAACCTCTATATTATCATCTATATCCTCATCTAAAGAATGAATTAAAAAGTGGGCAAGTTCAGCCCTTTCTCGTGCAGAAAGTCGAGAAAGTTCGAGTTTAAGTTTTTCCGCTGTTTCACTCATGATTTGGACTTTCTCCAACAATTCTAATTGTATAACAAACTAGTACTGCTGCGCGATCGCATCCCTAAAAACTAGGCTAACCTGAAATTACAGCCACATACCAGTTATTTTTTATGACAGCTATTACAATCAATCTTGACCATATTATTCAACTTACCAATGACCAATTCTACCAACTTTGCCAAAATAATCCCGACATTAAATTTGAATGCAATAGCCAAGGAGAGCTAATCATCGTGCCACCAACCGAAGGGGAAACAGGAAACCTTGAATTAAGTAATAAGTAATAAGTAATAAGTGAGCCATTGCGGTGGACGGGTTCCCCGGCATAAAGCAAATGGCGCTCGCGAAGCGTATCCGAAGGATTCACTCCGAAGGAGTAATAAGTTTGTTTTTGTTACCGGGATTCAAACCCCGTCCCAAAAACATTCTGCCTCATTCATACAGGGCACCAGACCCCAATATTTCGGTAACATTTGCTCATTCTAAATTCTTTTAATTGACATTGTAGTTAAAAGCACTTTTTTTTCTCTCGACACAAGTTAAATTAATACAGTGCAATGGAGTGCCTGGGGTGCATTTACTCAACTATATAGCTTCCCAAGAGGTCTAAAAATTAAGTGCAAATTACACAACGCAATGTGGAATTGAGGGTAGATGACAGCTTAATGCGCGTCTATGTAGCAGCACCAAAACCACCAGGGAAATATCCAGGCATTTTGTTTTACAGTGATATTTATCAGCTTGGTGGTCCGATGATTCGTTTGGTTAACTACCTAGCTGGATTTGGCTATGTGGTAGCAGCGCCGGAAATTTTTCACCGCTGGGAACCTGTGGGTTCGGTAATTGAACCCAATGATATTGGCAGGATGCGGGGTAATGATGATGCTCGCAGAACGCCTATTCCGGCTTATGATGCTGATTGTCGCGCTGTAATTCAGTTTCTCCAAACAGAAAGTACTGTTAATCCTCAGAAAATTGGTACTCTTGGCTTTTGTATTGGTGGACACTTGTCTTTTCGTGCTGCTTTCACCAGTGAAATTAAGGCATCTGTCTGTTGCTATCCTACGGGTATTCCCAGTGGTAAATTGGGTGTGGGAATCGCTGATACTATCCAACGGGTGAGTGAAATCAAAGGGGAAATGCTACTGGTTTTAGGTACTCTCGACCCTCATATTCCCGAAACTGATCGCAATATTTTAATTACCACCCTACGACAAGCTAATATACCCCACAAAGTTCTTTTATATACAGCAGAGCATACTTTCATGCGGGATGATGGTTATCGTTACGATCCAGAAGCATCTACCTCTGCATGGTCTGAAATTATAACCTTCTTGTCACGCATTTTTCCGAGACAAGGGTAGATATTTGAGGGATACCATTCCCACTAACGCGATCGCACATAATATTGCTATTATCCTGAGTATGGGAATATTACCATGCTTAATGGCGATCGCCACTAAAGCCCACACAGTTACCCCAGGATAAACTATATCTTCACCCCGAATGGCAATCAATCCTGCAATGGCACTGGCAATAACTAACATGACAATAGTCCATATCTCAGGAGAAATACCCCATCCATTCCACCCCTGGGAATACAAGGCACAAGCTACATTGACAATGGTTGCCACACTAATCCAGCCTAAGTAAATACTAATAGGTCGGTGAACATACCATTTTTTACTACGGGATACAGTCTTTTTACTTACTCTTAAACGGAGATAGGCAACTATCAAAGGCAAGAGTATCAAGAGCATTGCCACCACAGAAATAGTAAACAGCCGATACAAAAATAGGTATACCCAAATACACTGAATCAAAGATGCGATCGCTATTGGATACCCAACCTGACGTAAATCTGCATCCTGTCTCTGATTGGGCAGTAATTGATAGATAGCAAAAGCAAACAACCCCAAGTAAATCACACCCCAAATAGCAAAGGCATAGTTGGCGGGAATAATCAGCACATCTTTAAATAAGGTGTTGGATATCTCTCCTATATTGATTCCTCCTGCGGGAAAGATATTGGATATGACATTGACAACAAAAGCTGTGACAATTGCCACAAAAGTCACAATTTGTCGCCATAAATCCCGGTAATGACCAGACTGTGAATTTTCCATAGTATTTCTATTCAGCGATCAAGTATTAGTGGGTAGGCTGGATTGCGATCGCCTTGATTTTGCTGGTACTTTAATTAAATAGCTTTACATACTCTAAATATTTTCAGCTTAATTCGATAAATCTCTCACAATAAATTTATATAACTATACTGAATATCAGTTTTACCGAGCCGAAATATAAATATATTTGAAAACATATTGATTTTTTGTCAAGAAAATATGTTTTTCTTGCTGCGGGTATATCAAGATTGATACTGCTTTTTACCTCAAAAACTTATATAAACAAGGAAATAGCTAGATTTTTTTGTTTCCGTAAAAAAACGGTATTTGTTTTACATAAATACCGCATATCATTGGTTAAGTATTAACTTCCAAACTGGAAGATAATCAAAATGCTGTTTCATCAAATGAATCATTATCTAGATATTTTTCTATCTCCTTGTTATTTCAGTTAGTCTCCTGCACGTTTGTGCTGCGCTAACAGTTTCACCACTAATAAATCAAAGATTTTAATACCGATTACTATTCCACAAAAAACTCCCTGTTTCCTTAGCTAATAGATTTAGCCAGCAAGGTTAGGAAGCATTGACAGGATAATTGCCAGTAGTGGTCTAGCTTTTTAAAAAATTTAGTAATTAGCAGCTAATAGATAAATTTCATGTCATTTGCATCCCCAAGAAAGCATAATCAAAATATAAAGTTTCTACCAAAACGCAAAGGTTTTAGCAATACTAACCAAACCCTTGCTATAGCCGGATTTGCGATGTTATTCCTAATTTCTGGCTCTGTGACAATCTTTTTTATGTTGTCTTTCTTCTCTTCCAGACATAATGCCTCCTATCCCACATCACTTCCTTGGGTAGAAAGTAAAAGCCAATGTGAGGAGTTTGGCAGAACATGGCGCAATGATCAATGCTGGGATGAAGAACATAGTCATGATTTTTAGATATAGGAATCATATTTGATGTTTGAAAAAATACGTAGTGGCATGGCAAGCTTAAAATAGTGCAATAGGTGTAGGTTGAGTTGAAGAATGTAGACGCAACAGCGGCTTGGAGCAGAGTAACCCAACACCAGTAAAGCTTTGTTGGGTTTCCCTACCGCTCAACCCAACCTACATTTTTAGGCGTGTCAGTCCAGTAGGGTG
>JASJCJ010000141.1 GCA_030066045.1 Calothrix sp. MO_167.B12
CGTAGTGGCATGGCAAGGTTAAAATGATGCATTAAGTGTAGGTTGGGTTGAAGAATGAAACCCAACACCAGTAAAGCTTTGTTGGGTTTCCCTACCGCTCAACCCAACCTACATTTTTAGGCGTGTCAGTCCAGTAGGGTGTCCTGCAGCGTAGCGTAACGCACCATCTGCTAATCCTTTTGGTGCAGACTACTGTTAGCATAACCCACCCCACAAGTACCTAATTTTATTCAACAATCAAACCAGATTCTTATAGGTTTGTAGAATCAGATTTACAACTATTTTTAGCCGATTGTCAATATTATTGTTTGTATTGTTAAGTTATTAAACTTATTACATCAATTAATTTGACCGCAAAAGAAAAGGATACAAGCCTGCAAATTTATTTAACTCCCGACTTTTAGACGCTTTGCGGCTTTGGTGCAGGGTGAGGAGTAGCGTGATAACCCAATGCGTACTGCTTTGTTAATCCATCGATGGGGTAATCATTCTAAATTATAAATTCTTCTCTAAATTTGATTCAATTATTCTGAATTAACCGAGTAATCCTGAATTGAGCTGAATTAAATTTATCTGGGAAAGACTGAATTTAACTAAATACTTCATCCTTAATATCAAATAGTATGTGAATATCGAAGGCAACAAACATCGAGAAACAATTAATAGTTCCGATATTTGAAGTCAATTAGATTGTACAAATACACAATGAATCTAAGAAAATAATTATGAAAACTAAACCTTTAGCGTTATTAGGTGTAAGTTTACTCACTGCTGGTTTAAATTTTAGTGCCATGCCTTCTGCTTCTGCTACTGGTATAACACCACAACAGAAAGCCAGACTCAAAACAGCTGCAAATTTAGTATTTACTTCAGCTGAAAAGAGTAAGTTCCTTGTGATTAAATACAAGTGGAATTTTCTGAACAAGAATGATATTAAAGTCAAGCGCAAAGGTAAATGTTATATCGGTCAAGGAAAATTTACCCGTTATCAAAGATTTGTCAGAGATGATCAAGCTTTCTATAACATCGTTCTATGTAATGGGAAGATTGTAGCTATTAAATATAAATACAAAAATCTAGGATGGAATCAAGTTGCACGTCCTAATTTTGATGGTAGCATGCGTTCTGAAGCCAGAATGATTGTTGGCTATATTGCTAAGAAAATGCAGTCAGTATATGGAAATAATAGAAGGTAAAACTTAACTATAATATGTATTACCCAAGGAAACCCGGTTTCTACGATAATTCATTGATATGAGCAATAGATATCTACCAGAAAAACGGGTTTCTGGCTTCGCTTACATAAGTCTTGTATAAACTTCAAACGACTCGTATAGTGTGTTGTGCGTTAAACATAATTTGCCTGCCTAGTTGTTAACAACTAGGCATTTTTGTATAACGAATACGCTACACAAATCATGAATTGAGGAGAGTGGTGTGAGATTCTAAGGTGTACTTTTCTGTTAATTTGTCGATAGGATAATCATTCTAAATTCTAAATTATCCTTGACCAAAAAATAGACTGGATACAAGCCCCCGTACTTATCCGTGGAGAGGAAAAATGTTTTCCTTATTTCAAGCCCCTCGATTCATCGATGGGGTAGTACTTTTGACTTTTGACTTTTGACTTCCGCGAAGCGGTTGACTCAATTCTCCTGAATTATACGAGTAATCCTGAATTTAACTGAATTAAATTTATCTGGGAAAGACTCAATTTAACTAAACACTTCATTACCAATATCAAATACTATGTGAATATCGAATAAAACAAACACTAAAAAGCAACAAATTGCCCCGATGTTTGAAGCCGATTAGATTGTACAAATACACAAAAAATCTCAGGATAAAATCATGAAAACTAAACCTTTAGCATTATTAAGTGTAAGTTTACTCACCGCTGGTTTAAATTTCAGCACCATGCCTTCTGCTGCTGCCGCTGGTATCACACCACAACAGAGGTCTAGACTTAACAGAGCTGTAAATTTTGTATTTACTAAAGCTCAAAAAGAAAAGTACCGCGTAATTAAACACAAGTGGAATTTCCAAAATAAGAATGACATTAAAGTTCGGCGGCGAGGTAGATGCTATATAGGGAAAGGAAGATTTACCCATTATTTAAGATTTGTCAGAGATGATGTAGTTGATTACGACATTACTTTGTGTAATGGGAAAATTAAAAAAATTAATTACAAATACAAAGACAGGGGATGGAGTGAAGCTGTAGGTGCTGTTACTAGCGGACTAAATTTAGTAGGAATCAACACTTATGGTATAGGTAAAATTAACACAATGCTCGCCAATAAATTTGATGGTAAAGTGCGTTCTGAAGGCAAAATAATTGTGATTAATATTGCTAAACGAATGCAACAAAAATTCTCTCCTAGAAGGTAAAATTAAACTGTAAAGCTGAAATTACTTTCCATGTATGTGTTGAAAAAACTCGTATAGTGTGTGTTATGTGTTGATAAACTTGGCCTGGTTGTTTAACAGCTAGGCTAAGTTAATTTATGTAGAAATTTGGGAACATATACTATCGGTGTGTTGTCTTTTATGTTCAATGATTATTCCTGACCGAAAAATAAACTGGATACAAGCCGTGTGGATTTATCGGTGGAGAAAAACAAACAGTTCTGTCATTGTTTCAAGCCTCCAGAAAAATGACATGGGGTGACGACTCGCCCTACCCAGAGCGACTGTCGTCGTCGCGGTGAGTTAGTACTCCATCCCACATTCCCCGACTTGAAGTAACTAACGTAGCTTGCTTCTAGCCAGGAGTACCCTTTAGGGGTTCTCTCGTCAATTCAAAATCCAAAATCTAAAATTGGATGACGGAGACTCAATTATCCTGAATTTAACTGAATTTGGAAATCCTGAATTTTCCCCAACATTTGATTAAAAATATCAACTACTATGTGAGTATGCAAAATAAAACACCTGCAAATAAGCAATCTGTCCAGTGTTTTAAGTTCATTATCATGAAAAGATGACATGACTATAGAGGACTATCCTATTTGAAATAGTCCAAAAGACTTAAATGTATGTATAAATTTGTAGTCCCAGTGTAATATTACTAAGTATAGGACTCATATTTGATTTTTGAAAAAAAACGAGCGTACACTTTCTGTTAAGATTTCCCTAGCATCATGAGTAATTTCACAAATCAAACCGGATTCCTATAGTAAGATATAATTAATGATGTAAAGTTTACGTTAGACCTAAAATTGTGACCGATCGAGGCCTATTTTTCTGATAATAGAATTGAAGTAAAAATGAAAATCAAACTGTCAGCCCAAATCCTTAGCATGATGGCAGTGACATTAGCTTCAACTGCCACTTTTAACCAACCTAGTTATGGTCAAACGTCTAAATTTTTCTGTAGTATTAATAAAGGTATACCATCCACCTTTGTGACTACATCCAGGGGTAATATACCAATCATACAATGGAAAAATGGTTTTGGCGATCGCTGGACTCCCGGAAAACGGTGTGGAACAGTTACTAGGCGATTTAATTATTTCTATGACAACGGTACCCTCAGATATATTCGAGCCGGTATTCTCAATAATCAACCAGTATTATGCGTTGCTAGTCACAGAAGAGGTTCTTGTTTGAAAAATGGAGTTTTAGTCACCCTGAAGAAAGGAACTAATCCCCACAGTGTTTTATACAGACTCCTGAATAAATCTGCTACTGCTGGTGGTAGAACAGTTGAATTAGAAAATCCCATATCTTATACAGGTGGTGCTACTTACTTAGATGTTACAAAACTCATAGGAAATGAGAGTACAAGGGATAACAAAATATGTAAAGGAGCAGCTTGGGAATGTTAACTCTTTCTTCCCTTCGAGCTTTTGGGTTGAACTCCCCCAGCAATTATCCGCTCAAACCTTCTGACTTGGTTAAGTCTTCCCTGATTTTGTTAAATATTGCTGGAAGTACTGACGATATAACTGACAGCGAGGTTCTGCTAAATTTCCCGAAAATTTGATCGAACCCATACTATGTAATTGATAAGCTAACATGGGCGGTAATTGTACTGGAGTCGGAGAGTTAATAACCTGTTGGAAGGCTGCCTCTAGCTCTGGATTTTGTTGTATATTTAGCCACTGTTCTCGCAGATGGTGTCCATAAATTCCCGTATCTGCGATCGCTGATGATAAAAATTGTTCTAGACTAATCTGGGGATGATTTTTTAGATAAGCAAAAGCTTGTTCTAATAAATAAGGATGTCCTCCGAGTAAATCCATCAGGGATTCAATGAAGGTTGTATCTACACTCAGCTGATACTGTTGGGCAAATTCTTTTACCTGCTCTGTAGTAAATTCAGATAATTCGATTGGTAAGCCGACATTAAATGGAGATTGATTAATATTGAGACGGATGTAAACATCTGTGGAGTGGACAATAACTAAGCGCAGTTTTTGCCAAATTTTACGACTCCTGGCTTTTTCATACCACGAACGTAACAAACCAAAAAAGTCTTCATAAATTTCTGGATAGGGAAACAATATATCCACATCATCTAAGCATAAAACCAGAGGATTATTTGCTTGTATTAATAAGTATTCTTCAAAGTAAGTAGTACAACTAACCTTAGCTCCCATTCCTTCCTCATCCCAGTATTCATCCAATTCACTGGGTAATTCCAAATCCTTACTAACATTAATACATAGCCAACGCAAAAATTTATTTAGGTTCGTCAAGTGTGTACTTCTATCTGCTAACTTCAAGCTTAAATTAGAGGTACGATAATTTTCTGTCGCTACCCGTTGCAGAATCCGATTAATTAAATAGGTTTTACCCATTAAACTAGGAGCTTTAATCCTAATTAAAGAACCTGGTTCCAAGATTGTTTGATAACAAATAGATTCTATTGGGGGTCTTTCTATATATAGAATAGTGGCAGAATTTTTGATTTTTTTTTGTTGATTGTTTTTAGTTTGATTCTGTTTGATATCACTTTGATTAGCACCGTAAGGCTGTTCGGAAAGAGCATCACTATTTTTTTCTCTTGACCAATATCTTTTTAAAGCTTCTTTGAAATTGCTCTTTTTAACTTTTTCCTCTAAGGCATCGCTCAGTGACTTCCAAAGCTTGGGAGCCACATCTTGACTGATATAGGAAGTGGCATATTGATTTTTTGCCGCTATTTGGTCATAATCATCTCTATGCCAAGCTCCCTTTAAAACAATAATCTCAATATCTGTTAAGTTTCTATTAAACTTAGACAGTAATACTTGATTAGCAACTGCAATTGCTTGGTCTAAACTAAAATCCATAATTAGTAATACTTCAAGGCAACTCTTAACTCTTAATCGGGAATAACAGATAAGTGTGGTGGGGGATTGAACCCACGCCCTTGGGAGAGGAAACCTCCTCGGCAACCAATCAAGCCCTGGAACAAAAATCTTCACTGTTGCTTGTTGTGCCAGCCCTTGAGTTCCCTCTTTCGTTGGCGCAGCTGCCCGCTCAAGGGCTAGGAAGTTAAATCTTCAAAAATTTGACTTGATTGAGTTTTCAGTCTTAATTTTTATACTCTTGGATTTTAACAGAAGTTTTTTGACCTCAGAAATATGTAATACTATGTCCGAGTAATTAGTTACGACATAAAATTTCCATAGTTTTTATATTTCAAAATTTAAGCGTTATTTTTATCGTAAGTGTTCATGCAGACATGATAGAAGATAAACTTCTTCACTTTCTGAGGCTAATAGCTCCCCGACTTCTTGGAGGATACCAATGGCGAATCAGGGGCAACGCCCTCTTAGGGGGCAGGGGGAGGAAAAAACCAAGCCCAAATTATGACAATAATCCCCAGCTTTTAGGTTAGTACTCCACCACATTAATTTTGATGGGCAGCTGTAGTGCGGGCCGGACAGCCCGCTTTTTGTCAGCAGGGAGCGAGATGCTCCCACTACAATTGTTTACTTATCAAAATTAATGGGACAAAGCACTAGTGGTCTATCGTATTAATTCTGAGGGGTAGAGGGAAGAACCGCAAAGGCGCAAAGAGCGCGAAGGAAAAGAAGGAGAGGAGAAGTCTAAAAGTTAGGTAACACAGCAAAATTAATGAGACGCACTACTAGCTCTCATAACTACTGACACACACCACTAAAGGTTGCCAATTAGACAGAGTTTGATCGATTTTTGATTAATTTCCGGATTGATGATTTAGTAAGGTGTATTAAAAGTTGTGGTTATTTCGCATTCCGGAGGGCAAGACATATGAGTCGTAAAAAAACTCGCACCGAGAACAAACCCCTTTCTACTGAGTCAGGTGGTACTAGAGCTACTAATAGCAATAATCAAAACAATAATCCATTTAATACCAAACCAAATTAACCCTAGTATATAAATTTCGATTCATTAGTGGTAATTGACTAGTACCGCTACGGGTAAATCAAAAGTACAAACAACCTGATTTCAAACTTTTTAACTGTTGAAAATGGTTAGTTTATTGATGCTTTTTCTACTAGGATTTACCACTCAAATATTTCTCTACCAAATATAAATATCGATTGTATTTTTGTCAACAGTAATCATTAATGGGTTTTCTCTATGTGAGAGATGTATATAAATAAGCATCTCTCTTTTTTTTACCGAAATATTGGGGTCTGGTGCCCTGTCTTTTGAGGCAGAATGTTTTTGGGACGGGGTTTGAATCCCGGTCACAAAAACAAACTTATTACTTATTACTTATTACTTATTACTTAATTCAAGGGTAGATATCTGCGTGGGCTAAAAACTTCTAGCCTTTAGATATTTTTCAACAATTGGGATACTCTCTATTAGTGTGCCAATTGCATAAGTTACACATATATTTACTTAATTATCTGGAATTTTATCTGACATTCTGTATGTAAAAATATCATCACTTATAAAAAGGTAATTAAAATGAAAAGAAGACGCTATGTACCTCCCATTGGAAAACCAAGAAAAACCGAGGCAGGTTATAGTTTTTTGACGAATCAGGATTTTTTTGGCGAAGAAAATACCAGTAATCTAAGTTCCCGAAATTTTCTATCCATAAAAGATTTACAGTTCAACACTCCCTTGGCATTAGGGGATAGAGAGGCACTCCGGTACGATATCTTAGAGAAATCACCTAAATATAAATATATCCAGAGAGAAATTCGTCGCTTTTCTACCCGTAGGACACCACCTAGAACTCTAGGTAGACCATATAAAAGAGAGAGCGGTGGCACAACATAAACAGAAATTATTTAATTTTGACTTTTAAATTCCGAGCCGTGGCTGGCATTAATTATGGTTTGATATGCCATTGTTTGAATGGTTGACAAGGGTACTTCTGCAAAATATCGGCGTTGGAATTGCTCTTCACGGATAGCTGCTAAAAAATTACCGATCGCCACCTCTGGATTGTCTGATACTATGTTTCCAGGTTGGCTGATTTGTAAATGCTGATCTTGTCTAGTGGTGATAAAGCCACAAGCTGTTAATGCTTGTATACCGAAATATAAACAGCGATCGCCTATTCGTAGTTTATCTAAAAGTTGTGTCCGAGTCACTAATTTTTGGGTACGACTGAGATATTTAGCTACTCCTACCAAAGTCAGCCAAGTTTGCTCTGGTGTTTGATGATTTGTCTCACCCCAAGCAATGGCTAATGGTTGTTGATTATATAGACATCGCCTCACCCAAACTCCCAATTCATCCCAACAAGAGGGACAATTTTTCCATAATAGGGGAGTGGAGCCAGATTCTTGATGGTTTTCTGGTGCAGATGTGGGAAGGTTGCGCCAATCTATAATTTCTATTAGTTGCCTCCTCCAGAAAAATTCTGACTGAGGACGAACGGCAATAATGCGAATTTCATAACGTTTTTTATAGGTGTTATAGTCCAACTCGACAATGCAATCACACCTAACTGGGGGTAACTCATCTTTATAATGTCCCCACCATACCCCGGGAAATTTAGCCTTACTGGAGTCATCCCGAATATCAAACTCTGTTTTAATGTACTGTACCTTCTTCCCCCGCCAATCTTGCTGATTGCGATGCCAACTATTCTCAAACCAGCAGTTCTGAATCAACAGCTTGGGTACGGGATTTCCCATACCACAAGGTTCTAGTAATTTCAATTCTGCAAATAATTCTTTACCTAATTCGGCTACTGTCACCGTTAAGTCTGCTGTTACCGTTGCGTTTAAGGTTGCACCTGCTAAATTTTGCCGTAATTGCTGATTAATCGCTTGGGTAAATAAGGGAATATTTTCCACCGCCAAACTTAACCCGGCGGCAAAAGGATGTCCCCCAAACCGATGTAATAAATGTGCTTGGTCTTTAACTAATTGGTATAAATCTACTGAGTTGACAGAACGAGCCGAACCACGGGCAAGGGCAGGATTCCCTGTCAAATCTCCTCTATTTTCCACCCCATCTGTACTTAAAAGAATGGTGGGACGGCCTGTTTCTTGGGCGACTTGCCCTGCTACTAATCCCAACACTCCTAGTGCCCACTGGGAATCTGCCAATACTATGACACTGGTGGTAGATAAATCTATTTGGCTGAGTTTACGCTCTACTTGCCGTGCCACATCCTTTTGTAAAGACTTGCGGCGAGTGTTTGCCAGTTCTGTGACCTCTGCTAGTTCCTGCACCCGCTCATGGTTCCGGCTAGTCAGTAATTCTACGCAGAAGCTAGCATCACCTTGGATACGGCTTACAGCATTAATCCGGGGACCAAGACCAAAAGAAATATCTGTGGGGCGATCGCCATTTCTCTGGCATAATTCTAATAATCTGCCCACACCTGGTCTTCTCCTGGCTGCTGCTGGTTGCTTAAAGTCTGCTTGCAGTTTCTGGATGCCTAATTGTGCTAAATAACGGCAATCTCCACTCAGTTGAACCAAGTCAGCTATCAGTCCCACGGCAACTAAATCTAATAAATCTTCTAAGGGTTGTCGGGGAATATTGGGCAATATTTCATATATTGCCTCCACCAGCTTATAAGCCACCGCCACCCCAGAAAGATGAAATAATTGATGGTCATCAGGTAAATATCGGGGGTTAATAATCGCTGTTACTGGGGGTCTTGATGATGGTAAGGTGTGATGGTCGGTGACAATCACATCTATGCCTAGGGTCTCTGCATAAATAATTTCACTTATATTAGTGCTACCAGTATCACAAGTGACAATTAATTTACAGTTTTGTTGAGCTAACCCATCAATACCAGGACAATTGAGTCCGTGGGATTCCGTTAAGCGATTGGGAATGTAGTAAGCTAGGTGCTCATGGGGGGTAAAAAATTGTCCTAAACCATCCCAAAGTACGGCTGTGGAGGTAATTCCATCGGCATCAAAGTCACCCCAAATAGCCACCTTTTCGCCGTTTTCCCGTGCTTGCTGTAACCTTTCCACCGCTAGTTGCATTTCTTGGGCAAATTCCCAGGGGCTAGCAGGTTGGTAAGTGCGGGAATTCACGAAAGCAGTTAATTGAGAATCTTCTCTAATTCCCCTCTGCCACAATAATTGTGCCGCATAATATCCGCTAGAAGCAGGGGTGTAATGTTTTACTGCTTCCACAAACCAATCTGGTGGTTGTTCTGTTGGGGTAATAATCCACTGCTGTTCCATTGTTGACAGTTGATGGTTGACAGTTGACAGTTGATAAATGACGGATAATATCGCCAAATCTACAATGAGACTTCCTCAATATTAATAATATTTAGTAAGCTTGTATTATTTTTTTCCGAAGCAACAGATTCAGTTACAGTATCTTCTAGGGAATTATTGTCTGAAACTGGGGGATGCTCCTCTGTAACCGCCTGATGGCGATCGCACCTTGTGGCATACTGACAATAATTGCAAACTTTCCTACCCTCTGGCACCTGTGGGAGGGGTTTTCCTTGGGCATAATCTGCCAAACATTTGGTTAACTTGTTCAATAACCGTTGTAGTTTCTTTGCTGTCTTCTCATGGTGGGCAGAATTGTAATTAAACTTAATACTTTGTGGTTTTCCTTGGGATTGGACAAACCAATAAGTCATAGAAATATTTTCTGGCGGGTAGTCGCTGGTTTCAGCTAACACATACATATAAAGACGTGTTTGCCAATTCTGTTCTAAATAACGTTTATTAGGTGGTTTTGGATAGGTTTTCCAATCAAGAATTTGTGCTTGGGTTGTTTCTGCAATTAGCAAATCATAGACAACGGTGAGTAAATAGTCATTAACTTGTAGGGTGCGGTAATGTTCGCTGTCGCGGAAAGTTTGACTATCAACAGTAGGGTGCATAATTTCCGGTGCAGCATCAGCAAAACCAGCCATCCACCTTTGCAATTGGCTATCGGTTTGGAGAAAACTATCAATTGGTAAACCCATTTCTCGCTGTTGCATCAACAGGTGAAAGCGACTACCTAAATTCTGCAATTCTTCATGTTCTGGGTTGGGAGGTGAATACAATTTTTCTAGGTATGTATGTTGAAATTGACGGGGACATTTTTCTAGTAGGTTAAGTTGTCCTTGAGATAGGCGTAATAGTTGTGTTGGCGTAGATAACATTTTGATTCATAACTAACTGGCAACTTGGGTTAATATTTAATGCAATATAGCAACGCCACATTTTTGACCCTGGTTTCATTTCCGTGTCGTGGTTTTCCTGCACCCGTATGGGAATCCGTGGGATTTTCTAATATTGCTTGACCCTGATTAATTTCAAGATTGTGGTAATGTTCACCATTGTTTCTAATATAGTCATCGTCGTGACTGTTACGTTCATCCAAATCGAAAGAATATAATAAACCTTCTTTGTCGCCATCTTCTTCATCTATGTCATCAATATCACCAACCTTAAGCTCATGTTTATGCTTATAACTTGTACTTGTCTTACCAGTATGAGTATGTCCTTTATCATCATGTTTATGACTTTGCATTTGGTCAGGTTGATATGAGCCAAACTTTCTTCCAGGATCCTGTTTACCCTCGACACTCCAGCCTCGAAGAGATACTCCTCTTAAATCGGGCAAATTAAAGGTGGTAGAGCCATCCCCGTTTCCAAAAGTTTCACCAACACGCTCAAAGAGCCTGGCAAATTCTGTCCGAGATACTTCTGTTCCGTCACACACCAGCCAACCGTCAGGAGGTGTTTCCATCGCAAAAGCCGTTATTGAAGCTACCAGCAAGTCGTCAATATCAGTTTTATTGCCGTTTATTGGCGGCTGAGTATTTTTATCTCTCTTGAGTTGGACTTCGAGTATTTGAACCTTAGTTCTCAACTCCTCCACCAAGGTTAATATCTTGTTAAATTCTTCTTCTTGTATCATGACTTGATTTTTTTCGTTCAAACGCGATCTAAGATTTGAATTTCGTTAATTGACTTTATCTTTACCTGTAACATCTATTTCACCATCCTAGATGTTTGGATAATCATTAAGTACTTGTTCGGCAAAGCTAGCTAGATTTCTCGCTACACTCTGAACAGTTTTATCGTGCAAATTAGATAGTATTTGTGCCAATTCCAATGCTAAATCAACACTCACAGCGGGTCGATCAGTTGCTAATTTTCTAAAAACAGTTTCGTAACGCGAAGTAATTACATGGATTAATTCTCGTCTCACTTGCTCCGGTAAATGATCTGTTAACTCTTGTAAAACCTCTGGCAATTTTGGACAAACTTGATAGTGGAATAGATAATATTCATCGATAATTGAACCCGTCAGTAAACGAAGAATTGCTGAGAGATAACTAGAAAGATTGGAGTTTCCCTGGTTGTCTATCGGTATTGGATTTGAAGAAAAAGGGTCTGAATAGCCTACTCTTCCATTCCACCAAACAGTTTCAATGTTGAGAGTCAACATGTCTTCTTTCTCTCCATCTTCAAGTTCTAACTTCAAAATCAAGGTTGGTATTTTTTTGTACACATCAAATAAATGGTGACTTGCTGTCTCAAGAAGCATATCTGGGTTTTTCCAGTTTTCGCGTATAAACTTTACTGGAGAGTCGCTATTCAAATGATAGTGTTGTTGAGTGAGAAAATTATAAAGATTCTTAGAGAGTGTTTTACTAACTTTATTCGGTTCAGAAACCTGTTTAGAGTGTATTGTAAGTGGTGGAATAATTACTAACGGTAGGACTGGTTTGTCATTAATGCAATATTGTTGGTAGAAATTGGATATTTGACGAGGTAATGTTGATAAAGGATATTTATCATCTATAAAATTTCGATGTTCAATGGAAGTCAAAACTTCATCGAAATGCATATTAGCCAAGTATATTTGTGTTTCACGTTCAAACAGTTTCAATTCCAATTCCAATTCTTTTTGTGCTTCCAACTCATTTTGTCTTAGCTTTGCATTAAATGCTTCAATCTCTTTGATATATTCTTTGCTTTGTTTAGCTAGTTTTTGTTGATATTCAAAGACACTTTTAGCTAAATTTTGTTGATATTCAAAGGCTTTTTTATCTTGCTTAGCCTCATGTTTGTGTTGATTTTTTTGCAACTTGTGTATTTCAATAAACTCGCGTTTAAGCATTAATTTTTCATGCTTTTGTCGCTTAGCTTCTAGCTCCTTATTAGCCTCTATATCAAGTTCTTTTGCCTTAATCTGCTGCAATTCTCTAAAATAATTTATACCAGCCGTGGTGGTTTGCCCAATAGCCGTAGTGGTTTGCCCAAAAGCCGTGGCGATTCGCCCAAAAGTATTTATAGTGGCTTTTAATACCTCAGATGTAGGCTCACTAATGTTTACTAGACTAATGCTGGGTTCATCCTGATTATTGTCTCTAGATAATGAATAATTCATTTTTACCTCTCCTGTTGTCACTAGAGAATTAGGAATTATCAGTAAACCACAAACTTTTGGGGACAAACGTAAAAATAAGGGTTTCAGCCCTCGCGTACCAGGAGAAAAACAGCATTCGTTTAAGAGGGTAGACGCGGAGCGGCTTGTCGCCAGACATCACCTCAAGGCAACTAGCGGTATTGCCTGAAATGCCGACTAGTACAGCTGCGCGGAAGTCAGAAGTCAAAAGTACTTTGTTCTCTAGCTTTGACGTGTTATGAATGGTCTGCTTATTTACGCCGTGCGGTACTACTACGTGATTTTGTGGTATCCCACAATTTCTCTGAGATGTCTACATTACAAGGCTTATAAAAAAAATTTTGGCTTACTGCACATAGCAATTATAACAAAGATTGTCAAGTACTAAACTTGTCAATCATTTTTTTCTTCCCTCTGATCTTCCTTCCATCTCCCTGCTTTGCGAGTAGCTTCTGTTAACAGATATTCTATTTGAGCATTGACACTTCTTAACTCATCCGCCGACCATTTTTCTAATACATCGTATAATCTCTGGTCTAGACGCAGTAAAAACCGTTTCTTTTTACTCATACTTTAGACATAAAGACTCCCAGTATTGACTACAGGCTGAGTGTACTGCTCTGAAGTGAGAACAACTAATAGGTTATTCACCATAGCAGCTTTACGTTCTTCATCCAAATCAATAATATGCTCTTTACTTAAGCGCTTGAGTGCTTCGTCAACCATCCCCACCGCACTGTCAATTATCTGTCGCCTTGCATCAATCAAGGCTTTAGCTTGTTGGCGACGTAACATCATTTGAGCAATTTCCGGTGCATAGGCTAGGTGAGATAACCTTGCTTCTAATATTTCTACCCCTGCTACTTCCAGCCTTGCTTGTAGTTCTTCCTTTAAGGAAGTGGCTATTTCATCTGGGATTCCCCGTAATGAGGGAATGTCTGATTCGTCAGGAGCATCATAACAGTAGCGAATTGCTAGAGCACGAATTGCAGTTTCACTTTGAATGGCCACAAATTCTTGGTAGTCATCCACTGCAAAGGTAGATTTGGCTGAGTCTAATACTTGCCACACTACCACGGCGGCAATCTCAATAGGACTGCCTTGAGCATCATTGACTTTGAGTATGTTGCTGTTAAAGTTACGCACCCGTAAGGAAATTTTACGTTTGGTGGTAAAAGGAATAGTCCACCAAAAACCAGGTTCTCGTAAGCTACCCACATAACGTCCAAAGAAGACTAGCACTACCGCTTGATTTGGCTCCACTGTCAGAAAACCAGATACTGAGGGAATTACCACTGCTATTAGTATTGCTGCCAACAATGCACCCAATTCTGCTACTCCGTCTTCCATACCAGTAAATAAATTCACAAAGTCCCCCACTCTCAGACTTCTACTTAATAACTGGGTACTCGTCTCTATCACAGAAGAGAACTGCCCAATAGCAAAAAATGTAACTGCGATGGCAACACCCAAAGCAATGAATCCATTGACTTTAAACCCAGAGAAATCCCGAATTTTTTGGTTCATGATTTGCCCCCATATCTAAATGATATAAAAGTGATATCATCATGATAACAAAAAAATAAATGCAGCATTGCATTCAGGTTCTATCTTTAATGAAGCAAGAGGACTCTCGTTAAGCTTCGCTGTAACGGGAGATGAATAGGGAACCTCCGCAACGGAGTGGCTCCCCAACCTACAATTTATGCCAATTTTGGATTTGAAAACACGCCCTAGCCCCTTTCAAACCCTTGTAAACAAAAAAATGCGCCAAATACTAAGGTCATCCGGCGCATCACGCATTATGGTGCATCATTATCCTATATAGCAGCACCATTTTAATCACAAGAATTATTTAATTACCATGTGGTTAGACCCGTCAGGGGTCTAACCCCCTAAAGAGGCGGCAAGGGTGAATCCTGCGGATACGCTTCGCGATGCTTCTCTGAGTCACCAATTCCACACTAATCGCCTTCTATCTCCTACCCTCGTACTTCTGCCTTAATTTAATCCTCTTGCTTTTCTCCTTGCTCCTCTGGGGAAATTGGTTCTGATTCAACTTCGGGTTCGGGTTCTTCTTCTTTCGCTTGAATTTTGGGGGGCTTGGGAGGGCGTGCCAGAGCAGGATTCACCGGCGGTTTGGATTCATCTGCAAAAGACCCTTTCTTGCCTTTACCCTTGGAGTTTTTACGATTTGATTTCCTGGAAGGTGTGGATTTCAAATTGTCAGAATCGCCCTCACTATTGGCTTTGGGCTGACGCTCAGATTTTTTGATTGGACGTTCTACCATTGTTAATTTATGTGAATGTACTTGTTATGATACATGGCTTTCTTGATGATTTCTTAGTTCACAGCAACAGATGCCACGGAGGGCGTAGGTTATTGCAGTGGAATCAAGCTAAAATCTAAAATCTAAAATCCAAAATCCAAAATCCAAAATTGTATGGCGGAATTTTGTCTGCAAGCACCCTTTGTGCCTACAGGGGATCAACCCCAAGCGATCGCTCAATTAACAACCAGTGTAAAATCTGGTAATCGCTTCCAAACTTTACTCGGAGCCACGGGTACTGGAAAAACCCACACTATAGCTAGAACCATTGAGAAGGTTGGTAAACCCACCCTGGTATTGGCACATAATAAAACTTTGGCAGCGCAGTTATGTAATGAGTTGCGAGATTTCTTTCCCCAGAATGCGGTGGAATATTTCGTTAGTTATTACGATTACTATCAGCCGGAAGCATATATTCCCGTCAGCGATACCTATATTGAGAAAACTGCGTCAATTAACGATGAAATTGATATGTTGCGCCACTCCGCCACGCGATCGCTTTTTGAGCGCCGGGATGTGGTGGTAGTGGCTTCCATTAGTTGTATTTACGGCTTGGGAATGCCCTCAGAATACCTGAAAGCTGCCATTCCCTTACAAGTAGGCTTGGAGGTTAACCAACGGCAAATTTTACGGGCTTTAGCGTCGGTACAATACAGCCGCAATGATATTGACATGGGTAGGGGAAGGTTTCGGGTACGGGGGGATGTGCTGGAAATTGGTCCTGCCTATGAGGATAGGATTATTCGGGTAGAATTTTTTGGGGATGAAATAGACGCGATTCGTTATCTAGATCCGGTGACGGGGGAAATTCTCTCTAGTGTGTCAGGGTTGAATGTTTACCCGGCGCGTCACTTTGTGACTCCAGAAGAAAGGTTAGATGTAGCTTGCCATGATATTACGGCGGAGTTAAAAATACGTAAGGCGCAGTTGGAAGAACTAGGTAAATTAGTAGAAGCGCAACGTATAGACCAGCGTACCCGCTATGATGTAGAGATGCTGAGGGAGGTGGGTTATTGCAATGGTGTGGAAAACTATTCCCGCCACCTAGCAGGAAGACAGGCTGGGGAACCACCAGAGTGTTTAATTGATTATTTCCCTAAAGATTGGTTGTTGGTAATTGATGAGTCCCATGTTACCGTACCCCAAATTCGCGGCATGTATAATGGTGACCAAGCCAGGAAAAAGGTGTTAATTGAGCATGGTTTTCGTCTTCCTTCCGCAGCAGATAACCGTCCTCTCAAGGCTGAGGAGTTTTGGCACAAGGTCAATCAGTGTATATTTGTCTCTGCTACCCCCGGTAATTGGGAATTAGAAATATCCGGGGATCATATAGCTGAACAGATTATTCGCCCCACGGGAGTGATCGATCCAGAAATTATTGTTCGTCCCACAGAAGGACAAATTGATGATTTGCTGGGGGAAATTAAAGATAGATGCGATCGCACCGAGAGGGTATTGATTACTACCTTAACCAAACGCATGGCAGAGGACTTAACTGAATACCTGGAAGAAAATAGTATTCGAGTCCGATACTTGCATTCTGAGATTAACTCCATTGAACGGATTGAGATTATCCAGGATTTACGAGAAGGTAAATTTGATGTTCTGGTGGGTGTAAATTTACTCCGGGAAGGGTTAGATTTACCAGAAGTTTCCCTAGTAGCAATATTGGATGCCGATAAGGAAGGATTTTTGCGTGCAGAACGTTCCCTAATTCAAACCATCGGTAGGGCAGCCCGCCACATCCGGGGACAGGCGATTATGTATGCAGAGAAACTCACCGATAGCATGAAAAAAGCCATTGATGAAACCGAAAGAAGAAGGGGGATTCAAATGGCATACAACAAAATGCATGGGATTACACCCCAACCCATTGTCAAGAAATCCAGCAATTCGATTTTATCTTTCCTGGAAATATCCCGTAGATTGAGCAGTTCAGACTTACAAGCTGTCGATGAAAATCTCCACGAAATTCCCCTAGAGCAAATTCCCGACTTAATTATTGAATTGGAAACCCAGATGAAAACAGCAGCCAAGAACCTAGAATTTGAATCCGCTGCCAAATTCCGCGATCGCATTAAACAACTGCGGGATAAACTAGTGGGACGGGGGAGGAGTGAGGGAGTGAGGGAGTGAAGGAGGGAAGGAGTCTGTTCAAGGACGCGGAGACGCGGGGAGTGGGGGACACGGAGACAGTGTTCAGAAAGAGATTGTGACTCCTCCTGAACACGAGCGACTGAATCAGAAGATTCAGTCGGGGTCTCAAACCCTTGGAACGTCCGTTCCACCACGCGAGTCCGGAGAC
>JASJCJ010000142.1 GCA_030066045.1 Calothrix sp. MO_167.B12
GTGGTTTGTCCCATAAGTTATGAAGGGTAAAAAATGTAGTGGGAGCGTCTCGCTCCCTGCTGTAAGAAGGAAGCGGGCTGTCCTGCCTGCACTACAATAAACTATCAAAATTAATGGGACAGACCACTAGACTCTGCCTGGAAATCTATTAGAGGAGGCGGGAGCCTGCTGTTAAGTCTGGAGGCTCCCACCTCCTCAAAATTAATCTACACGGCATCAATACTCGTGTAGATAAGTTTAGTCAAGTTTTGTATAGCAGACTACATTAACACTAAGTCAAATGTACCCACACCATTCAAACCAGCGTTGACTTTGTTCAATTCTTCCACCGAGAGTTTGGAGAGTGAGGGAGTAGTGACTGAAAGTTGTTCACTTCCAGCATTGGTTGTCTTTTGCTTGGGTTGCAAATTTTGATTTTTCATCAATTTTTAATCTTTTAATCTCATTGAATGTTTATAATACCTGAAAATTTTATCCTGACTCCACATTCAGTTTCAAGAGATTTACTGATACAAAATCGCGTAAATTTTCACAATTTTGTCCTAATATTTAGTTGCGCGGGAAGTGAAGTGATGCGGTGGTGACTTATCGTCATACAAGGGATTCCGCTCGTTTCTAGGCTCTGCTTGAAAACCCATTAGAGGAGGCGGGAGCCTCCAGACGTAACAGGAGGCTCCCGCCTCCTCACAATTCATCTACTTCGTAGAACCTTGTAACCAGAGCCTGGAAAGATAGATTTAACAAGGTTTTCCCTTAACGAGGGTGGCATTCGCTTTTAGAATGCTTATACCCACCTTGACAGGGATAGGCACCTATTGCCAGCCTTCATCAAGGTTTTAGGTATTCCTGTAAAAAATTGGGTTCTGGAAACGGTACGCCATTATCTGTCACTGGCATAAATGTATACACAGCACCCGTGTCATGACCCCTGGCTTGGTTGTGGACAGAACCAACAATTACCATTTCTTGGTTAGCGGTGACAGAAAAACCAAATTCTTCCGTTGTGGTGATATCATTGCCAATAATTTTCTCCTGCCTGATCCAATCACCGTGTTTATAAGTATATATATATACGGCTCCGCTACGTTGTCCTGATTCATTGGCATAGGGCGCTCCTACCACGACAATTTCACCGTCAGTAAACACGTCAAAACCAAACCAACTGGGACTGGGAGAGGGATCGCCTTTGAGGATGGCTTTGGGTACCCAGTTTTCTCCTTGGCGAGAGAATAGGTAGGCTGCATCGTCATAGAAAGCACCAACTACCACTAAATTGTCACTGAGACTAACAGCGTGACCGAAAAAATTGGAAGGTTCGCCGGGATAGAGAACTATTTGTTGTCGCCAATGTTGGTTTTCCCGTTGAAAAATATGGACTTTTCCATAACCGTAAATTCCCTGAGACAGATTGCGAATATCATGACCAACGGCTATGGTATTTCCTCGAACCTTCACCCGATATCCAAACCGATACCCCTTATCTGCTTGGGGATCGACTAATTTTGCTGACTCTACCCAGTGCTGGTTATCCTTATGAAAAACATACACCACTCCTTGACGATTGCGATCGTCTACCGCAGCAATGACGATGGTGTCGCCGTCTATGGATACTGAACCATAACTGAATAAAGCACCAGGTTGAGCATCAGATGGGGTGAGTTTGGCGACTTGCTGCCATGTTGTACTATGGCGTTGAAAAATATAAGCGGCTCCAGTCTTGCGATTTTCGTAAGGTGCTCCTACCACAATGGTGTCACCATCAATGGCTACAGCATGACCAAAAGCATCATTGGTGGTAGTGCGTGTATGAATTAGTTCTGCTTGTTCTTGCCAATTCTCGCCGTTCCAAATAAAAACGTGGGCTTTTCCATCACGAGTCTCCCGTGCTGCTCCTACAACTAGGGTATTTTGGCTAGCTGCAACGGCATATCCGAATTGGTCTTTTTTCCTAGTGCTGGTTGCTAATAGTTTGGCGTTTTGTATCCAATTCATGGTGAGGGAATTGGGGAAAATAGGTTATTGAATTTAGAATGAGCGAATTTAGAATTATTTTTCTTCATTGGTATCCTTAAAGAAGTCGGGGATCGCTCACACCCGCGATTCACCAAAATTTTATCCCACCCCACATAAGGAATTATTTGAGACATAATCCCAATGAAAAAAGGGAAGAACGAGAAAATTGCCAGAATTACTATGTAGTTTTATTTTCAGAAATTGATATAAACTACCAAGGGTATATGTCAGGAATTAATCATTTATCATCTTCACCAGATACAAAATAATTGAACAGATATAAGACAAATGAAATAATATTTTGTTATTGGCTTACTTTTGGATAAATATATTCGTAACTCCCAATGCAGTTATCCTATATTGCCTCATTGTTTGATGAATTAATTACATGATATGTCCAGTAAAAACAGTGGATAATTGCCTAAAACATTTATAGGATACAAGATAAATAATCAAAAAATATTCGCGTTATCTGATGCATCTTAATTGACTTATGAGAGCTATTAGAATATATTTTTTGCGAAAACTATGACATTTATTAACAAAACATTAAGTCAATAAAATGTGTTTAAATCACACTTGAAAACTTGTTTAACAATGAGCTAGAAATTGGATATAAACCAATTATCAATCAATAGTATGCCCACATCTCTAACAACTGCGAAATCCGATAATTTATCTACAATTAATACGGAATCACAATATACAGCATCATCCATAAATACTTTTGAAAAGTCTGATATCTCTGGGCAGAGCTTATATGGCTCCTCGTCTTCCGATGCATCAGTAGCCAATAACTTGTTACCAATAGACTTACCTGAAAGTTCACCTATTACAAATGGTCCCAACCCCAGTCCTTACATAAGTAGCCCCGCTATTTTTGCTGATTTTAACGGCGATGGTAAAGATGATAAGTTTTGGTACAACACCGAAACTGGAGAAACAAGAGTTTGGTTAATGGATGGGTCAAACATTGCTGCAGAAGGTAATCTCAATACCATGGCAGGATCTAGTTTTAAAATTGGCGATTTTAACGCTGATGGTAAAACAGACGTAGTTTGGCAAAACCTACAGACGGGTGAAATGACTATGTGGCTGATGGATGGTACTAACATCAGCTCCCAAGCCTCTTTAGGAACAGTTACTCCAGGTTTAGACTATAGCGTCGCTGATTTTAACGGTGATGGCAAAACAGATATCTTCTTCCGTAATCAGACAACAGGGGAGAATGGTACTTGGTTAATGGATGGTACTACCATTACCTCTGCAGAGGCACTAGCAACTAAAGATTCATCCTGGACTTATACTATTGGGGAATTCAACCCTAATTTCAGTACCGATATCTTCTGGCATAACACTGCAACTGGTGAAAATGCTATTTGGTTCATGAATGGCACCACAGCTAATGAGACGGTGCTCGATACCTTTGGTGCTGGTTGGGATTATAAACTTGGTGATTTTAATGGGGACTTCGTTACAGACGTTCTCTGGAGTAATTCTGCTACTGGAGAGAATACTCTCTGGCAAATGAATGGGAGTCAATATACTGCAATTACTCTAGATACAGTAGGTGCAGGTTTTGAATCTAATATTGGAGATTTCAACGGCGACGGCAAAATGGACTTACTCTGGCACAACAAAGAAACTGGTGAGAGTAACGTCTGGTTGATGGATGGTGGCAATGTGTCTAAGAATGAATTATCCAATTCTGGCCCTGGTATGGAAACTACCATTGGTGATTACGATGGAGATGGCGATACCGACATCCTCTGGCGTAATTCTGCCACTGGTGAGAATTTCGTAACTTTGGCTGATACTAACAATCCTACCACTGTCCCTGTCGCTACTCTTTCTCAGGAATGGGTCACTTTTTAAATAGTCTGTATTGGTTGTCCGATTGAGGACTCTGATAACGCAGAAACTGCAACTGTTGCCCAGATTATAAAAACTCACCCCTCTCCTTATCAAGGAGAGGGGATTTAATCACTTATTACTTATTACTTATTACTTTCCCCTTGTGGGACTGCTTCCCAGTATTTTTAGGTGTTTTGAGCTGTAATAGTAAACTAAGTTTGGATGTGTTGATATTTAGCGGGTATTAGAACTTTGTTCTTACTGCCTCTGTAATTGCGTGCATTTACCACCCGCTTATTTCATTGAGTTGATATAGCACTATGTTTTTGGCTTAGGAAATTTTCCCTTTGTGTAAAACATGATTTCCGCTTCCTATATGCTTACTGCTAGATTTATCTAATTTATAAATCGTTAATAAAGCATAACCAATAACTCAAAAAAATATATATAATTGGCAACATTCTCGAAAATAAGCAGATGTTGATAAATGACATAAAATATAAAAAAAACAGGTAAAAATAATGAGAAATATCAACAATAAGTATTATGCTATCTGCTGGAAATACTGCAAAAATGGCTCAAGGAACTGTTGATTATCAATATGTTTCTACATCAGGTAATAGTTTTGATGAAACTCTGGATGATACAAATAAAAATTTCAATTTTATCAGTTCATCCCAAGCATTATCAGATGAGCCACAGTTTGAAGTAGCAGGAAGAAATCCCAATCCTAATCCTATTTTTAGTAATGCAGCAATTGTTGCAGATTTTAATGGTGATGGCAAAACTGATAAGTTCTGGCGTAATAATACAACCGGTGAAACTGCCATCTGGTTGATGAATGGAGAGAACATATTATATGCAGATAATTTAGCAAATGTTGACTCTGCTTGGACTGCTAGTATTGCTGATTTTAATCGTGATGGTAAGAGTGACCTATTTTGGCGTAATAATACGACAGGTGAAAATGTAATTTGGTTGATTGATGGAACAAGAGTAACCTCAACCGTAGGTTTACAGAATATTGATTCAGCTTGGACTCATAGTATTGCTGATTTCAATGGTGATGGTAGAAGCGATATTTTTTGGCGTAATAATACAACAGGTGAAAATGCAACTTGGTTAATTAATAATACAACTGTGACCAAGGCTGCATTTTTATCCCAAAAGGACTTAACTTGGACTGCAAGTATTGTTGATTTTGACGGTGATGGTAAGAGTGACCTGTTTTGGCGCAATAATACGACAGGTGAAAATAAAGTTTGGTTCATGAATGGCACCAATTTATCAGAGTATTCTCTATTTAATTTTGACTCTGGTTGGGATTTTAGTGTCGGTGACTTTAATGGTGATAGCAAAACTGATATTCTCTGGCGTAATCAAGAAACAGGGGAAAACTCTGTTTGGCTAATGAATGGCATTTTCTCCATTGGTGGTTCCTTGGAAAAACGGGATTCATCATGGAAACCGAGTATTGGTGATTTTAATGGTGATGGAAAAACCGATATTTTTTGGCATAACGAAGCAACTGGAGAGAATACTGCTTGGTTGATGGATGGTACGACGGTGGCTACTGCTGCCTTTTTACCAGCAACTCAATCATCTTCTAAACCGAGTATTGGTGATTTTAATGGTGATGGGAAAACAGATGTTTTTTGGCGTAATTATGAGACTGGTGATGGTACTTTGTGGTTGATGAATGGTACTACTGCTAGTGAAGCTACTTTGCCACAACTTTCTCCAGAATGGTCCAGTTATTAGGAAACTCCAGGAAATAAATTATCCCACAAGAGGGGTTGACGGTTGACAGTTGACAGTTGACAGTTGACAGTTGACAGTGAAGTTTACATATTTTGTTGCCTGATAAATATGGGATGTTTCTTATCTGGAAATCCCTTAGTCTGGAGTGAGGGAGTAGGGGCGGGGTTTCCCCGCCTGGAGTGAAGGAGGGAAGGATTGGGAGCATCCCAATTTTTGAAAAACACCCAAACCCTGGAAGGGTAGGGCTATACAAACCAAGCCTGCCTACACAGGCTAGAAATTTTTAGCCCACCTGCGTGGGCTTTGTCCTTGTAACGATAACCTTCTAGGGTATTGCATCAAAATTGCAATGCTCCCGAAAGGTTGAAAGGAATTTCAATTACTGATTCTTGGTGCGGTATTTCTTTTTTATCTTTCGCACCTGTTTTTGAAACTTTAAACCTTTTTCTGGATTTACCATAGTCACAAAGTTGGCAAAGCCAGTAATGGCTGCGAGGATATTAGAGGAGTTTCCCCATTTTTTACCTTCTAAACCATCTTTCTCAATTTGATAAAGGGTGGCGCGAAAGTTTTTCAAGGTTTTTTGGGAAATATTGAGTTTGTCGTTAACCACAATTCCTGTGACTTCTTGCTGACGAGAGTTACGCAGGATTCTCGTTTTCTGGTGGTTAATAGTAAAACCTTCATGGGTAACTATTGATTCTGTATTTTTGAGGATATTACATATATGACGTAGGTTATCACCAGAGGCGGAAAATGTTAAATCATCAGCATAACGGGTATATGTAAATCCAAATTTTGCTGCGATCGCACTTAATCTTCTGTCCAATCTACGACACAGTAAGTTGGTAAT
The DNA here is from genome assembly GCA_030066045.1 of Calothrix sp. MO_167.B12. Lineage (GTDB taxonomy): Bacteria > Cyanobacteriota > Cyanobacteriia > Cyanobacteriales > Nostocaceae > Calothrix_A. The sequence continues at coordinate 6,482 of JASJCJ010000142.1, forward strand.
TGCTGGACTGGCTGGGGAACCTTGGGGGAGGTGTCTTTCTCCTAGAGCCACATAGTAATTTTTCCCGTCTAATTCCAATTCCTCAACTTCGCTTGCAGTACATAACAAACCGAAAATGGTGGCGGCGGCTTCTGAATAACCCCAGGATTGAAATAGTCCTTTGACGCGAGGATAGGAGATGGAGGGAAAGAAGTCTTTGAGGTCAAAGTTAATAATTACATCTGCACCAACGTGGGGGGTGGCATTGGTAACAATGGAACGTTCTGGACAAAAACCATGTGCTGCATCATCAACTTCTAGTTTTTCCAGAATATTAGTTAAAATCCATTGCTGCGCCTGTTTTAAATGAGGCATTGGTGCTGATATTAGCCGTTCTCCCCCTGTCTTTTTCGGCATTTTGAAGCGGATGTAGTGGGAGATGGTAGAAGTTTGGCGATTGAAGGCTAAAAAGCGTAGTTTACCGACGGTGATTCCCATGGCTGTGGCAATTTCTGCGGCGGTGTGGCATGGAGGTAAACCATAACTTGCTAACCTTTCATCATTACCTTGGGTATGGTTTAGTCCTCCAGAAACTCCTTCCCCTAGGTAAACTATGTCCTGTTGTTTTTTCTGTTGCCAAGCTGCTGCCCGTTCTAACCGTTCTTTCTCCCTTCGTTCTTTGGTTTCCTGTTGCTTGCGTCGGGACTCTTGCAAACGCTGTTTGAGCATCTGCTTTTGTAGTGCCTTTTCGTTGCCCAGACGACTACTTTCTTGGCGTAATTGTTGAATTTCCCGGCGAATTTCTCCCATGCGGCGAATTTCATTGGCTGGATCTTCAGGAATTGTGCCTGACGCAGGCCAGAAACCGTAACGGATCATCTCTTCTAGGATAAATTCATCTCTGCCAACTTCGCGGACGCGATCGTATATTTCTTGGTAGGTGCGGTTTTGGTTGGACATGATATTTAGGAATTAGGAGCTAGTAGGGGTGCAATGCTTGCGCCCTAGAGGAATTAGGAAGTTAAAGGGTTTTACTTAGCTAGTATGTGCCTATTATATCCAGTGTATTCGCTATTTTTGAATTTGAGTAGATTGGGGATCAAAGTAATATCCTGCCCATTTTTCTCAAGATATTAATTTCTCTTGCTACATCAAAATCTGCGATCGCACAGTTAATAGCCATCATTAATTTGGTGTTGCTTGCAAAATTAATTCGGTGCTTATGGCATTATTTCATTGTGTAATCAATATTTCGAGTATTATATTTGACATTTAATATCGAATCTTGTTATTTAAGGACTTGTATTGTGCATATATCAAATTAATATCCAAAATTATACTTAATGGAAGAAAGACGAAAAATCACTAAGTTTAACAGAATATCAAGCTGGTTATCAAACTCGGTTAGCGAATCTGAAGATAAACGATACGTACATCGACTAATAAAAGAACATCTAAGCCAACGAGATTTAATTCTTGATGAATTAATATCAATAGTTCAAAAAGCTCATGAAGATACTCGATCTCATCTTCGCCGATTAGCAGGAAATTCTCTTGCTCCATTTAGTGATTCTCCAGAAATAGATCCATGCAAAGGCTATCCTGAAAGTCTCAATATTATAACTCTTCAGGGATATTTCGGAGAGATATTTGCAGGAATAGTTGCTGAAAACTTTTCTCATTTTGGATATGATGATTGGGAAGTTCCTGCTTTTATGTTTCGATTCCATTTAGTTGAGTTACAGAATTTAGAATATCTAAATCAAACTGGAGAGATTGCAAAAAAGCGACCTGGACGTACAGGTGATGACTGTCTTGCTTTTCGGCGTAATAGTGAAGGAGTAATTATTGCTTCTTTATTTTGTGAAGCAAAATGTACAACTAGTGATAATCATCAAGAGATACTATCTAATGCACATCAAAAAGTAAGTACAGTAAATATAAAACCAGTTGATATTCTACGACTTATTGAGATTCTGCAAGATTACGATGATCGCTTTTCGTCTGAATGGGTTAATTCTCTAAGAGTGTTACGGCTAGGAAAGAGTAATGGAGATTATGAAAGGTTTGATTTAGTTAGCTATACTTGTGATCGGCATCCAAAGAGACCTAAAACAAGAACAACCTGGATATATCCACCAAATAAACGACACGAAAAATATATAGCAGACAGAAAACTTGAAGCTGTTGAAATCCACCTCCATAATGTTGAAAATCTGATTCAAGCAGTATATGTTCCGCAAACAAGTATCATACGTTCAACAGATGTTCCTACCCAGACAGTCCAACAGCCAGATGATTCGGAGAAAATAAAAGCAAACTCTGATGTCATAGTAGAAGCAGAAAGTCTACAAAATGAAATGGCTCAACCAAGTAATGAAGTCATTGCTTTAGCGACAGAACTACAAAATAGCCTGGCGGGTAGTAAACTAACACCAGCGATCGCAAAACTTTATAGCCAACATACCAGACTTCGCGCAGGAGGAGAAGGATTAAAAGGGTGGCGAGATTCAGAAGCTGGTGAGCGATTAAATGATGCTATACGTCTTATAGAAGCTGCATTTATCAAGCGAGAAGCTGGAGAAACTGATTGGCGTAATGGGATGCTACGTGCTGGCGAGATACTTGAATGGTTATCTCATCCCCAACTAAACCCAAATAATTTACCAATTCGCTTACTAGCAGCAGCTATATATGAACTTGCTGGTTATCCTGCTAGAGCTGCTGGTTTACTTAATGAAGACGCAATAGAAGGAATCGAGTCAGAAATTTTGCGTTCTTTGCTAAAAGCTGATTTTCCCAATTTGTTGCAACTACTGACAAAACATTGGACAACTGCACTATCTTTAAATTCACAAGTTGATACTAGCCTTTTATGGGATGAGACTGATACACAATCTTATAAATTTAACGAGTATATTGTTAACCAAACTGCTAGTTCTCTAGGTATTTTATGTGCAGAAATGCGCTGGGGAAATGAACCTAGATTAGAAAAAGCCATTGAAAAATTTTCTGACATTGCTAAGGTACTTCTTCACGGACATGACACCTATTCTTGGCTTTTAGGAAAATTGTGTGCTGAGGTAACTTCAGTATATGTAAAAACTTCTCTACGAAAAAATATAGAAGCACTTTCTCCAACTATTACTCAAGAGGGTAGAAATTTCTTGGAGCGTTATTTGCGTAAAAGTTATGAAAAGTGTAAAACTTTAGCATGGCGTTCTCAAATTTGTGGAATTGAACGGCTAGCAACAGCACAATCATTTGCACTTTGTACCCCTACAGGTTCTGGAAAAACAAGGATAGCTGAAATAGCTATTCTGCAAAGTTTATTTCTTGAAACAAATAATCATAACAATTTGAGTAGTCCCTTAGTACTTTATTTAGTACCAAGTAAAGCACTAGCTACAGAAGTAGAATCAAATCTTTCTCGTGTTTTAAATAGTACTACTAATAAAAATGTCATAGTTACAGGCTTATATGGAGGAACTGACTGGGGTCCAACAGATGCATGGCTAACATCAGATAAGCCAACAGTTTTAATTTGTACTTACGAAAAAGCGGAAGCTTTAATGAAATTTTTAGGACCTCTATTTATCCGTAGAGTATCCCTTATTATTATTGATGAAGCCCACGCAGTTCAATTTGATGGAAATAAAGATTCTTTGCAAAAAGCTGAGAATAGAGCTTTACGCTTAGAATCACTGGGTGCAAGACTGTTTACTTATGTAGAAGAAAATCACAGTCGAATTATTGCGTTATCTGCTGTTGCTTCAGAAACAGAAGGTGCATTAGCAAGCTGGACAGAAAATCAAAGCAATGCTAACCCCGCAAAGACAAATTACAGAAGTACACGCCAATTAATAGGTCGTCTTGAATGTTTACCAGGAAGAGGATTTGAAATACGCTACGATTTACTTGACGGTAGACGACTAGAATTTCAAGAAGGTGGTGAAAATAATACACCTTTTATTCTAAATCCTTTTCCGATATGTCCCCCTGCACCAAAAGGTAAAAAAGACGGAGTGGAAAAACGGCTACGTCCTCATCTTTTTTGGGCAGCGATGCACTTAGCTGCGCCAGATGAAAAAGGAAAAAGACGTGCTGTTCTTATATCAGTCCCTCAGTATATTGATGGTTATGCCGAAGACTTCTTAGATTTTTTAAATTTAACATTTCCACAAGTCAAACAACTTTCATTATTTGAAGAAATGAAGGAATCATCAAAAATAGAAAAGCCTTCATTTTTTCAAAAACCTACAGAACAAAGAAAGCTGAAGATTTTGCAAAAGTGTTTACTCTCCTGTAAAGATTATTTCGGAATTGATTCCTCCGAGTATAAGTTGCTAGAAAAAGGAATTGTAGTACATCATGGGAAAATGCCTGGTTTGCTGGCTCGATTACTTATTGAGGTTATAGAAGAAAGAATTGTAAATTTAGTTTTATCAACTTCTACTCTATCCGAAGGTGTCAATCTTCCTTTTGAAACCTTACTAATTCCCACCTTAAGGCGTCGTAATAGAGAACTAAATATTCGTGAATTTAGTAATTTAGTCGGTCGGGCTGGGAGACCTGGATTTGCTACAGAAGGACGCAGCTTAGTATTGTTAAGCAATCAATCAGCAGATTGGAGTGAGAAACAAGCTCGTAATAGATATAAATCTCTAATTCTCCAATTAGAGAATCAAAATCAGGCGAATAACCAGCAAGGAAATGCTATCAGCCCTTTAGCCCAATTATTGCTTCATTTGGAAGAGCAATGGCGACATCTTTCTTCTTCTAATCAAGAAGATATTTTGCAAAACAGGTTTGATTTAACAATAGAATCTTCCAGTGAAAATAATTTTTCTGACGATAAATTTATAACCTGGCTGGAACAAACAGCACCACTATCTTATGGCAAGAGTCTTCCAGAAGAAGAATCATCAGCAATTGAGACTTTAGATTCATTAGATAGTATTTTACTAGCGGTTATTGTTGAAATCGAGCAGCTAAAAGCAAAAGATTTAAGCCCAAATGAGTTAGAAGAACAACTACAAAAAATTTGGCAAAGAAGCTTTGCCCATTACGCTAGCATCGAACAAGAAAGATTAGAAAACTTATTTATTAGACGTGGTAAAGCACTAAAAACAGAAATTTATAGAGATGTTTCACAACGTCGGCGCTTATATCGCACTAGTTTACCACCCCGTGATGGGAATCAACTTTTAGATATCTACCCTAAACTCAAAGAACTATTGAGTACAGGTGGAGATTATGCTAATTGGACAGCAGAGCAACGTTTTAAATATATTCAAACTATAGTTAGTCATTTAGCTACTTTATCTAAATTCCGACTTGAGGAACCATCTGGCAAGATTTCTTGGAATGAAATACTAAGGTGGTGGCTTGACCCTAATACAGCAGCTAAACAGCCTACAGCAAAGCAAGTTTCAAAATGGCATTCATATATTAGTAAAAATTTTATATATCGATTTAACTGGGGTTTAGGAAGTATTATTGCACTAGCAATCGATGAAGCTTTTGGTGGCGAATTAGTCGAATCGTCGCTAGAAAATTGGTCACAAACTGGGCTACCTTGGATTGTTTTCTGGATAAAAGAGCTTATTGTATGGGGAACCTTAGATCCAGTAGCTGCATATTTGCTTGCTAAAGTAGAAGATGTAACAACTCGCAAACAAGCTGAAGAATTAGCGCGAACTTACTACCAGTATATTAGCGAGCGAGAAACAGAACCAAATGAACATCTAAATGCAGTCAATATTAGAAATTGGGTAGAGCAATCATTTTCCAATGTTGAACGACATTTACTAACTCCAAAACCTCCTAAACAAATTGATGTCAATTTGCTTAAAGATTTCAGCAAGGCTCCAAGTAAAAATTGGAGGATAGTACCAGTAGAGATTGGGAACGAAATACAATGGTTTGACCTAGCAGGGGTTCCACTAGCAATTTGTCATAAGCCTGAAAATTGGCAACCTCATTTTTTAAATGCCTATGACTTCATTCTAGACGTGGAAAATCAAATTGTTTCTTCCAGGCTTTATGTTTGATTTTGTAACAAGAGCAAGAACATTTGATGGCGCGATCGCAATTTCTTTAACCCTTCTATATCAACCCAAATATGTTGTCAAATCCGGCACATCTACCCAGGTAGAAGTATTATTTGACTGATGAGATAAATCCATTAATAGCTGGGAGTAAACCCCTTCTTGCAAAGATGGTACAGTTGCCTTACCTGCTTCAATTCCCTGTACCCATGCATCCACTACACGAATAAAGGCAGAAATCCTACCATCAGCATAGTTTTGAGGAAAGATTAATCTGTGAGGTATTTCGATTTCTGTCAGTGGTTTACCCGGTTGGGAACCCCAAACCCGGAAACCATGAACATAATCTTTTTGATTCTCGCTACCTAGAACTAATGTACCCTGATCTCCATACACTTCCAACCAGTGGGTGCGTTGTGCATGAACTACCGCACTAATAGTAAGTTGACAGGGGGTACCGTCGGCTAATTCCAGCATCAGCATACAGGTATCATCCGTATTGACTGGCTTTAATTCTCCGGTGTTGGCATCTGGTCTTTGGGAGATGGCAGTAGTAAGATGGGCACTGAGTCGGCGTACTGGACCAAATAGCCAGTGGATATAATCAAAGGCGTGGGAACCCAAAGAACCTAATGCACCACCCCCCATGTCTTGGCGAGAATACCAATTCCAAGGACGTTCTGGGTTGCTGCGGGAAGAACCCAACCAATCAATCCGAATCAAACGTTTTTCACCCACATAGTTTGATGATAAAAGTTCGGAAAATAGCTGCCATCCGGGTACAAAACGAAACTCAAAGTCTACGGTGGCAATCACACCTTTTTCCTGAGCTAAATCGTGGAGTTCTTTGGCTTCAGCTACATTGAGGGTGACTGGCTTTTCTAGTAACAAATGTTTCCCAGCTTGCAGTACTGCCTTTGCCATTTCGTAGTGCAAAAATGGCGGTGTGGAAATACTGACTGCTTGCACTGACGGTAATTTAACAATATCTGCGATGGTGTTACAGGCATGGGGTATATTGTGAGCCTGGGCAATTTCTTGGGCTTTACTTAAGTCACGGTGATAGATTGCAACTATTTCAGTGCCAGGATAAGCTTGAAATCCTGGAATATGAACCTTTTTACCAAATCCCGTGCCGACAACTGCAACACCAATCACAATTAGATAATTCCTTTGTACTTTTCAACCGCTAATATTAATTTATAGTACTAGCGATCGCCAGCCAATTGTAAATAAATATCAAAAATCTCAACGATATGGTCAGGGACTCCTAGTTGAATGCTTTCCCCCACGGATATAATCCGGGGGCTTGTAGTTGACGCGACCTGACCAGCCTAAGTTCAAAGATGAACTACGTTTAGAGGAAGTGCTAAAAGTCTTACCTACAAATGCTTGCCAGTTTGTAGCTCTAAAATCAAGGGATTAAACAAGTCTACGGGAGTTAAACTAGTGTCCCACCGAATAGCCGCCTTTAAACATTGGCGAGGCAAACTTTACCCGCAAGGTGTACCCGGCAACGGGTGTTATGGATAAGTTTGACGGATAATAAATTATCCGTCGGGCTTCATCCCCATAAATAAAATTTAGGGGTGAGAACAAGTAACATAGTTTTAGCGGTTGGACAGATCGTGTCCTGGGTAGAAACCGGGAACATAAAAAGCTTGTGGAGTCGGTCTGACGGGGATGTTGATTTTTCAGCATCTAGTTAAGAGGCAATCTGAAAGAAGCAAGAATCTCCCGTTACAATCTTTGATTTGACGGTGAGAGTGTCAAGTCCCAAACAATACCGATAAACCAGTTGACTTCCCATTCTTTTAGCACAACCCATCCCAGTTTCATCCTTGTAGATGGACACTCTTTGGCATTTCGTTCTTATTACGGCTTTTCTAAAGGTAAGGACGGTGGATTACGAACTACCACGGGTATCCCTACGAGTATATGTTTCGGTTTTCTCAAGTGTTTATTAGAGGTAATCTCAAGTCAGCAACCCCAAGCTATGGCGGTGGCTTTTGATTTGGGTTTACCTACTTTTCGTCACGAGGCTGAAGATACTTATAAGGCGGATAGGGAGGAAACACCAGAGGATTTTCTTCCTGACATGGAAAATTTACAGGAGTTGCTTACGGGGTTAAATTTATCGACTCTGACTGCCCCTGGTTATGAAGCGGATGATATTTTAGGTACTTTAGCACAACGGGCATCAGCTGCTGGATATAGGGTGCAAATTCTCACGGGTGATAGGGATTTATTTCAACTGGTGGATTCACAAAAGGATATCAGTGTTCTCTATTTTAGTCCGGAAGGGTTCAGGCGATCGAGTAATGGAAATGGGATTAGTGAGTTTTTGACTGAGCAGGTACAGGCAAAGTTAGGTGTTTTACCTTCCCAGGTAATTGATTATAAGGCTTTGTGTGGAGATAAGTCGGATAATATTCCCGGTGTTAGAGGTATTGGGGAAAAGACGGCGGTGAAGTTACTCAATACTTATGGTTCCCTGGGTGATATATATAATTCATTGGATAAGATTAAAGGTGCTGTTAAAACTAAGTTGGTTAATGGTAAAGAAGATGCGTACAAGTCTCAGTATTTAGCAACTATAGTTTTAGATGTCCCCCTTGAGGTTGATTTAGAAAGTTGCCAGCTCCAAGGTTTTGACTCCCAGGCTCTCATACCTATTTTAGAGAAATTAGAATTTAAGTCTTTTCTGGAAAAAATCAACCAAATCCAACAACAATTTGGTGGTACAGTCATAGAAACTGCTACATCTGACCAAGATAATGAAGATGATGATTTGTGGTTCTTTAGTGCTGAGGATACTGCTGCTAACCCAGCACAACCAGATATTCCTATTCAACCCCAGATTATTGATACGGAAGCGAAGTTAACTGAGTTGGTACAAAAATTGCAGGAGTTTACTAACCCAGAGACACCTGTGGCTTGGGATACGGAAACTAGTGACTTGGAACCACGGGATGCTGAGTTGGTGGGGATTGGTTGTTGCTGGGGAACGGGAACTGATGATATGGCTTATATCCCGGTAGGACATAAAATAGGAACTAATTTACCATTAGATACGGTTATTGAAGCACTGCGTCCTATTTTAGAAAGTGGGGATTATCCTAAGACTTTTCAAAATGCTAAGTTTGACCGTTTAGTATTCCGAGTTCAAGGTATTAATTTAGCTGGGGTAGTATTTGACCCCATGTTAGCAAGTTATGTCCTCAATCCTGATAGCAGTCATAATTTGAATGATTTATCTCTGCGGTATCTGGGTTTGACAGCACAGAGTTATGCTGATTTAGTTCCTAAAGGACAAACTATTGGGGATATAGATATTGTCAGTGTGGCTAATTACTGCTGTTTGCAAGTTTACGCCACATACCAACTAGTGGGTAAATTGGGGTCAGAGTTGGTAAAAATCCCTGCTTTGCACAAATTACTCCTGGAAGTAGAACAACCCCTAGAACCAGTGTTAGCGGAGGTGGAGTTCCAAGGAATTAGGATAGACAGCAACTATTTACAAGAACTTTCCCAACAGTTAGCTGTAGATGTGGCCAACTTGGAAAAACAAGCTCATGGGATTGCTGGGGAAGATTTTAACCTGGGTTCCCCCAAACAATTAAGCCAGATTTTATTTGAAAAGTTGGGGTTAAGTACCAAACACTCCCGGAAAATCAAAACCGGATATTCTACCGATGCAGCTACCCTGGAAAAAATGCGGGATGTGGATAAAACGGGGATTATTGATGCCATTATTGAGTATCGCACCTTGGCAAAGTTGAAGTCTACCTATGTGGATGCCCTACCAGCCTTAGTCCGCTCAGATACTCAACGCATCCACACCAACTTTAACCAAACCGCCACATCCACAGGTAGGTTATCCTCTTCCAATCCTAATTTACAAAATATTCCCATCCGCACCGCCTTTAGCCGCCAAATCCGCAAAGCATTTTTACCAGAGCCTGGTTGGTTGATGGTAGCTGCTGACTACTCGCAAATTGAGTTAAGAATATTAGCTCACTTAAGCCAGGAACCCGTATTATTAGAAGCTTACCGCAACAACGAAGATATCCATACCGTAACTGCGCGGTTGATGTTTGAAAAAGAAGAAGTGACAGCAGATGAACGCCGGGTAGCAAAAACCATCAACTTTGGTGTAATCTATGGTATGGGTTCGGTGAAGTTTTCCCGCTCCATTGGGGTAGATAAGACATTAGCAAACGAATTTATCAAGAAGTTTTATACTCGATACCCCAGGGTATTTACTTACTTAGAACAGGTGAAAAAACAAGCGATCGCCCAAGGTTTTGTGGAGACTATTCTTGGTCGTCGGCGTTATTTTACCTTTACTGGCAATAGTTTACAAAGGTTGAAGGGGTGTAATCCAGATGACATTGACCTGGGTAAGCTGAAGAAGCTGGGCGCTTATGATGCAGGATTGTTGCGTTCTGCTGCTAATGCTCCAATACAGGGTTCTAGTGCTGATATTATTAAGATTGCTATGATTCAAATGCATCAGGTTTTGCGGAATTATCAGGCACGGTTATTGTTACAGGTACATGATGAATTGGTGTTGGAAGTTCCTCCCGATGAATGGGAGGAGTTGCAGGTGGAAATTAAGTCGGTGATGGAAAATGCTGTAAAGTTGGATGTGCCTTTGGTGGTGGATGTGCGTCAGGGTGAGAATTGGATGGAAACCAAATAAAATGAACTACCCTTTATTCAGCAACGCCTAAGCAACTGCTTTGATTCGAGCCTGGATATCTGAGAAAGTACAGGGATTTATGGGTACTGTTTTACCATAGGTTTCAATCCAAGCGCGGGCACCATCCCTGGGAGAATCATACTCATAAACCACTGCACAAGGACCAGGAATAACTACGCGATC
>JASJCJ010000143.1 GCA_030066045.1 Calothrix sp. MO_167.B12
CCAGTTGTGAAAAAAACAAGAGCTAAATTTCCCTCCAAGAAACCGATACACAAAGGAGCCGGAGCAAAAATTGAGACACTCAACTTCTCTGTATACAATACGGCTTAGACCTTAACCGAACCGTATTGGGAGTGCAAGCTTCAACACAAACATAAAACCGCTCAAACTCTCTTTTGCTCAAACCCTCTTCCTTCCCTTTGACCAATTTTGGATAACTTTAAAGGCGAAGCCTTCTCGAAGAGTAGAATACAGCGCGTCAAACTCGCCCTAAAGTTAAAAACTCTCGTACCAGTTCTAGATAGGTGTCTGCATCTTCTAGCATCGGGAAGTGGGCAGTATTGGGAACTACAACAAACTTTACATTATCACTCATTTCTGCTGCTTGACGTCCCATCTCAGCCGGAATAATCTTGTCATGTTCCCCAGCTATCAACAGAGTCGGTACTGTTAACTTGGCAAATTCCTGGGGCATCATCAGGGCTTGTTTTTCGCTGACGGAGGTAAAAATTGTCCCTAAAGCAGCATCATAATCTGCTTGGAGAAAATCTTGTAAAAATGCCTGACGTTCTGCTGATGGTATGGAACGATACAAGAATCGCGCCATAAACATCCGGTCAACAAATGGTATTTTTCCCAACCATTGGGGACGAAATTTAACTACGTAACCACCAAATTTATGAAAAGCTGCAAAGGCTTTTTCGTCATACTCAAAAATGCCACTACAGGTCAAAATTGCTTTTTCTACCTGTTTTTGGTAACGGTTCACAAATAAAGTAGCAATGGAGGCACCCATGGAATGAGCAGCGATATATACAGGTGGAAGCTGCAATTTTTCTAGAAAAGCCCCTAAGTCCTCAGTATATTCTTCTAGCTCGTAGGTTAAATTTTTTTGTACTATCTCTGATTCTTCCCTGACACTCGGTTTACCACGGGAACGTCCAAATCCCCGTAAGTCGTAAAGCAAACAATCAAAATCTTCTGCAAGAGCATAGGCGGTAGTCTTCCAGTATCTAGCGGAACCAGCCCAACCGTGGATAAATACAATTACTGGTTTTTCGCGAATTGTAGATGGTTTTCTAACCCACTCGTAGTAATGTTCAACTCCACGGACATTAATGTATGGCATCTTTGATTTGTGCTATACAAAACTTGACTAAACTTCTGTAAATCTAGTCATTCAACTAAAGAAAACTTTATAGGGTCTGCTTCTTGCTTCTACCCTTACGGGTACTCTGCGAGAAGGGCTTACGCCCAACGCCAGTCGCTACCCTGCACCGAACGCTTACCCTACCTTCGGAACGTCTACCCTGCGGGAACGACTACGTCGAACGACGAACGGGAACGACTCCGTCGAACAGCGAACAAGTCGGGGAAAGGGGATGGCGCGCTGGCTCACCAAGCCCGTCGGCGGGTTCTTGTCCACAAGCGTAAATTCGGCTCTAGCCGAGCCTACTATAAAAAAATCTTTCTGAAGCTTTTAGTCATTGTTCATCCATCATTTTCAGCAAATTTAACAAACCGTGGACTCCCGTTTGACCTTTTTAGAGGCTTGCCAGTTTTGAATAGACTGTGGTTTACAAACCAGATAGATTGATTAAGCCTTGGTTTTCGGCATTAATTTAAGTATAGATGTACAAAGCCTATTAAGCAAGGGATGAAAACTTACTTAACTTGCAGAAGTTTAAGTCAGTTTAAAGAAGAATTTCACAATTTAATCATGCTCTCACTGAACTTGACCCCACCGTAGCCGCTGCTTTTACAGTCACCCTGCCCAATGGCACCACGGCAAAAATGGCGGATTTGGATGCTTGGCAAATGCTGAATCTGGGCGTAGACGAAGTATTAGACCTTTACAACCGTTTGGTAGATCCCAACGGAGCTTATAAGGTCGATCCAGTGGAACTCAACAACGCCATTGCGCCCTACTCCCTCCAGAACATCGGTTTCCTGGGTTACGCCAAGGAATTCTTCACAGACGTGTTACTAGATAGCTAATTTTCTAACTATTTCCGCACAAATCTTAACAAATCGCACAAAAATTACCTAGACTAGAAATCATTGACTGTTGAATACAGGTTGATTGTATACTATACGATATACACAAATCTTGACCCAAATCATGTACTCCTTGAAACTAGAACTAAAACTAAATAATCAGCAACGTTCTTTTCTCAATGGTTGTGCTGGGTTTTCTCGCTTTGTGTATAATTTTGGTCTTGACCTACTTACCCAATCATGGAATTTCCCAGACATTAAACAAACTGATTCCCAACGATTAGCATCTATTGAAAAAGTTTTTACGAATCACGTCAAAACTAAAGGGGAATATTCTTGGATGCAAAAATATCCATCTGCGATTTATTCCAGCAGTTTTCGGAATTTAAAGAAAGCTTTTCAAAGATGGCGTCAAGGTTTATCTGGGTTTCCCAGAATGAAATCGAAAAAATTCGGAGATAGTTTCACAGTCTTGAAAAAATCTGGTATTTATCCAGTAAAAGGAGAGAAAATGCTACCTTTTTCAAATCGCCAGATACTTTACCCTGGAAAGAAAATTATCATTCCAGGATTGGGTGAATTCAGGTTAAAAAGAGCCATTCCTTATCTGTGTTCATCTCAAACATTTACTATTTCGAGAGTAGCTGATAAATGGTATGTTTCCTTTAGTTTAGATATTGAGAGAATTCCCCCAATTAGTCATGAACAAGAATTAGTAGGAATTGATTTAGGTGTCAAATGTTTTGCGACCTTGAGTGACGGAAATACAATTACAGCACCATTGTCATTGAAGAAAACGAAAATCAAGTTAAGTAAATTACAATGGCGAAACAGAAATAAAATTTTAGGTAATCGTCGTCAAGGTATCAAAGCATCTAATAACGCCAAAAAGTATTATCAACAACTAGCTAGACATCACGCACATCTCAAAAATATCAGACAAGATTTTCTGCAAAAAACAACAACAGAAATTAGTAGAAAATACTATCGGATTCGCATAGAAGATTTAAATGTGTCCGGGATGATAGCTAATCATAAATTGTCAGCAGCAATATCTAATTTGGGCTTTTATGAGTTCCGTAGAATGCTAAGTTACAAACAAGCCGTCTTTGGAACTAAAGTAGAAGTAGTTGATAGATGGTATCCATCAAGTAAAACCTGCTCAGTTTGCGGTCATGTTCAATCCATGCCTCTCTCAAGGAGAATCTATGATTGTGGCAGTTGTGGACAAATACTAGACCGGGATTTGAATGCTGCGATTAATTTAACAAATGCACCTTTAGATAAGATACGCATGGCAAATGCGGAATTTACGCCTGTGGACAAGTTACCCGCCGACGGGCTTGTAGGAAACAGGAAACAAACATCAAATTGCTCTATTTGTTGAGATATGAGCGATTTGTGTAAGTTTTGTGTTGCACAGACCAGATTACAGATCCAGTAGGAGTATTTTCGGTGGATTCCCGATACAACCCAGCAGAAATTGAGGAAAAATGGCAACAAGCATGGACTGAACAAGGCTTGGATAAAACGCCTACAGATAATCAAAAACCCAAATTTTATGCCCTTTCCATGTTCCCCTATCCATCGGGCAGCCTGCACATGGGGCATGTCCGTAATTATACGATTACTGATGTAATTGCCCGCCTCAAACGTATGCAAGGTTATCGGGTATTACATCCTATGGGATGGGATGCATTTGGCTTACCTGCAGAAAATGCTGCCATTGATAGGGGGATACCTCCAGCAAAGTGGACATATGAAAATATCGACCAGATGCGGCAGCAATTAAAGCGTTTGGGTTTATCCATAGACTGGGAGCGGGAAGTAGCTACCTGTTCCCCAGATTATTACAAGTGGACTCAGTGGATATTTTTGCAGTTTTATGGTGCCGGTTTGGCTTACCAAAAAGAAGCCGCCGTCAACTGGGACCCCGTTGACCAAACTGTGTTGGCAAATGAACAAGTTGACAGCGAAGGCAGGGGCTTTCGTTCCGGTGCGAAGGTGGAACGAAAACTTTTGCGCCAGTGGTTTCTCAAGATTACCGATTATGCTGAAGAATTGTTAACTGACCTTGACAAATTGCCGGGATGGCCAGAAAGGGTCAAATTAATGCAAGCTAATTGGATTGGGAAATCCACTGGGGCATATTTGGAATTTCCCATTGTGGGGATGGATGAAAAAATTGGGGTTTATACCACTCGTCCCGATACCGTTTATGGGGTTAGTTATGTGGTGTTGGCACCGGAACATCCTTTGACAGCAAAAGTAACTACACCGGACAGAAAAGCTGTTGTAGAAGCTTTCGTGGAAGAAGTTACCAATGAAAGCGAATTAGAACGTACTGCTGAAGATAAACCCAAGCGGGGTATTCCTACTGGTGGTAAGGCAATTAACCCATTTACCGGAGAAGAAATTCCCATCTGGATTGCCGATTATGTCCTGTATGAGTACGGTACGGGTGCGGTGATGGGTGTACCAGCCCACGATACCAGGGATTTTAAATTTGCCCAGGAACAGAATTTACCGATTAAGGTAGTCATTATCCCAGAGGGTGGGGATGCATCGGCAGAATTAACTGCTGCTCATACCGAACCAGGAGTTATGGTAAATTCCCAACAGTTTGATGGGTTCAATTCCAGCGATGGCAAACAAGCCATAATTGAATTTGCTGAAAAACAAGGTTTTGGTCAAGCAAGGGTACAATACCGTTTGCGAGATTGGCTCATTTCCCGCCAGAGATATTGGGGAGCGCCTATTCCCATCATTCACTGCCCTAATTGTGGTGCAGTTCCCGTCCCTGAAGCTGATTTACCCGTAAAATTGCCAGAAGATGTGGAATTCTCTGGGCGCGGTGCTTCACCCCTCACCCAGTTGGAAAGTTGGGTTAATGTACCTTGTCCTAGTTGTGGCACTCCAGCCAAGCGGGAAACCGACACTATGGATACCTTTATTGATTCTTCATGGTATTTCTTGCGCTATGCCGATGCTACCAACGAAGGACAAGTATTTGATTCTGGCAACGTAAACGACTGGCTACCTGTGGATCAATATGTGGGTGGGATTGAACACGCTATTTTACATTTATTGTATTCCCGCTTCTTTACTAAAGTATTACGTGACAGAGGTTTATTGAACTTTGACGAACCTTTCCAGAAGTTGTTAACCCAAGGCATGGTACAGGGTTTAACTTACAAAAATACCGAAACAGGACAGTATATTCCCTCGAAAAAAGTTGATCTGAATAAACTAACTGTAGATGACAAGACAGGGGAACTTGTAAATGAAGAAACAGAAGAAAGGCTGAAAGTTTTCTATGAAAAGATGTCCAAGTCAAAATACAATGGCATCGAGCCAGAGGAAGTTTTGGCGAAGTATGGTGCAGATACGGCGCGGATGTTTATCCTTTTTAAAGCACCACCAGAGAAAGACTTGGAATGGGATGATGCCGATGTTGAAGGACAATTCCGCTTTTTAAATCGGGTATGGCGATTAGTAATAGATTTTGCGAACCAACCAACATCATCAACAAAACAATCCAAAAATACAGCCTCAAAACCTGAAAAGGACTTACGCAGAGCAATTCACACTGCTATCAAAGAAGTCAGCGAAGATTTGGATGGTGAGTATCAATTCAATACCGCCATTTCCGAGTTGATGAAGTTAAGTAACGCCATCACCGAGGCTAGATGCAAAGACTCACCAGTTTATGCAGAAGGTATTCGGACTTTGGTGATGTTACTGGCTCCCTTTGCACCCCATATAACTGATGAATTGTGGCATTTGTTGGGTAATACTAACTCAGTTCACAGTGAAACTTGGCTAAATTACGAGCCAGAAGCATTAGTTGCCGATGAAATTACCTTGGTAATTCAAATTATGGGTAAAACTCGCGGTGCAATTCAAGTCCCTGCAACCACCGATAAAGCTACCTTGGAAAAATATGCTCGGGAATCCGAGGTTGCTCAACGCTATATCGAAGGTAAGGAAGTTAAAAAGACGATTGTTGTACCTGGTAAGCTGGTAAACTTTGTGATCGGATAAAATTATTTCCTCATACCCAGTGATCAGATTTACCGTCGCTAGTCATACATGAATGGCTAGTGACACAACACCAATAATTTTTCCAATATGACTCATAAAGAACACGAAAAAGCACTTGAGGCTTTACTGGCACCCAAGCACTCTCCCGTAAAAAAGTATACCAATCCACCAATTTGATGCAACATTGGAAATCCGCAATACCTAAGGTTTATGGGGCATTACGAAAATAATTAGTGACAAACAGATTGTGAAGTGGTATCACTCCTTGCACAAATAAAGAATATCGTTTTTACAATCGATCAGGGAATCTGGTGAGTGACAGTTTATAAACTGACACTCGTATAACCGAGTAGAAAATAGTCTGCATGCGATCGCAATTTACGTAAATTTTGCTCTTGACCCCATACTCAAGATGGTATAAGAACATGCTGGTAGCCAATAGTAATTTATTACTAGAGTAACTAGGTGAAGGAGTGAGGGAGTGAGGGAGTGAAGGAGTGAGGGAGTGATGGAGTGAGGGAGTGAAGGAGTAATAAATAATAAGGAATGTGGATAAAATAAAGTACAACTATTAAATTTATGTAATCTAATGTTGGGTTACGCTGTCGCTTCACCCAACCTACAAAGAATTGTCAGTTAATAAATCCAATTTCCTAAGTAATAAATAATAAAGAAAATTTGTCTCCTTGTCCCTTTGTCCCCCCACACTTCCTAACTCCTAACTACGAACTACGAACTCCGAACTCCGAACTCTGAACTCCGAACTCTAAATGGAAGCATGAAAACTGAGAACTTGTTTATACCGGGAAGACTGTGTCTGTTTGGAGAACACAGTGATTGGGCGGGAAGTTATCGTTCCTTAAATACCCTACTACATAAGGGTTACACATTAATTACTGGTACCAATCAGGGACTATATGCTCGGGTAAAGCCCCATTCCAACCAGTTTATTTTCCGTACCTGGCTTGCAGATGGCACTGAAAAAGTATTAACTTTACCAATGGCAGAGCAACCATTACTGGCTGAAGCCCAAACAGGGGGATTTTTCAGTTATGCTGCTGGAGTAGCATATCAGTTGCTGATAAATTCTGATGTTGGCGGGTTGGAAATTGACAATTACTTCACAGATTTACCAATTAAAAAAGGGTTGTCATCCAGTGCAGCTATTTGTGTTCTGGTGGCGAAGGCATTCAATCAAGTTTATGACCTAAAAATGACCATACCTCAACAAATGGAGTTTGCCTATTTGGGAGAAACTACTACCCCTTCCCGTTGTGGGCGCATGGATCAGGCTTGTGCTTATGGCGATCGCCCTATTACTATGGTATTTGATGGGGAGGGTGTGGATGTGATTCCCCTACAGGTACCCCAAGATCTATTTTTTGTCGTAGTGGATTTGGGTGCAGAAAAAAATACCCAGGAAATTCTCAGTCAACTCCATCAGTGTTATCCCTTTGCCAAAAATGAATTGCAAAGGAATGTCCAGAAATATCTGGGTGAGGTTAGCTATCAAATTACCCAAGCAGCAGTTGATGCTTTACAAGTAGGGAATGCTGAACAACTTGGTATGCTGATGAAAACAGCACAAGCTCAGTTCGATCATTATCTCATTCCTGCCTGTTGGCAACAGTTAACTGCGCCTATCTTACACAAATTACTTGCTTATCCACCCATTCAACCTTATATTTGGGGCGGAAAGGGTGTTGGCTCCCAAGGGGATGGAACCGCACAATTGATTGTAAAAGACAAGGAAAGTCAACAAAAAGTAATAGATATTATTGAGCAGGATTTTCCCCAAATGCAATGTTTGCAACTGACAATTTATGCGAATCAATCAAGTTAAAAAAGCGGTAATTCCGGCTGCTGGTTTTGGCACTAGACTATTTCCAGCGACTAAAGTTGTTAAAAAGGAATTATTTCCAATTATTGATAGGGATGGTAAGGCTAAACCTGTCATTCAAGTAATTGTGGAAGAAGCAGTTAGTGCTGGCATTGAAGAAATTGGCATTGTCACTCAACCAGAGGATACAAAAGTTTTTGCAGACTATTTTCAAACAGTCCCTTCCCAAGAGCTTTTTGCTAAACTCTCACCAGAAAATCAAGAATATACTCGATACCTTCAGCAGTTGGGAAATAGGATTACAATCTTAACTCAGGATAAGCAGGAAGGTTACGGACATGCGGTATTTTGTGCGAAATCATGGGTTAAAGATGAACCATTTTTATTAATGTTGGGTGACCATATTTATTCATCTGCAATTAATATCTCATGTACACAGCAACTCTTAGATGTATATGAAACAGTTAATCACAGTGTTTTGGGATTGACATTAATGCCAGCAGAAACAATTTCCAAGGCGGGTTGTGTTACAGGAAAATGGCAAGAATTAAATTCCATACTTACCCTAACTGAAATTTATGAGAAGCCTACCCTTGAATATGCACGGCAAAATTTGCGGTTAGAGGGGATGGAAGAAGATAATTTTCTATGCGTATTTGGTTTATATGTATTGACACCAAAAATATTTGACTTGTTGAGTGAAAATATTGATAAAAATTTCCGAGAAAGGGGTGAATTTCAGTTGACTTCCTGCCTGGAAAAATTACGTCAAATAGAAGGGATGACAGGATATATTATCCAAGGTAAAAGTTTTGATATTGGTTTGCCAGATTGTTATCGACAAACGATGATTGATTTTAGAATTTAGAATTTAGAATTTAGATTTTAGAAATATCCTAACCTAAATACGTAGGGCTATACATGATTCGTAAGGGCAAGGCATCCACAAGATTTTGGTGTATGAAATTATCTTACTAATGCCGTGCCCCTACCTGTGGAACAATAAGATCCTCGACTTTTTCAAAAAGTCGGGGATCTGAGTCTCTCCATTGTCACGTTCCTAACATTTGTAAATTATGCAAAGTGGAGTAGAGTCCCTCTTGCTCTAATAATTGTTCGTGACTACCTTGTTCAATTAATTCCCCATATTTGAGAACAAAAATCCGATCCACATTGCGAATGGTGGATAAGCGGTGGGCAATGATAATTGCGGTTCTTTGCTGTAAGAGTTGCTCTAAAGCTTGTTGAACTAGGGCTTCTGTACCCACATCTAAACTAGCTGTCGCTTCATCTAATACCAAAATTTGGGGATTGCGAATGGCTGCGCGAGCAAAAGCCAAGAGTTGTTTTTGTCCACTGGAAATGTTTGTCCCCCTTTCCCTCAGCTGGGTATTGTAGCTTTGGGGTAGTTGTTCGATAAATGAAGCAACATTGGTTTTTTCAGCCGCTTCTTGGACTTCCTCAATGGTATAACCATCCCCTAAAGTGATATTACTTTTCACATCCCCGGCAAACAAAAAACCATCTTGGAGAATTACCGCCATATATCGCCGTAATTCGGCTTGGGGTACTTCACGAATATCCACTCCATCGACTAGAATTCTTCCTTCTGTGGGTTCGTAGAGGCGGCATAATAGCCTGATAATAGTACTTTTACCAGCACCAGTAGGACCAACTAAGGCGATTTTTTCTCCAGGGTGAATGATAAAATCAAGGTCTTTGATCACATAATCATTTTCTTTGTAAGCAAACCAAACATTCTCAAACCGGATTTCTCCCAATTTTTGACTGACATTGCCATTTTCAGACTTTATATTGTCTACAATTTCATCGATATAGCCAAATTGAGAATCAAAAATAGAAAATCGGGGATTGGCGCGATCGCGAATTTCTATGGGTTCATCTAAAATATTACTAACCCGTTCTATGGCTGTAAAACCGGATTGAATGACGGTAAATTTTTCCGCGAACTGCTGTAAGGGCTGGAATAACCGTTGAGCATAAAATATGAATGCAGATAAAATACCAAAAGTCAAGCTTTGTTTCAGCAGTAAATCCCCACCAACCCACAAAACTCCAGCAATTGCCACTAGTGCAACCCATTCTAAGGTGGCAGAAACAGCAGACTCATAGAAGATAGTGGTATCTACTTGACGGATATATTGTTTATTTTTAGCGCGAAACAACTCCGAGTTAAACTTTTCCCGGCGGAACAACTGCACAATATTAATACCAACAATATTTTCCTGGAGTTGGGAGTTAAGGATGGAAAGTTCTTCCCGCGCTTTATAATTTGCCTGACGATATTGCTTCTGAAAATAAACCATTACCCCAGATATGGGTACAAGTATTAGCAGTAGCAGCAAAGCCATTTGCCACTGGGTAGAAAACATAAAGCCGAGAATCACCAGCATCGAAAATAAATCGGAGACAATGCCAATTGCTCCTGTGGCAAATACATCTCCCAATACTTCCACGTCACTGGTTAGCCTGGTAATTAGTTTACCAATGGGCGTGCGATCGAAAAAACGTACAGCTAGGGATGTGACATGGTGAAATAAGTCTTGGCGAATTTCCGCAGTAATATTTTGCCCGATTTTCTGAACCAAGTACCCCTGGAAGCCTGTAAGTAAAAGCCGAATAATGACTGTTAATAGTAATAAAGCCTTTAAAATCCCTAATCCCTGTAATTGGGGAAGATTTTTGAGAAACTCATAGGTATTTGGTTCTTGACGAATTAAGGAAATTACCTGTCCAATTAATAGGGGTTGAATGGCGTTAGCAACTGCTATGGGTATTAATAGCAGCATAGACAGTGCCAACATTCTCCTATGGTGACGGGCGTAAGGTAGTAGACGCAAAAATAACCGCCAATCATTGTCACGTTGACGGTTTTGTATATCAGCTTTTTTCACGGCTGGGAGGGTACTCATAATACAAGCATTATATAAGAGGGAGTGGGGGAGTGATGAAGTAATAAGTAATAAAGAAAAATTTGTCCCCTTCACTCCTTCCCTCCTTCCCTCCTTCACTCCTTCCCCTCCTTCACTCCTTCCCTCCTCCCCTCCTTCCCTCCTATTTTCTAATTCGCATAAAAGCTGCGCCAATAATTAGTCCTACTCCATGCATCCAGTAGGCTAGACTGGGAGGATTAACACCACCAGTAATATTTAAACTACCAATTCCATAAAATAACTGTTGAGCAAACCACCAGAATAAGTAGAAAAATGCTGGTATTTCTACAGGAATAAAAATAATTATCAGTGGCAAAACAGAATCAATTTTAACTTGAGGAAACTTGATTATATATGCTCCTAAAATAGCAGCGATCGCACCATTACTTCCAATCAAGGGTACTGCTAAATTCGGATCTATTAGAATTTGTATTACTGATGTAATAATACTACTAACTAAATAAAATACAATAAAGCTTCTATAACCAATAATTTTTTCAATTGTCTGACCAAATACCCACAAAAATAAGATATTTCCTAGAATTTGACTAAAGCTACTATGGAGAAATGTAGCTACTATTAGGGAGGCTAAGCTGATGAGAATAATCAGAATTGCGGCAAAATTACCTGCCAGTAATTCTATGAATGCTTCACTTATTTGTTTTGGTATTATTCCCCAAGTATAGATTAAATTAGTTAAATCATTGCTTAATTCTAATTTTATCTCCCATAAAAATATAACTAAATTAAAACCAATTAATCCGTAAACAATAATCGGTCTCTTGTTACTAAAAAAGAAAATGTTATCGCTAAGGGGAATCATAATTTATTGGCGATTGACTCTGATTTATGCTTGCTTTACCCAACTTTTCCCGATGTAACTGTGGCAAGATTGAAATTAGATAGTACGCACACTCGCTAGGCAAATAGATGTTGGGAAACATACTTGTTGGACGATATCAAATTATCAGTCACTTGGGAGGAGGGGGTTTTGGCGAAACATTTGTTGCTTTTGATACACAATTACCAGGTAAACCTAAATGTGTTGTCAAAAAACTCAAACCACAATCCAGGGATCCCATAACTTTACAAACAGCCAGACGCTTGTTTGATACGGAAGCACAAGTTCTCTATAAGCTGGGGAATTACAAGTATATTCCTCAACTTTTAGCTTACTTTGAAGAGAACCAAGAGTTCTATCTCGTACAAGAATTTATTACCGGACATGATTTAAGTCAAGAATTAGCACCGGGTAAAAAATGGAGTCAGGAAGAGGTAATTACATTTTTACGAGCTTTATTAGAAATATTGGAGTTTATACATCAACAAAACGTTATTCACCGCGATATTAACCCCCGAAATATACTACGTGATGCAGGTGGAAAGTTAATTTTAATTGATTTTGGTGCTGTAAAGGAAATTACGACCCAGGCTATTATCAACTCTGGGGAGATAAAACAGACTATTGCTATAGGTACTCCCGGATATATTCCTAGTGAACAGGCTCAAGGAAGTCCGAAGTTTAGTAGCGATATTTATGCAGTAGGAATTATTGGGATTCAAGCATTAACAGGATTAGAACCTAGTCAACTTAGTAAAGATACCATAACTAATGAAATTGTCTGGAGAGAGGAGGCACAAGTCACTCCAGAATTGGCACATTTATTAGACAAAATGGTCTGTTATGATTTTCGAGAACGCTACAGTTCAGCAACTCAGGTATTACAAATCATCCAAGATTTACAATTAAATCATCAGACTTCTAATACCATAGCCATCAGCCCCATATCTACGCCAAATAAGCAAAAATTAAAGTTATTTTCCCCATCAAAGGGTATTATAATTAAATTATTTTTGCTGATAGTCTTTATAGTATGTGCCGGAGTCGGCTCCATGTTTTTATTTAATGCTATCAATGCTAATAATGCTAATGCATTATATAGACAAGCAAACATTCTTGCCGATTTACAAAGATATGAAGATGCTTTATCAGTATACGATAGAGCTATTAATTTAAAATCAAATTATAGTCAAGCTTGGTATGGTAAAGGAAAAAGTTTATATGCATTGAAAAAATATAAACAAGCGTTAGTAGCATACGATAAAGCAATTCAAATTCAACCAGATTATTGGTTGGCATGGAATGGTCGTGGTTTAATTTTAGATAAACTACAAAGATATCAAGAAGCTATTGCCGCATTTGACAGGGCTTTACAAATACAACCAGAGCAACCAGATATCTGGGCTACAAAAGGCAAAGCTTTAGTCAAATTAAAGCAGTATGATGAGGCAATTATGGCATACGATCAAGCCATTTCATTAAAATCCGATAATTATAATTATTGGTATGAAAAAGGTCTCGTCCTACACAAATCTCAACTTTATGAAGATGCGATCGCATCTTTTGAACGCAGCCTAGAAATTAAATCAAACCATGCGTCTTCCTGGTACCATCGAGGCAATGCATTAGTTAATTTACGTCGCTATGATGATGCAATTAATTCCTATGATAAAGCTGTGGAATACCAGGCCAATTTTTATCAAGCTTGGTTATCTAAAGGTAATATACTCGTAATTTTACGAAAATATCCAGAAGCGGTTATTTCTTTTAAACAAGTTGTTAAATATAGTCCTCGCAACTCTCAGGGTTGGTATTACCTAGGTTGGTCATTGCACCAAAATCAACGCTATGAAGAGGCAATTAATAGTTTTAATAGAGCCATTAGTCTGAAACGAAATAGTTATCAATCTTGGTACGCTAAAGGTAATTCTTTATATCAATTAACACGATATCCAGAGGCAATTAAATCTTACAATCGAGCAGTTTATTACAAGAAAAATCATTATGAAAGTTGGTATAGCAAGGGGAATTCTTTGTTTAATTTACAACAATATCAACAAGCGATTGTTGCTTATAAACAAGCACTGAAATATAAGCCCGATTATCAGCAAGCTAAACAAGCTCTCCAACAGACTCAGGAATTATTAGCAGATGGAAATAATGATAAAGAATAACATTTAATTTCCCAAGCCATATCTAAACTAAATATAAAATAAGGGAAATATTAAAAGAATGTAGAATTACGTGGAAGCAACGGGGATTTTACCCCGACGCAAAACGCGCTGCTTGTAGAAACAGGGGAATTTAACCCCCAAAGTTGGTTAAACGAAAACTCTCATGTTTTTCGGTGTATGTAAACCACGTCTATTTTGAAAATCATAGTTTTTTATTTACGAATATCTGAACACGGGAAAGGACATAATACATAAATATATTTTCTATAGGATTACTATTTGATTTTTGTTGGCGTAGCCTGCCCTTGCACTTAAAACACTTAGGGTGCGTTACGCTACCCTGCGGGAACGCTAAAAGCGAACGCGGCAGGACACCCTACTGGCGTGGCAAGCTTAAAATAGTGCAATAGGTGTAGGTTGGGTTGAAGAATGTAGACGCAACAGCGGCTTTGAGCAGAGTAACCCAACACCAGTAAAGCTTTGTTGGGTTTCCCTACCGCTCAACCCAACCTACATTTTTAGGCGTGTCAGTCCAGTAGGGTGTCCTGCCGCGTAGGGTAACGCACCATCCGTTAATCTTTTCGATATTGTCAATTAACTCTCCATAGAAGCTGTTACGCGATGCTCTCAAGAGAGAAGAGCATCGCGTAGCTTATTTGATAGCACGGTATCAATACTTTTATTAAGGCTTATGACTTTGGAGTAAATATGCATTTGTGCAAAGGGTAATAGGTTTTAACATCTAATCCTTTATTCTTGGTTATAAAGCTTAGACTTTTCAAAATAAAGAGATATAGCAGACGCATAAATTTTATTAAGAACTATTTAATATTGCCTCCTATATATTTTATAAATTTTTGATTGAGCCAATTAACAAAAGACTAAACACAAGTATTTATGTCTGATTTATCAAGTAAAAAACCTTGTATTTTTAGGAGTTTGTGGATAAAAATTAAATTAGCGATTAAGCCAAATAAATAGCTTGATTGCAAGAGACGAATTCACTTACTGACAATATCTATTTAGGAGAAGTAAGAATGGCTAACATCAACATTTCCGAACTACGTCCATCTGGATTTGACTTATTTGAAGATTCTGAAAGCTTCCTCAATGACATGAGTGAAATGGATTCCATGTCTGTACATGGTGGTGCTGGCTATGGATTCTCAAAATATCTCCAGTATGGAATAGGCGGTTTTGCCATCAATAATATTGTATCCGTATACAGCAAATTCAGTCGTGTTGGCAAATACTATTAATTAGCAGGATATTAATTAGTTTTATTCTCGTTATTTTGAGAAGTGAGCTAATAATTTTTGCCTATATCGAGTATTAAAATATGCAGGATTAAGCTAGATTTAGTTTAATTCTGCTTCCCTCAAGCTCTCAAATAATTGCTTAATTATAAATGCATGGCTAGAATCATAATTTCTGAGTTAAGTTATGGATTAATCCACCAAAAAAAATCAGAAATTAGCTTTGTAGAAGACATTAACTGCCAAAACTTAATATTTGTATACGGTGGGAAAAATAATGATTTTGACTACTTGCTTAATTATTTAGCAGCAGGTCTAGCAATTTATAGTATTAAATCTATCACTGATTTGTTTGATTAATATAAGTGTCAGTCAATTTTGGATTTTGGATTGACGAGAGAACCGGCAACGACGACAGTTGCTCTGCGTAGCACTAGGGACTGTTTTCAAACTATCGTGTAGGTTGGGTAGAACGAAGTGAAACCCAACAAATCGAACGAAGAATGTTGGGTTTTGTCCCTCAAACGCCACTTCTCTCAACGCGGGGAACCCGCGCACAAGAGTGGCTCCCCAACCTACAATTGATGCCAATTTTGGGTTTGAAAACACGCCCTAGTCGTGACCCCATGCCTAAAGCCCAGAGGCTTGAAACAATGATAGTAAGCTTATTTATCTCCACGGATAAATCTGGGGGCTTGTATCCAGCCTATTTTCCGGTCATACAAATGAATATATAGTATCTGTATCTTGGAATATACAAACAATATCAAATAATCAGTTTCTGTAATTAATTGAGTACCTGAGAATATGCCATTTTTGTTAAGTTCACAAAATGTTTTTGAATACCTAATTGACCAAGGTATTTGCTCACCAGAAGATAAAGAACAGAGCCAGATTGAACTAAAACCAGCAAAAAACTTTAACTTACTAATTACCTTACCTAACAATCATCAAATCCTGATTAAACAAGAACGTCATAATCAAGAGGGTAAGACCTATGGTGAATTTTTCAACGAATGGCGTGTGCATGATTTATGTCGCCAATTCCCAGATTTACAAAAGCTATCACCATATTTATCATCAGCATTGGATTTTAATCCTCAGTATTCTATTATTATTTTTAATTATTTAAAATACTATCAAGATTTATCAGAATTTTATGCCAAGGAAAATAATTTTTCTACTGAGATAGCAACATCATTAGGTACGACTTTAGCATCAATTCATAAATTAACTTGGGAGCATCAAGATTATCGAGAATTTTTACACAATTACCAGGGTGGATTAGCTGAGGAAATACCAAACTTAACTGCTGGTTTGGAAAGAATTACACCAGAAATTTTTAGTTGGGTTCCTGTAGATGGGTTAAAATTTTTTGCTCTTTATCAACGTTATGATAGTTTAGGTAAAGCGATCGCACAGTTAAATCATACATATAAAGCGTGCTGTTTAACCCATAATGACTTGAAACTTAATAACATTCTTCTATCTTTAGACTGGCAACAACCTAATGACAGTATAGTAAGAATTATAGACTGGGAAAACTCAAATTGGGGCGATCCAGCCAGCGACTTAGGGACATTAATTGGTAGCTATCTACAGATTTGGTTGGACAGCATGATTACCAGTAAAACCATTGCTCTAGAAGAATCTTTACGCCTTGCTACCACACCATTAGAAGCACTTCAACCATCAATTGCAAGTTTAGCGATCGCTTATTTAAATCACTTCCCAGAAATCCTAGAAACTAGCCCTGAATTTCTATTACGAGTTGTACAATTTGCCGGTTTAGCTTTAATTGAAACAATTCAAGCTAAACTACAACACCAAAAATCCTTTGGTAATTCAGGTATTTGTATGCTTCAAGTTGCCAAAACTTTATTATGTCGTCCAGAACAATCAATCCCCACAGTTTTTGGAATGCCTGCTTTAGAAATCACCCACCGAGCAGTTAGGAGTGAAAGAGTGAAAGAGTGAAAGAGTGAAGGAGTAGGGGCGGGGTTTCCCCGCCCGGAGTGAAGGAGTAGGGAACATCCACAAACTTTCGGTATATAGAATGATATTACCCACGCCGTGCCCATGAAGAGTGAAAGAGTGAAGGAGTAGGGGCGGGGTTTCCCCGCCCTGGTAACTGAAGTCACTTCTAATTTATTAATTTAAAAGAAGAAAATGCAACAATTAGATAAGCTCGAAAACAAGACCTTAGACTCTGGTGCGGAAACAATACTTGCAGCTTTGCAAGACATATCTACTAAGGTAACAATTCAATCGAATTTCTCTATTAGCCACCCAGATTACAAACCTCTAGAAGTTTCACCTGAGGTAGCTGAACGCTTGCAACAATTACCTAAAAATATTCAAGATAATTATTTAAATTCCCTACTATGTGGCTTTCTTTACGGTATCTACTACAATGGTGCCCTCAAATC
>JASJCJ010000144.1 GCA_030066045.1 Calothrix sp. MO_167.B12
CTTAAAACCTCTCTGGTAAACCTCTCTCCTAGTAAGAGAGAGTCTTTGAAACCCCCATTCCCTTGTAGAGAATGGGATAGGGGGGTTAGGTTTGGGAGGTTTTAATGTTAATAAACATACTTTTCAAACATCCTCTGAGCAGACGTTCCAAAAGTTCCTGAGAAACTGGTTCCATTTCATCTGTCAAATTTTGTAATTGCCCTTGGATTGCTTCTATTAAAGCGACAATGGAAGGTGGTTTTTTACTCAAACTTGCCTCAATTTCAATGTCCTGAGAAATTTCTAACTCTTCCTCAATTAAAATTGGTAACATCCGGTGTTTACAGAGTCGTTCTGCTTCATCATCTGACATTGCCCAATTGGCAATTTGACAGGCAAGACTTGTCTTACCTACTCCCCCTTCACCTTGAATAAGTAAGCAAGCTTTTTGTTTGTTAAAGGTTAAACGCAAATCTTTGCCCGTGAGTTGAGCATCAGTCTTGCCATTGCATATCACAGGAATCGGAATGTAAACATTTCTGTCACTTACTGTATTCTTTTGCTGAAAAGCCTCTTGCGCTGGTTTCAAATGTGCTTTTACCCAAGCATCTAGCACCCTTGGACGATATTTCAGCATTAACAGTAACCAACTCAGAGATATCTCTTTCTCAACAACAGGCAATTTGAAAGTACCAACAGATTTCAAGGCTTTGTCAATTTTCAGTAGCCATAAAGGACGTAGCCAAAAAATACCGAAGAGTAAAACAAGGTAAGTTCCAATACCCCATACAGAAGGGCTTTTGATAATTTGATCTTTTATTCGAGTACTCTGTAATTCATTAAGAATAGACCGTATATATTTTATATCTGATTGAAAAAGTATTAGTTCCTTTCCATCCTTATCTTCATCCCAATTTTCTATAGCTTTTAAAGCTTGATCTAACTTTGATATTGTATTATTTAAATCGTTCTTTTTTTTGTTTTTATCTTGTGTGCTTCCCTCAAGTCTAGTAGCAATCAGTCGTAAGGAATTAACGGCACGTCCACGCACAACATTTCCATGTTCAATTCTAGGATCTTCTAGCACGTATATCAGGTGAGGTAAAATCTCTAAAGCTGCTTGACTATCTCCCTTACCGATTTTACCGAAAGCGATGACGACGCTATGACGCATGGTATTGTTAGGCTCTCTTTTATATGCTTCAAAAAGTTTGGAAACAGAAGATTTTGCATTAACACCCATATTTCCCAAAGCATCAGCAGAATTCCGACGTACTCGCCAAGCGGGATCTTTGAGCGACTTGATTAAAGTTTTTACAGCATGCTCTAAATCGTAATCGTTTTCGTCAAACTGATATAGTATATTTGACAAAATCTTAGTAGCGCTTATACGCAGTTTAGTTTTGTTTATATTTTTGTCTTCTAATAAATCCAGTAGGTAAGGAATTAATTTTTTGGTTTCTTCCGTTTTGAAAATTATCGTTTCACTAGCTAATGAACGCACTTCTAAATTTTGTTTTTCATCTTTAAACACATTAATCAATTCTGAAATAGCAGATTTGGCACCAATGGATCGTATTGCCCAAATAGTACTACTCAAAACATCCCTATCTGTTTCAGTTTTGAGCATATTTTTCAGGTTCTCCAAAGCATCATCAGCACCAGTACCGATAGCACTCAAAGCATTCAATGCATGAATTTTTACCTGTTTATTTGGATAGTTAAGATTCTCTCGAAAAACAGAAATTGCCTTTTTTTGATTAATATTTAAGGTATAGTTTTTTAACTCAGAATCAATTTCATTTAACTTTATTTCAACATCTTGAGAATTACTCTCAACATCTTCAGAGATTTCATTTTGTTTCTCCTGATTCTGGGCTAAAACTGTTGTAGGAGTAGGAGTGACAGTTTGTGACCAACTAGTATTGCACAAAAGCAAGGGTGATGAAAAAGATAGCAATGTAAATGCTATTTTAACTGTCAGCCTTTTCGGTTGAGAAAAAGTAGATTTGCAGTAAGTATAAAAAGCCATCTATACATCTCCTTTGAACTTTTACTTTCACTTCTTACACCACAAGACTATTAAGACAATAAAAGCCTGAAACTCTTATTTATAGCTAACCCAACTATTGCCCACCTTGCTCTGATTGAGAAGGCGCGATATATATATACTTCTGATAGAAGTAAGCAAAATTAACTTATGCAGTTGTGGAATAAAAATTGCCAATCAAAACTACCAATTTGAATTTGCCATTTACGGAAAAGATCGGATTTAATATTTCTATATTCGCTAAATAAAATCTGGGATGCTCTCGATGTAAAGGATGCAAAGAAAGATGGAGAAAAGATAAATATAGATATAGATATTCGTTTATCCGGCAAAATTAATACGATGAACCACTAGGGCGTGTTTTCAAAGTATCATGTAGGTTGGGTAGAACGGAGTGAAACCCAACTAGGTATTATGAAGAGTAAAAAATGTAGTGGGAGCGTCTCGCTCCCTACTTCCAAAAAGCGAGTAAGATACTCCCTGCTGTAATCATAAAGCGAGTAAGATGCTCCCTGCTGTAATCATAAAGCGAGTAAGATGCTCCCTGCTGTAATCATAAAGCGGGCAAGATGCTCCCTGCTGTAAGAAAGCGGGCAAGATGCCCGCACTACACCTAGGTAAAAGCTCCCCGACTTCTGAATAAATATCCGCATATGATAGCAATTAATAGGATAGAAATCAGGGATCTAAACACTCGCTGTTACTTCCCCACATCAACTGCTGGTTCTAACATACGAATTTTCCCTTTTTCTGCATCAATCTCAACATCCACACCAATAGGCATGGTAAATTTATCCCGAATATGACCAATCATAGATGCATACCAAGCGGGAATCCCTAAAGGTTTAATATGGTCATTCAATACTTCCATTAATGTTAAGGAAGGTTCATCCCCCGTACTGCACCTAGTACATTTTCCAAAAATAAAGCCTGACAATCGAGTCAGAATGCCAGCATTTTTTAATTGGGTAAGCATCCTATCCACACGGTAAATATCCTCACCAATGTCTTCCACAAATAAAATACGGCGATTCCAAGATGGTAGATAAGGTGAGCCTAACATGGCACACAATACAGATAAATTACCACCCACTAACTTACCCGTTGCTGTTCCCGAATGAATTATTCGCCGACGAACTTCTGTTGTCAGGGGATTTCTCATGGTGAGTATTTTCCCTTGAAAAAACATTGGTTGGAGATAATCTAAAGTAAATTGATTCCAATTAGAAATCCCCACCGGACCATGAAAGGTGACAATGCGGCTACGGGCATTAATTGCTAGTAATAGGGAAGTAATATCGCTATACCCCATAATGATTTTGGGGTGGGAACGAATCAAAGGATACTTCAGGAAAGGTAAAATCCGGTTACAACCCCAACCACCACGCATGGCAATTATGGCAGTAACAGATTTATCGGCAAACATATTGTTCACATCTGCTGCTCTGTCAATATCTTTACCTGCTAAATAGCCATAACGATCTAAAATATGTTTGCCTAGCTTAACTTTTAAGCCTAAATTAGCTAATGCTTGCTTGGCTTGTTCCACATCTTTAGTATCAACCATAGCCGCAGGACTAATTAATCCTACTGTATCGCCCATGCGTAAATGTGGTGGTTTGATGATAGTATTTGGCGAATGCTGCCCTCGAGCAGGAAATGATAGTAAGGGAGTGGATACAGCAGATATACTCAATATTTTCAGGAATTCTCGACGCTTGATACTCATGGAAATGTGTGGTAGGCTTTACACCCTATATCCAATGCAAGGAAAAATATATAAGGTAAAAGGTAAAATTAAAAGCCCTTTCCGCTACTTTTGCTTTTTACCTTTTTACTTATTCCCTAAGCTGTTAAGCGTCTAAATTGTATACATAAAGCGGGCAGGATGCCCACACTACAATACAATCACCTGATTTTTTACGTTATACCAATTTCAAAAAAGAATGCGACAAATAGATTCTTGTTCGGTGACGTAGCAATGCTACGTCTCTACCGAGGGATGTGTTGCGATCATTTATTACAGCAGTTTTCATCTATTTGAACCACATCTTCATGTAGGGGTTTAGCACTGCTAAACCCCTACGGTGTGGTCTATTTACCTGAAAATCGCTGTAAATCGGTATTATACAATTTAGCTGTGTATTAACTTATTCCCATCAAATCGATGGTAAAACTATTCCGCAGGTGAAAATCAGCCTCTTCCCCACTATGCTTTAATGCCCAATAAGTAATAACACCATTTACATCTTTAACTACGGCAGTAATACCAATATCTAAATTCATTTCTGGGGCGATAAATTTATGCAAATCTAGTTGTAAACTTAGTTGCAAAGTTTCTGGTTGACGGTGAAGAGTAAATGGAAGTGAGGTAATAGCTGTTTCCTCCTGCATTCCTTGACGATAATCATCAAAACGATAAATATTCCAATCTTCTGTGGGAGAAAGGTTAAATTCCCAATAATGGGGACTATGCTTAATTCCCAGGAAGAACTCAAAACAAGTTGCTTGCCATAATTCATGTTGGCGAGTTGGTATGTCTGCTGGGGTAGGAATATCTATTTTTTCTAAGTCACCTTGAAATACATAGTTAATCCCTAGGGTATTATGGTTGCGGGTAATGTTGCCATGAATTTGTAAATCTAGGTGGTGAATGGGTGTAAATGGTTGTAAACTGAACTGCTGTCGATTCATCATATTTTCTCAATAGACATCTGGTGGAAAAGACGTAGAGACGTAGCATTGCTACGTCACCGAACAAGGGTTCCGGGTAACGCATAATTAATTTTCACGCCTATGTCTAATCATGGTACGAATACTCATCTCCTGAGATTCAATACTTTCAGTAAGTTTAAATTGCACCAATGCCCTAGCTAGATTATGCTCTGGATATTTAACCTTAAAATAGATGTTACCTGCTAAATAATCGGTAAAAAATCGTAATCCTAATTCAAAGGCAATCAGACGAATAGCATCGTACATATATTCATAGTCTCTCTCTGTGAGAAAATCTCTAGCTACTGAGAGATATCCCCCTAAGACTAATTGACAAATATCAGTATCAAAACTAACTTGTTCCCATCCTTGCGTTTCTTCTCCCATGGGATTGCAGCTAGAACGCAAGCAGTCACCAATATCGTAATGAATTAGTCCTGGTTTTACGGTGTCTAAGTCAATAATACTGATACCCTGTCCTGTCGTAGTGTCTATCATCACATTATTTATTTTTGGATCGCCGTGGATGGGACGCAAACGCAGATATCCTTTTTTGATAGCATTTTCTAGGATATTTGCCCAGGTTGTGCGATCGCGGACAAATTTTAAGCAATAATCTAATTCTGGGGACTTTGTAGCTATGGTATATCTGGCCTGGATATCAGCATACTGCTGGAGATATTTTGGTGTAATATGGAAGCCGGGAAGGGTATCAGCCAGCTGCTCTATGAGCAAATCACTAATTAGTTTATGGAACATACCCAAGGCATAACCAACTTCACGGGCATGGTTATCATTTTGAATTGTATCAAAGGTTTGTGCCCTTTCAATAAATGCGATCGCTCGCCAAAATGAGCCATCACTGTCAATAAAATGGTTTTGCTCATTTTGAGTTAGGAGTACTCGCGGTACTTCCCACCGTCTGCCATCGGGGAGGGGAAAATTATGTAAACGTTGGGAAACATGGTTGGTGAAGATACTCATATTCTGCATCACCAGTTCCGGTTGACGAAAAACCTGGGTGTTGATGCATTGGAGAATAAAGTGTTTGACACGGGAATTATCCAGAGTCACGAGGAAGGTATGATTAATGTTGCCATGTCCAAACTCCTGGATGTTAGCGACTGCTCCTTGAGCGGCATCCTTTGGTTTAAATTGGTTGGCTATATCAATGAGATTATTCAAGGCTGTGAATATCTAGGTGTCCTTGGGGTTGGTGCTTTAAATATACAGGAATTTAGAATTTAGAATTTAGAATGGTAGGTTGGGTTGAGCGGTAGAGAAACCCAACAAACCTTTGATAATGTTGGGTTGCGTTCCTTAAACGCCACTGACTACAACGGAGGGAACCTCGGCAACAGAGTGGCTCCCCAACCTACGCCAGCTTTAGTGTTGAGCTTTTAGCTTTCCTGAATAAGGATGCTGCTGGCTAATAGAGGGGCGGATGAGGTTTTATCACCAATCAAAATAAATGAGGATAGGCAATATACCCATCCTCACCAAATTAACTTTGTGTTTCTTCCGTTCGGTAAAATATTTAAATTTGACATAGCTTTTTGAGCTACTCAATAACCCAGCTAGACAAAATGATCTCAAAAATGAGAAATCAACTGGCTTGATGCAAATGTTTGGGTGTACCGAAAGATACAACCTTTGTATCATTTTCCAGTAAGTACAAATCTTTGGCTGCAACTTTTGCTGTAAACAGATTAGGTGAAATTTTGGTGCGAACATTAATACAACTGGGTACATAACCGGCTTCAGACACTTTGATTGTGACTGCCATTGGATTGTCGCCACCTTTACTACACCATGACAAATCCATCGAGTTTGATTCTATTTTGTTGAATCCACTACCTCGATTTTCTACTAGAGTTAAGGTTGTGTGTTTCATAATTTTTTTCAGACTAATGCTTTGCGATCGCATTATTCTCCTTACATGAGCTATAATAGTATGATTAAGTCTACATTCATCATATCATGATTGTCGAATTCGCGAGATAGCTGCAAAAGCATCAATCGCCCCATAGCCATAGCGTTCCTGCTCCCTAGGCTGGGGAAAATTCTCCTTGGTACTAGCTGCCAGGATATGGCGAATTTGGTCAATAGTAAGTTGCAAGTTACGGGCACGGGCTTCGGCAAGCATTAATGCAATCACCCCAGTTACCGCAGGTGCAGCCATGCTTGTACCAGACTTACGGATGATTCCAGTACCCGTAAGGGAGTTTGCGGCTCGAACGTGATGGCCAGGAGCTATGAAATCTGGTTTTTGCCGCCCATCTCTGGTGGGACCGGCACTGGTAAAATAAGATAATGGCTTGTTCCGTTTTTTCGCATCATAGGAACCAACCACAATGCTCTTATACCCACAAGCAATGGTATTGAGGGTGTGACTCCTGTGGTGGGGAGGAACGAAAGTGGTTTGTATTGTATCGCGCTCAATCCAAGCGTGGAACTTGCCATCAGTGACTTTCACTCCGTGGAGGCGCAGTTTCCAGACACCCCCTCCCTCTGGTAAATCAGGTTCCATGAAGATACAAATTACATTATCTCCATTGTTAGGATCGCCTTGGCGGTGGGCAAAGAACATTAAACTTTCATTTTCACTGTCTACCACTTTGCCATTACTTCCCAGATTGATTACACCAAGACTGCTACCATCTGGAGAGAGGATTTCTAGCTGAAATTGGTCATCTTTACTGTACCATATCTCAATTTCTGTCTGTCTCGGATGTTTATGGGGGATTTTCCACTTTAGATCAAAGTAACCATCCTGTGGCACAGTTCCAGAAGCATGAATTCCAGAATCATATTCGTTGCCAGCAGCGATAACTATGGCTCGGTTAGGCTTGGCGGTTACTAGAGCATCAATACTTTGTTCAATTAAAGTTGTACCATCATGGGGACCACCATATAGCCCTAAACTAATATTAACAACACAGGGGCGATCGCCAGCAATATCAAAGATATACGCCATTGCTTCCAGCAGTGCTACTGTGTCACCAAAGGACTCCTGTACAGCTCTTTCACCATCCTCTAAAGACGAAACTATTTCAGTCTCAGAAAGGTGGACAAATACAATATCTGCTGCGGGAGCTACACCGGGGACACCACTACCTTGTCCATTACCAGCAGCAATATCCATCACATGGGTTCCGTGAGCCTTGTGTACTGGTTTATATCCGAGAGCCGCATAGGGATCACTTGCTTGGAGAGCTTGATTAATCTCATCCTGCTTGTATTCTTTGCCATAATCATAGGGACTGTGATGACTGGGGCTACCATCCTGGTTCCAGAAAGCCAGCAACCTTGTAGAACCATCAGGATAACGAAAATTTTTGTGGGCAAAGTCACAACCACCGTCAATAATACCAATTACCACATCATCTCCCTGACTTCCAGGAATATTTTCAGGTAAGAGGTGTTTAGTAACACTCATTTCTTCTAGGGTATGGCTGAGTGTCGG
The DNA here is from genome assembly GCA_030066045.1 of Calothrix sp. MO_167.B12. Lineage (GTDB taxonomy): Bacteria > Cyanobacteriota > Cyanobacteriia > Cyanobacteriales > Nostocaceae > Calothrix_A. The sequence continues at coordinate 8,211 of JASJCJ010000144.1, forward strand.
TTGGAGTGGTTGGGCTGACTTTAAGCTGACAACCCATGGCGACTGCTTTATTTGCTCTAATCGAGCCACTGGTACTCTGGCTGTGACAATTCGCTCACCAGTGGGCGTACTACCCATATCTGCACCTGGGTATACTTCGTTCATCGCCAACCATTCCTCAAGATTATTCACTTTGGCAATAACTGCAATCTCTCCCTCCTCAGTTGAAGCGGTTGCAGGAGTAGTTATTCCCAAACTTTTGCGTTCCAGTATTCTTTGCAGCCCAGGATCAATATCAGTGAATATATCTGTTGATTCAAATTGTAGTTTCATGTCATACCTGTATTTGAAAACATTAAGTTTGAGCCTGTAAGTATAATTACAGGCTCTATTGCACAAATTCCAGGTAAAAATTGGGTCATAGCTCCCTGATTTCTTTAATAAGTCGGGGAGCTAAACACCTACGACTTGTCAAAATTAATGCAAAGCATTATATCGTTTCCGTTTGTATCGGAATTATTTCAGTTACTCTCTCTCTTCCTCTTCCTTTGCGTCCTTTGCGTCTTTGCGGTTTTTTATCATTCAGATGCTATCGGATTTGATATTACCCATCACAATCGGTTGTTACTTTTTTTGAGAATAAAAAATCTGGCGTTGCTGATTGAAACTATGAATTTGCCTCGCGCATTAGACGCGGAGCAGCTTCCCGTAGACACGCAGTGGCTTCGGTGCAGGGTAGGGTAGGCGCAAAGGTACAAAGAAAATAGACTGGATACAAGCACCCGGATTTATCCGTGGAGAGTCAAAAATTTTTTGGTGAGTTTCATTATCCCCTCGATTTATCAATGAGGTAATAATTCTAAATTCTAAATTCTAAATTCTTCATTCTAAATTCCCCTGAACGGTATTTGGGGTACTCAAAATAGTTGTCCCTACAGAATTTTCCAACTCTACATCTGTGAGGAACATTTCATTGACACTTTGTTGACGGAAAATCATCATTTCTCGCACCCATTCTTGATTACCTTGCTGAGTGTACTTGCCAATACAATAAGCAGAATACTCTATATGCTTGGTTTCATCATAAATGAATACATCAGACATAGTCGTCACCTTTGCCAAATTCTCAGGTGTGGCATAGGCTTGTAATACCGGACGCAGTAAAAGTTGCAGAATTAATGCCCGAATTTCTAGTAAATTAATTTTGATAATCTCATCCATAACCTTTTCTGTGTCTAGGATGAGATGCCCAGAAGAAGAGTTATCTAAGGAGCGCGCCTGAGAGCGATCGCTCACCAGTGGCGGTTCTGTTGTAGGATGTTTATGATGATAGTAATCTGGTGACAAGTCTTGCAACTGTACCCAAAAATCTGTTTCTAATTGGGTAGGAAACAATATATTCACTAAGGCAACAAACATTTTTGAGTGGCGAGATTCATCAATGGAGTGGCTGCGAACTAACTCTGCATATTCCGGCTCCGAGATGCACCGCGAGAAGTGCCAAACTTTCCTAGAACCATTTCCTTCTTCAGCAGCATTCGCAATCAGGGAGTTAGCAAACCACTCAGCTTTACGGGCACGCTGACGATAAAAATTACCATACCATGCCATACCATGTGGTGGTGGATGAATCTTACAAGCCTCTCTTAAAAAAGTTTTATAGTCTTCATCAATGTGACAGCCATAACGTTGAAGATAATTAATTGCCAATTCACTAACATGATTCATTATTTTTTCTTCCTTACTGGCTGTAAAAATTGTTTTAATATGATAGTTATTAAACACCAATAAAAGACTTTGCCACTTAGTGTCAGTTTGGCGTTAAGCATATATAGCGGTTTTCATTTGGATGCAATAGAGACTCTTACCTCATTCCCTTTCCCTCTTCTTGCTAAGGAGAGGAGTGGCTTTAGCCCGGTTGAGGTTTGATTATGTATCTAACTCAACCGAAAAACACTATATGTATGAAGATAATATTTTCATTATACAGAGACGTTGTGTAGGATTACTATTTGATTTCTGTTGGCATAGCCTGCGCTTGCGCTTAAAACACGTAGTGGACTGACACAGCTAAAACAGTGCAATAGGTGTAGGTTGGGTTGTTCGCGTTAGCGTTGCGTAGCAATAGAATGAAACCCAACACCAGTAAAGCTTTGTTGGGTTTCCCTATCGCTCAACCCAACCTACATTTTTAGGCGTGTCAGTCCAGTAGGGTGTGTTATCGCGCAGCGTAACGCACCATCTGGTAATATAGCTCGGTGTGGGGTGCTGTTAGCATAATGCACCCTACAAGTACCCAATTTTATTCAATACAGGACTTACGCAATTGTCACAATCGGTGGTTGGTGTGTGAGGTTACAAGTCTCATTGCTACGTTCAAATATTCTCGTAACGTCACGCAATGGCAGTAATGCGGGCAGAAAATCTACACTGCATTTTGCCTCCCCTACAGAAAAAATATGCCAGTTGCGTAATTCCTACAACAATCAAACCGGATTCCTATATATTAACGTCTCTACATTTAAGCGAATTCAGCTTATGGTTCTAGTAATGGTGGCTTTAACCAATCTTCATCAGGGCAATAACATTCGATTTTAATAATAATAATCTCATCATAAAAATCCTCTTTAGTTCTTAATTTAAATGGGTGATTCATCCCACCTTTAATACTTGTAATATCTTCTTCACTTAAATCGAAATCAATTGGACTATTATCTAGATTTTCAAGTTTTATGTTGCTCATGGCTTTTAACCCCTAATCATGTTTTTATAGATGAGGATGGAAATCGACAAAAATCTTGTCCAAAAATTTGAAAAAATCAAATAAGCTGGAATTTTAAAGTACAGTAATAATACTGCCATTTTTTCTAGAAGTGCATCGCAAATATAAATAAATTTACAAATAGTGATACTTCACTTAACAATGCACAAAATGGTGAGGAGGTATAAGTTTATTTAGACAATCAATAATAATATCTCAAGGGGAAAAAATAGTCTTGCCATTTTGGCATGTTTTTGATTTAAGTCGAATATTAACGATTGATGGGACTTATACAAAAAGTAAAACCTTGATGCGTCAAGCTTTTCAGGTTTACCAACTGTTTGTAGGTGGTGTCGAAATAAAAGCGATCGCAACTGGTTATGTTAGTATGGCAGAATAGATTTTTATATTGGTACCATTGTTACTATTAGTTAGTGCATTTTGAGCAACCAGGAACCATTGTATATAGAATTTACAAAAATTCTCAAAGTTAAAAATCTAAGATTTCCTGAATAACACTCTTTAAATCTTTATCTGCAGGACGTTTGCTAAACTGTTCGTGACTGTAAATCCAAACAAGTTTGATGATGCAATCATTGGTATTGACTAAATACATCAATCGAATTTGTCCTGATGCTCCTCTCCCAACCTTTAATTCCAGCTTGTGAAACGTCCATTCTTCCGGTAAATTAATCTTGCTAGGTAAAGGTTCTTGACGGGAATTTATGGGATACTGCTCTTCGAGCAAATTTTCCAGTACTTCAGCAATCAACTCAACAAAATCATTCCCATGAAACTTGGCAAGTTTCTTGAACGAACGTCTAAAATTATCAGATTCCTCAATCAAGAAGGGAGTTGAGCCAGTCACGCACTTCTCCTTTACCAACACGAGTTGAAGATTCCGAGTTTAAAGCATCATTCAAGACTTCCGACATCACTGGTTCATAAGCAGGATTTTCACGTTCCATCACATCCAGTTTTTGCTCACCCAACGCTTTCATATCTTGACGTTGGATTGGTTCAGTGGAACTTGCTTGAGGTGGTAATCCCTTCCTAGCTTTTTTCCAGGGAAATTCACCGTGAGTCATATCACTGAGCCGATAAGCATGATAACCACCAAAATATCCCCAAACTTCTTCTAGCAATTCTTTATTTTCATCAGATATGCTTCGTAAAGATTCTTCTTTATTAGGGATAGGTAATTGATTCGCTTCAAAATTACTGTAAAATTTGTAAGCAGGAGGACACACTGGACCATATCGCCATGCTTGAATTTCTTCATCAAACAATGGCTCATCGTAAAGTGCTAAATGTAAGCTTTGTGCATAATATAGAAGCTTTTGAACCTTCATGTTGGTCATTTCAGCTTCTATCCCATCCTCGTATGCTCTGACAATAAAGTAGCGAGCCACATCTAGGCAGTCAATCATACTCAGACCCGCCTTCCAAGTACTATTCACTATATTATTATAATCTATTCCCTGACAATATAGTACTAAAGTACTATTACATATCCAGCCTGGTAATGAGAGATTGCTTCATGATGTAGCTGTTTTTCCTGAATTTCAAATTTAGATGCGGTTTCAAAAAATAATTCCAGTGCTTCAACCAGATTATCTCGTGCTGACTCAATTGTCTTTCCTTGACTAGCAATATCTAGTTAGGAACAGAGTGCTACATACCAATCGTCTTCGCGTTCAATAATAGCGGTTAGTTGCGTTGTTTGTTTCATATTATTATCTAGATGCTTTCTCTCCATGACGAAATTTTTCCAACAATTCAAAAAAATTATTCAGAGCATCTTTTTCATCAGCAGAATAAAACAAAATAATGCTGTCCCAACCATGGGCAGATTCAATTTTAAATCTTTCCTGTACCCAGGTTTGGAATTTCTCAAATTCAATTTCTTCTTGTGTTGTAGCTAAACCTAAATCTTGTCTTGATGCAATATATCCATCTAAAAATGACTTTAAGCGGGTAATAGAAGGTTTTCCTAAGAACATTCCTGGACGCTGCTGAATGCGTTGTAGCATTTCATAGAGATATTCAGATTTTCTCTTTAGTGTATTTTTTTGGGTAAGAAATTCCATAAAACCTCTATTAATTTAAAATGTTGACTCTTCTATCTCGAAGTTTTTACCAGCATAAAGTTTTCCGTAAAACTGGAGATTTTCTAGCCATTGATTTTTCGGGATACCAGTAGGATGGTGATTATCAAAAACAGTTTCTATGTTATTAATCAAGATAGAAACTCCTTGGTGATGACCATTCATAGAAATAGCATCGCCAGGAACGCTATCATCATAAATATAGCTGTCTCTACCTGTCCCAGCACCTGTATAAATCTTAATTAATTTTCCGCTGATTCCCTCTAAAAGTAAGTAATCTTTAATGGCGTTAGCACATTCAATACACTCAAGATTTTTAAATTTGCTGGCAATTGCTTGAATTTGTTGTAATTGCTCTAAACTAATTTCCTCAATAACATTTACTCCCTTTCGCGTAACGCACCCTAATTATACTAATCAACCCAAACCAGTTTGCAAATCACCCCGCGCCTTCTCCAACGCCTCTGGTAACTTACTCCCATCCCTTCCTCAGTCAATTACGGTGGATATTGTATTGACACTTTATAGTAAAGCAGGTAGGGTGTGTTATCGCTTTAGCGTAACGCACCACCATAATTTAAGATTTGTTAGCAGTAACGCACCATCCGCAATTTAAGGTGCGTTAGCCTAGACGGCGTAACGCACCCTACTTATGCTTTGTGCCTTTGCGTCTACCCTACGGGAAGCCACTTCGTATCTAATGCGCGAAACAAATATCAACCCAAACCAGCTTGCAAATCACCCCGCGCTTTCTCCAACGCCTCCGGTAACTTACTCTCATCCCTTCCCCCAGCTTGGGCTAAATTAGGTCTTCCACCGCCGCCACCGCCACAAATCTTAGCAACAGCACCGATAAATTTACCCGCTTGTAAGCCTTTCTTGTTCACCTCTGGGGAAAATGCAGCCACCAAACTAACCTTCCCTGCTTGCGGAATAGAACCCAACACCACCGCAGCACCACTACCAATCTTCTGCTGTAACCTTTCCGCTGCAGTTTGCAAGGAAGCAGCATCAACATCTTCCATTTGGGCAACTAATATCTTAAACTCACCCACAGTTTCCACCGTCGATATTAAACTATCAGATTTTGCGATCGCCAGCTGCGACTTCAAGCTCTCTATTTCCTTCTGGCTATTTCTCAGCTCTGTTTGCAGGGTAGTAATTCTTTCTGGTATTTCCTCTGGTTTTACTTTAAACCTGTCGCTTAAATCCTTAACTACCACATCCCGAACATTGAGATAGTCTAGGATTGCCGGACCAGACACCGCTTCTATCCGCCGTACCCCAGAAGCAATACCACCTTCAGAGATAATTTTAAATACACCAATCTCCGCAGTATTACTGACATGGGTTCCCCCACATAATTCCATCGACACCCCAGGGAAATCAATTACCCGCACCACCTCAGCGTATTTTTCCCCAAACATTGCGATCGCACCTTTGGCTTTAGCTTGTTCTAAGGGCATACTCTCTATTTTAGCGGTATGTGCTTCCCCAATCCAAGTATTTACCAATTCTTCTATTTGGGTAAGTTCCTCTGGGGTTAAACCACGGGGACAGTTAAAGTCAAAGCGCAATCTGTCGAAGGATACCAAGGAACCTGCTTGGGAAATGCCATCATCAATAATTTTCTTTAACGCCGCTTGTAATAAATGGGTGGCAGTATGATTTGCTTGGGCACGACGACGACAACTGCGATCGATTTGAGCGGTTATTGTATCCCCTACCCTGATTGTACCCCGTTCAATGCGTCCAAAGTGAACGAAGAAGTCAGATTCTTTCTTTACATCATCAATGGTGACAACAAAGCCATCACCGGATAAATAACCCTTATCTCCAATTTGCCCTCCGGATTCGGCATAGAATGGGGTTTGGTTGAGGACTATTTGTACTTCTGTTCCCGCTTCTGCTTCCTCTTGGGAAATACCATCTACTAACAATACTTCAACTTTTGCAGATGTACTTGCTTGGCTATAACCAAGGAATTCTGTTGCGTGGATGTGTTCTGCTAACTTATCCAGGGAACCCTGTACCGTTAAATCAATAGTTTCGTGAGCAGATTTAGCTCGTTCGATTTGCTTTTGCATTTCCATACCAAAGCCATCACCATCCACAGTTAAGCCCTGTTCCTCGGCGATTTCCTGGGTTAATTCCAGGGGGAAGCCATAGGTATCGTAGAGTTTAAATGCTGACTCACCACTAATTACTGTTTTACCTTGCTGCTGCAACTGGATGATAATCTCTGCCAACATCTTCTCACCCCGTTCCAATGTCTTCAAGAAGCGAGACTCTTCCCGTTGCAACTCTGCTTTAATGGCATTTTCCCGTTGACGCAGATTAGGGTAAGCTGACTCACCCAGAGCGATCGCAGTTTCGGCAACTTTGGTGGTAAACTCTCCTTCAATACCAATTAATCTACCATGACGCACCACCCGGCGAATTAAACGCCGCAGTACATAACCCCTCCCCACATTGGAAGCACGGATTTGATCAGCGATCATATGTACTACAGCCCGGATATGATCGCCAATAACCTTCAGAGAAACTTTAGTTTTCTCATCGCTGGTGGCGTAATCAATCCCCGCAATCTCCCCTGCTGTTTTAATTATGGGGAAAATTAAATCAGTTTCATAATTATTAGGAACTTGTTGGAGAATTTGCGCCATTCTCTCCAAACCCATTCCCGTATCAATATTTTTATTGGCTAAGGGAGTTAAATTACCATCCCCATCCCGGTTAGATTCCATAAATACCAAGTTGTAGAACTCGATAAACCGGGAATCATCCTCTAAATCAATATTTTCATCCCCCAATTCCGGATGAAAATCATAGTATATTTCCGAACAGGGACCACAAGGACCAGTGGCACCGGAAGCCCAAAAGTTATCATCCGCCCCCATGCGCTGAATCCGCTTCTCTGGCACACCAATCTTGTCACGCCAAATTGCATAGGCTTCGTCATCCTCCTGATAAACACTGACAACTAGGTGCTCTTTTGGTAACTCGAACAATTGCGTAGAGATTTCCCAACCCCAGGTTATAGCCTGTTCCTTGAAATAATCCCCAAAGCTGAAATTACCCAACATCTCAAAGAACGTATGATGGCGTTTGGTGCGTCCCACATTTTCAATATCATTAGTACGGATACACTTTTGAGAAGAAGTCGCCCTAGGGAAATCGGGGGTACGCTGTCCCAGAAAGATCGGTTTAAATGGTAGCATCCCCGCGATGGTCAGCAGCACAGTAGGATCTTCTGGTACCAGGGACGCACTCTTGACAACTTGGTGTCCTTGTTGGGCATAGAAGTCGAGGAACTTTTGACGAATTTCGTTACCGCTGAGTTTTAGGGGACAATCGGTCATGGGTATTTACAAGAGAAGTAGAAGTATTGTTGGTAAATAGGTTTAGTCACAGGTTAAGTGAGAGATAATCACTAACCACCAGCTACGAATCCTTACACAAAAAGTATGCCGTACAATCGCATATCTGTGCCACAAAATAGGTATTGACACTCTCAGGTCTAAAGACGCTGAGATTCTTAACTCATAGGGAGCGCAACCGCTTTACCCTCGTTAAGCATCTTCACCGCATGCCCTACGGCTGCAAGCCCTCTAATCAGAACTACTTGAGACGCGGCTATGTCTCTATCGGTTGTATAGCCACAATTGTCGCACTTGTGAACACGTTCGGCTAATGTCTTCTTACCCGTTTCGTGTTGGCAATTGGGGCATATTTGGCTTGTATGCTTTGCATCCACTTTTTGAAAATAGACACCGCGCTTAAAACAAGTTTGCTCAAGGATGTTAAAGAATTGACCAAAACCCGCATCAAGGCAATGTTTACCCAACATCCCACGGGACAGACCAACCAAATTTAAATCCTCAACAAATATCATCCCTACGCCTTCACATAGTTGATGTGAAAGCTTTCTATGCCAATCTTTACGACAGTTAGCAACATATTCATGTAACTTTGCAACCTTCCTTTGTGCTTTTAACCAATTGTTTGAGCCTTTGCGTCTTCTACTAACACGCTGTTGTAGCAATTTCAGCTTACGTTCGGCATCAACAAAAAACCTTGGACGCTTGACCAAAAGACCATTGGAAGTTGCAACCATTGACGTTAAACCCACATCTACACCCAAAGCCTTGCCGTGTGGTATCGGTTGAGGCACATTTACATCCCATTGCAGCGTTATCATTGCATACCATCCAGAAACACGCTTAACAATTCTCACTTGCTTAACTTTTGCATCTTCTGGTATTGGTCGGGATTTTCTAAATCCAACCACGCCGATTACAGGCAATTTAATTTTATTACCCATGACTGGGTTGTTTTTGAACTGAGGAAAAACAAAACTCCGCATCCGACCACGTTTTTTAAATCTGGGAAATCCAAAGTTACGTTCCCACATCGAAGTAAAAGCTGTTTCAA
>JASJCJ010000145.1 GCA_030066045.1 Calothrix sp. MO_167.B12
TACCCACTTCCCTGTATGCCGGGAATCGCCTTGCTACTCCAGTAAAGTGCGCCGGACTTCGTCCCGCTTCGCTAACGCCAATGTTATCAGTCGGCACTTCCATTTCGCACTGCCTTACCCCTCGTAAAGCTGGTTAACGCTCAGGTTCTAGAGCTTGGAACTGGCGAACCAACGCATTCCAAGGTAGGAACTTTGGCACTTGCTGATAACGTAGTCAGTTAAGACGCACGGCTGGTCAGCTACCTAAAGATGGGGGCTTGAAGCTCCGTCTCTTTAGAGCGGGGTGCTGACTGTTGTGATATTTTTCCTGCTCTCACTCTAGGATAGCGATTTTGTCCCAACATCTAGAGCTAACATTGAGAATTTTTACGAAATTAAAAACAATCAACAGATATATCTGAGATGGGAATTTAATAAATATTTTTTTAACTTTTGAGGGGTTCTCTGAGCTATAAGTCCCGCGCTCTAACAGAACGGTGAGCTGGCATACATGGACTCCCTGCGCTTGTTTCATCGGCTCGATGCCTATGAAACAAGCATTTACCAAGAGAGTCGTTGTCTTTAATCCACAATTGCCTGCATATAGGATTGTGTTATGTTGACGCTCTCCTTACTAGAAGCAAGGAGATTCACAACCTATCCCTTGCAGGATGTTGTTATCTTGTTTTCACCAAGACTGTTCAGGGGTACTAAAAGCCCACACTGATCTGGCGGTAAAGTGTGGGTGGTTTACTCTATTTCGGAGCGGTTGAAGCCGAGTACATTTATGTATAAAAAATAAGCTTATTAGACGCTCACCTAAGTATTTACCTTCACCCATGAAGAATGCAAAAATAGCAAAAAGTTCTGGGATGCAGATATCTACAACAAAAACCAGAACTGAAAATGGGATAGAGATAGATATGTGCAGTATTTCCAGAAATGAAATACAGTTGGATGCACAATTAGCTTTTGGATTGGATATTTTTGAAAAGCGATCGCAATTAGAGCAACGGTAGAATAAAATTTCTGTACTCCGGAGGAGTTCCCGTTGGCTAACCAAACTAATTATTGATATTCAGCTATTTCAGCCATTCAGATACTGACCTTGATAGCTATGACGATAGCAATATATTGAACAATATGGTGATGTTGTGGATATTTCCTACCGCATCTTTTAACTGATAACTGAAATGATTTAACTTGTCCAAACTATGGATAATAGATGCTCGCAGAGGAAATCAACCACAGAAATAATGAAATATTTTCTGACTGATAATTCATGTTTGCATATACTACTTAACTATGCAAATTCTGGGCGATCGCATAACTGTATCCAGTCTCAAAAGCTACATTTAATCGGCACAGAGTCTAATACAAGTAATAAAAAGTACACCCTGTTTATCTATTGTCGATCATTTTACTACAAGACATTTTATGTCCCAAAACTTGTATTACGCCCTCGTTACTAAACTAAAGTACCATTCTTACTGGTAGTCTTTAAAGCTCTTCTGCCGCTACCTCTATAATTTCTACATCTATTATCTCTGTAGTTTCTGCATCTTTGGCCTCCATAGTTTGCTAAAGTAGCATTCTGGGAACTGTCGGAAAATGATACTTCTTGATTTTGCACGTGGTTTAAGTTCAAAGATCCAAAAAATAGGGTGATAGCGAAAACTAAAATGGAAGCACGCATAGCAGATGTTTATTTTGAAACTCTCCACTTCACTGATACGTAGTTTCTTTTACTGCATCCGGACAAATAACTAAAAGTATTTTTTTTTACTTATCTAGGATAATATGGTTAATTGTCAATATGTTCAACTAGTAACCAGCTCCCAGCAGAATTGAGACGACCAAAAATTTGTATGTTTTGCCCGTGGAGTAAGGATTGTAGTTGCAGCTCAATATTTGCCACTATTGTCACCAGATGGTAAATCATTCCTTGATGTTCGGCAGGACTGACGATCTGCAATCTGTAATTTTGCCTATCTGAGTTGAGGAAAAAGCCTGTAAAGCGATCGGATTTCTGTGGTAACACTGTATCACCATTACCGTAATAATATTGAGTACAACATATACCATCACAGTTACCACTAGAAGGGTAGGTATCCAAATTATCCAAATAATACTGTTGCCAATACAACCATTGTGGGTGTTGCGGAGATAGGTTAAACAAAGGAATAATTGCCATCGGCGATGATGCTCCTTCAAAGCCGCCGTTAGGCGATCGCATATCTTGCAATAAAGCCCTCTGTAGTTGTTTTACTGGTAAATCCCTTGGTTGAATATCCATCTGAGTACACATCGCCGCAGCCATTCCCGCCGCTTGACCAATACCCATAACAACAGGTTGTAATCTGGTGGCACCATTGGCAATATGGGATACAGAAATATTCTTTTCACATACTAAGAAAGCATCTGTTGTTACCGGAATCAAACTGCTGTAGGGTATGGTGAAAGGAGTTCCCGTCCACCGTCCTCCCCAACGGATGGATTTAGGTTGTAATTTAAATTGGATACCTGGATAATGGTGGTCATTGGGGTAATTACCAATAGTAACTGCATCTTCATGTAAAGCAGCTACTCTGCCCTCTGGAATTGGTAAAATATCTTGTTCACGGATGGTAGTTAACCCTACCAGGCGGCGACTTTCTCGGTAGTAGGGATGAAGGGCAAAAGCTGCGTTTGTATTTTGGATATTGGGAAAGATATTTTTTGCTAAACCGTAACGTTTCCCAAGGTGTTTTTGAATAAAATGAGCGAAATTCTGGCTATGAGAATAACATTCTTGGAGAAATTCTTGCTTTGCGGCTGCTGATTCAATTAATCGACCGACCCCTTCCCCATAATCATTACCACAGATGGGCCAGTTAATCATAAATAACCCACCAGGTAAGCGTCCATAATTCATGAATTTCTCTGCACCATAATTATCCCAAGCGCCGGTAAACAGAGATTCGTTGTAATTGGGCGCAGGGGGAATTTCTGGGGCAATTTCTCTACCAAAATCTTGCATAATTACCACCCATGTAGGGGATTGCACGGGATATTTGGCTGTCAGGGAATTAAACTCAATGGGTGCGCTAGGTTCTCCCCAATCAGATTGTAATTCCCATCCCCAGCGATGAGGTATTTCCCCTAAAGCTAATAAATCCCCTAATTCTGTCCCATCAAGGGTAATTTTGGCATTGACAGTAAAATCTGCAAACCGCACACCCGTTACACAACTTCCCTGGTTTAATACTTCTAGGGGGAAATATCCAGAAATCCATTGCAGATTAGGCAACTCTCTTACCCAATCAGCGAAAATTTGTGCCCCTACACGGGGATCGAAACTAAAAAAGCTAACCCAACTGTTATCTAATCCTCCCGGTTGACGGTGTTGTAATTCTCTCAGGAACGCACCCCATAACCCCGTCTGAAATGCTTCTAATTCATTCCCATCGGGCGCAGAAACCCCCGCAGAGGTTAACATACCCCCCAACCAGGGGAATTCACTTACTAGGATGGTTTTAGCCCCTCTACGCGCCGCTTGGATGGCTGCTGCGGTTCCACCTGTTCCACCACCGACAACTAACACATCAGCTGTGTATGTTTGCTCAACCATCCTTGAACCTCATCCTTGTGTGGAGATATTGTCCCTGAATGGGTGAGTTTAGACAAGGTGATAAATCAATCTTTGGAGTATTTATATCCCATTAAAGACTCAAACAAAAACTCTAGTTATCATCTACCAAACCTAGCCAAAAGTTCCTCCCGCGATAATTGCAGCAACAAAAAAGTAAATTCTTCCGGTGGTAACTCTAACAATGGCTCAATAATGGCTGAAAGTTGCTCATCCAGTGAGCCAAAGCGCAGCTTTAACAAATTCTCTATCGTAGCGCGGCGTTCTCTTCTTACTCCTTCCTGTTCTCCTTCTTGTTTAGCTTCTTCTAAACGTTGTAAATATAGTGGCGATAACTCCATGATTAATTCCCTATCCTCTTCATCTAAATCCTGACTGGCTTCCAAATTGATACGCAGGTTATACAACAACTCTAATGCATTGGAACGAAAGGGATGATTTTCTGGAAGTTCTATCAATTCATCAATAGCCTGCTTCTGAACTCTACCCTTACCCAAAATTCTCAACCAAAGTGTTTCTTCGGTGCGTGGTAACTGGTGAATAGCGACTATAGCTGTTTTCAGATATTTTCCGAGAAAATATACCCCTGGTAACCAATTTTCTTCATCAACGATAGCTCTAAACCCATCTAATGTTGTTGCTGAAGCTGTAGGAGAAAAAATCCATAACCAAGGTAAATCATCCTCCTTCATAGGACTATTATCTCGATTTGCCTGACGCTGTAAACCAGCATGAATATCAAACAGCTTACTGATACAGCTACGAATCTGGCTTGGGGTAGCTGCATTGCGAAAAGGTTCAAACACTGAAGGAGTAGCCGCAAATCTTCCTAGTAAACCAATTATTTGTCTACTCCTCGTTGACTTTGATGGGTTAGGTGCAAACCAAACATCAATTTCTCGTACTTCAGATGTGACATCACGACTCGTTTCTACCGTTCCCAAAGGAGTTAACAGTTCCTTGAGGTAGTCTTTTGCAAATTGATCATGGGGAAATCTAGTCATTTTAGCGATCGCAACTAGCGCGATTTATCAAATTTATCACAGTTTTACAGTTAAGTAGGTAGGCGTAATTAAATGTAAGACTGAACCTCGCCCCACCTAGCGGCACGAGGTTTTATATATTAATTTGATAATTATTTCGGATATTTCGTTTATGTAATATATTTAGGAATAATGCTGATAAAAACAACCATCATGTTAAAACATAGCTTGCCAACGGAGTCGGTTATTTCTCCCCACCAAGAAACAGAATCCATCAAAGAACTAGAACGGATACTCAGACAAGAACCTTCCCCAGGGAAATTAGTAGGAAGTAACGGAGAAGAAATTGCTATCCCCAAATCAGTTTATCAGGCATTACTGCAAGTGGTTCATGCTATGGCATTGGGTAAGGCTATATCTATAGTCACCCAAGAAGAGGAGATGACAACACAACAAGCAGCCGATTTTCTCAATGTTTCCCGTCCTTATCTAATTAAGTTATTAGAACAGGGGGAAATACCTTACATCAAAGTGGGTTCCCATCGGCGGGTGAATTTTCAGGATTTGATGAAGTATAAAGAACAACGGGATATAAAGCGTCGGGAAGGAATGAAGAAACTAACTCAATTCCTTGAAGAAGAAGGATTTTATGATGATAGTTGTAAGTTAGACACTTAATATGATTTTTGTTCCTAAGTATTTTTATTATCAGGGAAGTTAGTGAACAAAAAATTAATATGACTTCTTTTTCCGTCCTTTTGGATTCCTGCGTTCTTTACCCCATGCCTTTGTGTGATACTCTACTACGTGCTGCTGAAGCGGAGTTATACCAAGTTCATTTTTCCCAAGAAATTCTTGATGGTGCTACTCGTAATCTTGTGAAAAAAGGGAGGATGACGGATGACAAAGCAGCACGTTTTCAACAGATGCTAAAAACACATTTTCCAGAAGCAATGGTAGAAGTACCACCAGAATTAGTTGCAGTCATGAGTAATGAACCTGGCGATCGCCAGGTTGTTGCTGCTGCTATCATTGCTAAGACTGGGGTTGTTGTCACTGCAAATTTAAAACACTTCCCAGCAGAAGCTTTAATTCCTTGGGGTATTGAGGCTTGGCATCCAGATGATTTTCTAGTTCACCTTGATGAGTCGTTCCCAAAGAAAATGATACAAGTCATTAGGCAACAATCTGAGGACTTGCAGAATCCACCACTGACTGTTGCTGAATTACTAGACAATTTAGAAACAAATAACAGATTGCCAAAATTTGCAAGTAACATTCGTTTGCGTGAATTTGGAGGAGATTAAGGCATTCCCAATATTTGACCAAAACTTGGAAAAAGAGCTAGTAAAAAAATCATAACCCAAATCATGCCACTAGATGTTACATCTATAATCGTTGAGCCATGAGAAATCAACGTGAAAGCACAAGTATTTAGAGGCGTTAAGCAACTTTCTTACGAAGAACTCCCCGTACCCAACCTAGAAGCAGATGAGGTGCTGGTACAGGTGCGAGTAGTCGGTTTATGCCAATCAGATATTAAAAAAATCCTTTACCCCCTTTACGAACCCCCCCGCATCTTTGGACATGAAACTGCGGGAGTTATCACTGCGGTGGGTGCAGATGTGAAAAAATGGCAAGTAGGACAACGGGTGGCAGTAATGCACCATATTCCCTGTATGCGTTGTGCTTACTGCATGAATGATAATTTTTCCATGTGCGATACCTATAAAAATATCGTCACAACGGCGGGATTTGCTCCCAGTGGTGGGGGTTTTGCTGAATATGTTAAGGTTCCCGGACATATTGTGGAGAATGGGGGGTTAATTCCCATACCCGATGATATTAGTTTTGAAGAAGCAAGTTTTGTGGAACCCACTAACTGCTGTCTCAAAGCAGTGAAAAAAGCTCAAATTGCTCCTGGACAAACGGTGTTAATTACTGGCGCAGGACCAATTGGGTTAATGTTTGTGATGCTGGTAAAATATTTTGGTGGGAGAGCGATCGCTACTGATTTACTTCCTTCTAGAATAGAGAAGGCGTTAGAAGTTGGTGCGGAAGCTGCTTTTGATGCCCGCGATGCTGATTTACCGGCTAAAATTCAGGCATTAACCGATGGTATGGGTGTGGATGTTACCTTGTTAGCGGTTCCCAGTGATAAGGCTTTCTTCCAAGGTTTAGATTGTACCCGCAAGGGAGGAAAAATACTATTTTTTGCTGAATTTCCCGATCAAGTAGAAATTCCCATTAATCCCAATGTCCTGTACCGGCGAGAAATTGACTTGATGGGTAGTTATAGTTCATCCTACCGCTTACAAAATTTGGCGGCTGATATTGTCTTTAATCGCCGGATTGATGTTAAAGCCTTAATTAGCGATCGCTATACCTTACAAAATTTATCACAAGCCGTAGAACAAGCGATCGCACCCACCGCAGAGACCTATAAAATCTTAATTTATCCACATCAGGAATAGGGAAGGAGTGAAGGAGTGAGGGAGTGAAGGAGTGAGGGAGGGAAGGAGTGAAGGAGTTAAACCATCAACTAACAACTAACAACTAACAACTAACAACTAACAACTATCAACCATCACTCCATGTTCCTCATCATACTACTAGCCTTTTACGTAGCTTGGAATCTGGGAGCCAATGACGTTGCTAACGCCATGGGTACTTCCGTCGGTTCCAAGGCTATTACTCTCAAACAAGCATTAATCATTGCCGGAGTATTAGAATTTACCGGAGCAGTACTGTTTGGTCATCAAGTATCCCAAACACTCAGTACTAAAATTGCCAACCCTGTTTTATTTACAGATGCACCCCACATTTTTGTGACAGGGATGATAGCGGTGTTACTGGCTGGTGGTGTGTGGTTACAAATTGCCACATTCTTGGGTTTACCCGTGTCCTCTTCCCATGCCATAGTGGGAGCGATCGCTGGATTTAGTTGGGTAGCTTTGGGAGTAAATGCCATTAATTGGTCATCAATTGAACGTATTACCCTGGCTTGGATTGTCACCCCAATTATCAGTGGTGCGATCGCAGTTTTATTTTACAGTCAAATTAAGCACTGGATTTTATATGAATCGAGTAAAAATACGCAATTAAATGAGTGGATTCCTTGGCTAAGTGTTGTTGTCGTGGGAGTCTTTGGAGCGATCGCTTTACCATCACTCACTCAAGGGGTAACAAATTTTCTGAATCAGCAACTAGGTTTAAATCTTCCCAATCACGATCTTCCCATATTTATCGGAGCGATCGCCACCTTTGGACTAACACTTTACAGTTGGCAACAGTTGGAAGAGTTCGGAGTTCGGAGTTCGGAGTTCGGAGTTCAGAGGGAAGGAGTGAAGGAGGGAAGGAGTAGGGGCGGGGTTTCCCCGCCCGGAGGGAAGGAGGGAATACAACAAATAAATAATATTTCTCCCAATCACCTCATCTCCCAATCACCCCATCTCCCCATCTCCCCATCTCCCCACACTCCCCACACTCCCCACACTCCCCACACTCCCCCACTCCCCAACTCCCCCACTCCCCACTCCCCAGTTGAAAGATTATTTGCTCGCTATCAATTGTTGAGTGCTTGTTTTGTGGCTTTTGCCCATGGTTCTAATGATGTGGGAAATGCCATTGCTCCGGTGGTGGTGATTGTTTATATTAATCAAACAAATACACTTCCTGTAGGAGAATTAGCCATTCCCCTATGGATTTTAATTGTAGGTGGTGCTGGTATAGTTACGGGTTTAGCAATTTGGGGTAAAAAAGTAATTGCCACCATTGGCGATCGCATTATGAGCATACAACCCAGTAGTGGATTTTGTGCCGAGTTTGCCACCTCTGTGACCATTCTGCTTGCTTCTCGGCTGGGTTTACCAGTATCTACTTCCCATGCTCTAGTAGGTGCTGTGGTGGGCATTGGACTGTTACAAAAACCCCAATATTTAGCATGGCAAACACTTCAAGAGATTGCTGCTGCATGGTTAATAACAGTTCCTGCAAGTGCTGCCTTGAGTGCTATTATCTTCAAATTTATGGAAGTTTTCTGATGGGATTGATAACTTCGGGTTTTATATAGGGTATCACCAAATATAAAAATATAAATACTCCATATATAGTTGAGAGTGTAAGTGCCGATCGAGTCTACAGAAAACTACTCGATTGTCAACAGATCAGAGGGTTAGACATTTATGGGGCGATTTGAGCAGCGATCGGAAAATTCACGCAAAAAAGGCGGTCCTTTGGGAGACGCAGATACTGCTTTGCGGATTGTGACGGAAGAACTACAAATCATTCAGCGAACTTTACTCAAGTCTTTACAGGAAGATGTCAAACGGCTACAAGTACAAAAAGACCGTTTGACTGATGATATTCAACGCCTGCAAACGGAAAAAGATGATTTACAAAGAGGTAGACAAATTAATGAACAACAGGCTTTAGTGCGACAGTTGGGTCAAGTTTTAGCCAGTCACATATCCTCTCAGTTAAATAGTTCCCTGGAAAAGTTAGCTAATCAAGGAACCCAGGTAAACAATAACAGAGAAACATTGACTCCTGGGGATGGAAGCAACCAGGCACCCCATGAACAGGAAAATATCCAGCAAATTCTCGGTACTTTAGATGACACGCTGAGTATTACCATTCATTCCCTACAGCAGGAACTAAAAAGCTATCAAAATAGCCTTTCTCAACAATTGTCCCGGATGCAAAATCAACAGCAACAGGGAGAATTAATTTTGGTGGAGTTGGTGAACCGTCTCCGCAAGGAATTAGAAAAAAATACTTTAGAAAACTCTATTAACCAAAATTTAGATTCAGATAACATTTTTACTGAAATACAAACTCCCCCACCCCTAGGAGGCACACCAACGGTGATTCAGCCCGATTTACCCCTAGGAGGTACACCAACGGTAATTCAAACCGATGAGCCATCTTCCACATCGACAACGGAAGTACCACAGCAAATCCCATTCAATCCACCCCTAGAAAGTACACCAACGGTAATTCAAACCGATGAGCCATCCTCCACATCGACAACGGAAGTACCACAACAAATCTCATCAGATTTACCCATAACAAGTACACCAACGGTAATTCAAACTGATGAGCCATCTTCTACATCAACAACGGAAATACCACAGCAAATCTCATCAGATTTACCCATAACAAGTACACCAACGGTAATTCAAACCGATGAAACACTAGGGAATGAAATTTCTACAAACCTTCATGGAGTAGAAGTAGGAACAACAGAGCCTACCGCGCCCCCAGAAAACTTACCCCAGTCAAGTAGCTCTGCAAGTTCTGTCCCTCCTACAATTCCTCCTCGTCAGCCAACACAATCATTGGGAATTTCCCAAATCATTGCTAGCTTATGGCAACGGCCCCAAGGTTTACTCCTGATTTTACTATCAACCCTTGTGACTTCACTGTATAACGTTGCAATTCGGGTAATGTTTCAGCCAGTATCTCAGATTTTTGGTGTCTTTCAAGTAGAGCAATTAATTTTGCCTACTTTGGGTAATTCTTTACTGATTTTAATGTTGCGGATGCTAGTAGTAATGCCACTGATGCTGGTGTTAGCTCCAATACTTCATCCCTGGGTATGGCAAGATTTACAGAATTTGGTTGATTCTTTCAAAGCCAGAACTAATGCCAATAACAATAATGGTAAAAAAGCATTATTATTATCAATTCTCAGTGGGTGCTTTTTGTTTTTGTCTCAGGTATTAATTTACATCGCCATTGGTCAAATATCCGTGGGTATGGCGATCGCTCTATTTTTCATCTATCCCACCATGAGTTCCTTACTTTCTTGGTTCTTACTGCGGGATATTCCTACTCCCTTTCGGGCAATTACCATCAGTACTATTTTCCTGGGTGAATTGTTGGTCTTAGCAGGTGTAACTCAAGCTGATACAGGGGATATATTTTTGGGTAGTATTAGTGCGATCGCTGCGGGTATAATGTTTGCTTTTTACGTGGTTTTAACCCGTATTTGCGCGACTCAAGTACATCCTGTCACATTCACATTAGTGAATTTTGCTACCATGCTATTTTCATGCTTTATTGGTTTAATGGTATTGCCATTTTTCCCAGTCAGCAGCTTGAATCTTCAAGTAAATACTAATAAAATTTTAGAACTAATCTTAACTGCTTTTCTTCTAGGAATGCTGACCCTTTGTGGCTATTTATTTAACAATTTTGGTGTTCGTAAATTAGGTGCATCCCGATCTGCGATCATTGGTGCTACTGTTCCAGTATTTGTAGTAATTTTAGCCGGCTTAATCATTCAAGAAAGTTTACAGCCTCTACAAATTTTTGGCATACTATTACTAACTTTGGGAGCAGCAGCTGTTAGTTTTGAAAAAATTCGCAACAATCAAGTCAAATCTTCCCAATCATAAGCATCACCCTAATTTCTCTAGCTACTATATCTTCACTGTTCTTCCTCTCTTTGTCTTCTCTCAAAATATGTATGCATCAATACATATTTTTGCCCTCGACATTGTTAGTATTGGAAATCCTTTACTGAGTTATTCATGAATCTTAATAAATGAGTATTTCACTTAGTAATTACCCAATTTACTAAAAACACAAGTAATATAAATTACTGCTAAATTGATAATTACTAGCATTTTGTATGAAAGAATAATTATCCAAATAAAATGTATATATTTTTGAGATAAATCATGACAAATCATCTTATGTGATCAGCCAAATATTAACGAATAAATATATGAGTCAATATTTGTAATTTACATTTTTTGTGTATCATTTTATTCATATATATATAGTGTCTATACTACCTGTAGTGGTTCAGATACTTGAATAAATGATTTAGGAGTGTTATATTTCAGAGTAATTTATTTGGCTAAAATTGTATTGTATAATACAGAGCAAAGGGTGTAATAGCCGCTACTAACAAAACTAATTTGTAAAAAATAATCAATTATTTTAAGTAGAGACATTACCTTAAGGCAGGTGTATACTATTTAATTTAATTTGACTGACTGACAAAGTTGTAAAAGTGATATTGAATTGTCTGTAATATGAGTAACGACATCGATCTGATCAAACGTCTTGGTCCTAGCGCAATGGATCAGATCATGCTTTATCTGGCTTTTAGTGCCATGCGGACTAGTGGGCATAGGCACGGGGCATTTTTAGATGCGGCAGCTACGGCAGCAAAGTGTGCAATTTACATGACCTATCTCGAACAAGGTCAAAACCTGCGAATGACAGGGCATTTGCATCACCTGGAGCCAAAACGAGTCAAAGCCATTGTAGAAGAAGTCAGGCAAGCATTAACAGAGGGTAAGTTACTTAAGATGCTGGGTTCTCAAGAACCACGGTATCTAATTCAATTCCCTTATGTTTGGCTAGAGAAGTATCCTTGGGTGCCAGGACGTTCCCGGATTCCTGGAACCAGTTTAACAAGTGATGAAAAAAGACAAATCGAGCAAAAACTGCCTGGTGAATTGCCAGATGCTCATTTGATCACATCCTTTGAGTTTCTGGAATTGATCGAATTTCTGCACAAGCGATCGCAAGAAGATTTACCACAAGAGCACCAGATGCCTTTGAGTGAAGCTTTAGCAGAACATATCAAGCGACGGCTACTTTACTCAGGGACAGTACTGCGGGTAGACTCCCCTTGGGGAATGCCTTTTTATGCCCTTGCTCGTCCCTTCTATTCTCCTGTAGATGAGCAAGAACGTACCTACATTATGGTGGAGGATACTGCTCGGTATTTCCGCATGATGAAAGACTGGGCAGAACGAAAGGGCAAAGTTATGCGAATTTTAGAGGAGATGGATATCCCCCCAGAAAAGTTAGAAACAGCCATGTCAGAGCTGGATGAAATTATTCGCGATTGGGCAGACAAGTACCATGAAGAAGGTGGAATTCACATGATTTTACAGATGGTATTTGGAAAGAAAGATGAAATGCCTTGACTTCTCACTCGGCTAGAAGCGCGAGGGATTCTAAAGTGATGTAGCTAAAAGATTACAGGAGATAATTTTTGAGTTAGTCACTGAGCATGGATGGCGTTTAATTGCCTTGGAGATTCAACCAGACCATGTACATTTATTTGTTAATACGCCAACACACGAAGCACCCGCAGATGTTGCCAGATGGGTAAAAGGTCGAGCCTCCCATCATCTTAGAAAAGAGTTTCCGCAGCTAAAAAAACTACCTTCTTTGTGGACACCAACCTATTTTGTAGCGTCAACAGGTCAAGTCAGCACTGAGGTAGTTAAAAAGTATATTGAAAATCAACGCGGGAAATAATAGATACTCCGGGTTAAAACCCGTCACGTCGGGTTTCATCCCCTCCTTAAAAGGTAGGGGTTCTCATGCTCCCGTGTTACTTTGATAGGCATTTTAGCTGAGTAGGTGAGAAGCCCCACGCCCGAATTGAGGCAACAACCGGCGTGGGATAAATCGCCAACCACAAATTTTTCACAGAGATGACTTTAATATACAAGGGTACTGACGCTCATCGCATTAAGTGACCGTGTATAAATATGTCAATCTAGTTTGAGTATGTATATCCAGCGACCTCTTCTTCACAAGCGTACTGGAATACATAGTCCAGAGTTTGGGTGATTGAATGAAAATTACACTTTGCTGGTGGTCGGTACTCTCTCGATTCCATACGTTTTGAGTTACCCAAGAAGTATTTCACGATCAAAAATATAAAATCCAAAATCAAAAATTTTATGAATTGTCCCTACTAATGAATAACTATTATTTCTCTGTATTTTCGGGAGTTGGTTCTGTATTTTCGGGAGTTGGTTGTATATTTTCGGGAGTTGGTTCTGTATTTTCGGGAATTGGTTGCATATTTTCGGGAATTGGCTGAGTTTCAAAGGTGGGGGTAAACTTTTGTGATTCTTGACCTTCTGGAATGAAAGAAGGATCTGTGTTGCTAATTAACTCACTAGCATCAATACAAGTATCCATTGCTTTGACAGGCTCAAATTTAATTTGCGCTCGCAAGCCAACTACACAGCTAGCAAATCTTACTGGTAACAAACTCCGCCCACAATAGTCTAAAGCGGCTGTTTTTGCACTCTCTTGTTCCAGGTTATTACTAATACCATTGACACATTTAGCCAAACTTCGAGGACGACGTGCTTGCCTGCAGATAGCAAGGATATCTTGAGCAGCTAATTTGGTTTGACGCTCAATTTTGATTACACAAGCAGATACCTCTTCAGGACGTAGAGCATTAGCACAAGCTTTTGAGGCATTTTCCTCCCCGATACCCACCTTAAGCAGTTGGAATGCACAAAGGCGATAATCCTTATAAGAAGTATTAACGGCGTGTACAGGTGAATATGCAGCAAACCATGCCAACATTGTGCAGGCAGAAAAGCATATTCCTGTGAAAGTCGCAGTAAAGTAATTTTTTTGGCTTAACATTTTCCGTTCTCCAAACACCCAAGGGTATTATGCTATCTCAATATTACTGGAGGAGAATCGAAAATAATTGTATTTTAACCAGCAGGTTTTGGGAAAATAAAGAAAAATTTATAGCACTCCCTGAGAAGAACCCAGAGGTTTGAAGTAATTATTCTGTATGCTATTTGTATGCAATATTACGCTATTTGTATGCAATATTAATAATCAATGCTAAAATTAGCTATTTGGGTAAAGTTTAAACAGGAATTAGTCAAGGAATCTCATGTCCCGATATAGAGGACCTCGTCTTAGAATTACACGTCGCCTGGGTGAATTACCAGGATTAACCCGTAAAAGTGCTAGACGCGCTTATCCCCCCGGTCAACACGGTCAGAATCGCAAAAAGCGTTCTGAATATGCTATCCGTCTCGAGGAAAAGCAAAAGCTCCGCTTTAACTATGGTTTGAGCGAGAGTCAATTACTGCGTTATGTCCGTAAAGCAAGACGGGTAACAGGCTCCACTGGCCAAGTTTTGCTGCAATTACTGGAAATGCGTTTGGATAATACCGTTTTCCGGTTGGGTATGGCTCCCACCATCCCCGCAGCTCGTCAGCTAGTTAACCACGGTCACGTAACTGTTAATGGCAAGGTAGTGAATATTGCTAGCTACCAATGTCGTCCTGGTGAGGTAATTGGAGTCAGAAACAAAGATAATTCTCGCCAGTTGGTGGAAACCAACTTGCAATATCCTGGCTTGGCAAACCTTCCCACCCATTTGGAGTTTGATAAAAACAAGCTGGAGGGCAAAGTTAACGGTATCGTTGAGCGTGAGTGGGTGGCACTGCAAATTAATGAGCTACTCGTGGTGGAATACTATTCACGGATGGCTTAAGTTCGATTTGTGGAGACGCGGTATTTCCCGTCTCTACATTTAGGAGTTCGGAGTTCGGAGTTCGGAGTTCGGAGTTCGGAGTTCAGAGGGAAAGAGGGAAGGAGGGAAAGAGTGAAGGAGTGAAGGAGTGTAGACACGAAGTGGCTTCCCGAAGAGTAGGAGTGATGGAAGAAAGAAATATAATCCATAATCCATAATCCATAATCCATAATCCATAATCCAAAATCTAAAATCCCTTAACCACCAATTTGTGACATGGTACGGGTATAAATTCCGGTATTATTTCCAGATTCTCGTTGTTTGAAGTTAATTTCTGGTTTGATTGTTAATAAATGTTCGACCTGCTGGCGTAATTCAGTGGTGCTAACACCCCTACCCAAAGCACCTTTTAAGTCAATTTGACCCGCTTCATTTAATAAACAGGGACGCAGCCAGCCATCTGCACTCAGACGCATTCGATTACAGCGATCGCAAAAACATTCTGACATTTGACTAATAAATCCCAGGGTTCCCTTCGCTCCCGGAATTTTAAACACATCAGCTGGACCATTACCACGGACTTGGGCTTCTGTCAACCCCCAACGATTACGAATACGTTGACGTAATTCTTCAGAATCAATCCAACCGCGATCGCTAAATAATTCACCATTACCTATGGGCATAAATTCAATAAAGCGGATATGCCATTGCTTGTCAATAGTTAATGCAGCTAAATCCAGTACCTCTTGGTCATTCACGCCGGGAATTACCACCACATTTAACTTCAAGGGGTCAAACCCTACCCGAAAAGCAGACTGAATGCCCTCCCAAACGGCTTGCCAACGCCGTCTACCACCATTACCGGCAATTAGGTCAAAAGTTTCTGCATTAAGGGAATCAAGGCTAATATTAATCCGTTTCAGACCAGCATCATAGAGGCTTTGTGCCATGGGAGCGAGTAAAAAGCCGTTGGTGGTCATTGACAAGTCTTGGGTAGCGGGAAGAGAAGCAATTTTTCTCACCAACTCCACCACCCGAGGACGTAATAGGGGTTCTCCCCCAGTTAAGCGAAACCGAGAGAAACCTACAGGGATAAAAACTTCTGTAATTAAGGTGAGTAATTCCTCATCTGTTAATAAATTTTGTTTGAGAATGTAATTTAACTCCGCTCCTTCTGGCATACAGTATTGACAACGAAAATTACAGCGATCTATTAAACTAATGCGGAGGTAATCTACTTGGTTCATGCCTGATAGGTAATTAGTATTTTTTGTCAACCCCTAGGTTTTGGTTCGTAAAATTTGCTTATATATTCTTAAACTAACGTGTATTTAATCGGCAAAGCATTCCATATAGTTGCCAATTTTTTATTGAATACATAAGAAAACCCGGTTTCATGGAGGAACCGGGTTTATTATCCCCTAGCAGTTGTATTGCAATTAGTTTATGTCAGGAAATTTGACTCCCCCAACTATAAAACCCCAAGTCCCAAATTTTTCCTCTGGTCCTTGTGCTAAACGTCCCGGTTGGAATGTTTCTGTCCTCAAAGATGCTTTTTTGGGACGTTCTCACCGTTCTGAAGCCGGAAAAGCGAAGTTAAAGGAAGTAATTGACCGTTCTAAGGAAATTTTGGGCGTACCCGCAGATTATTACTTGGGTATTGTGCCCGCCTCTGATACTGGTGCGGTGGAAATGGCATTATGGTCCCTGCTAGGTAAACTCCCCCTGGATATCTTAGCTTGGGAAAGTTTTGGTCAGGAATGGGTACAAGATGTTGTTGATCAATTACAGCTAGCCGATACTAAAATCTTTAAGGCTGCCTATGGGAGCTTGCCGGATTTGGGTCAAGTTGATTTTAGCCATGATGTTGTATTTCTGTGGAACGGTACAACTTCTGGGGTCAGAGTACCCAATGGAGATTGGATTCCGGCAAATCGCACTGGTTTAACCATTTGTGATGCCACATCGGCGGTATTCGCGATGGATATCCCCTGGGAAAAATTAGATGTGATCACCTATTCCTGGCAAAAAGTGATGGGAGGAGAAGCACAACATGGCGTAATTATTCTTTCTCCCCGTGCTGTGGAACGCCTAGAAACTTACCAACCACCCCGTCCCCTACCAAAGTTATTCCGTCTGACTAAAAAGGGCAAGTTGAATGAGAGTATTTTTCAGGGAAATGTCATTAATACACCATCTATGCTGTGTGTAGAAGACGCTTTAGACGGACTGAAATGGTCAGAAAGTATTGGTGGCAGGGCTGGGTTAATCAGCCGTTCTGAGGCGAATTTAAAGGCAATGAGTCAATGGGTTGATAAAACCAGTTGGGTAGACTTTTTAGCCGAACAGCCAGAAACTCGTTCTTGTACTTCCATCTGTTTAAAGATTGTGGATGAGTGGTTTACTGCTTTAAGTTTGGAACAACAGACAGAATGCGCGAAAAAAGTAGCTAAACTCTTGGCAAAAGAAGAAGTGGCTTATGATATTGCTTCTTACCGTGCTGCACCTCCTGGATTGAGGATTTGGGGGGGAGCAACGGTGGAAACCTCAGATATTCAAGCACTATTACCTTGGTTAGATTGGGCATATGCCACAATTAAGGCTGAAATGGCTTAAATTACTGAACACTGAACAGTTATCAGGCGTAGGTGGGTGATGAACGACCCTCCACCAATGCCTTACACCTCACTGGGCTAAAAGAACCCCGGCTTCTATCCTCAGAATCCCTACGATGTAAGGATATGTATTCAGAAGTCGGGAATCTAAACATCCCAACTGATTGAAATAAGTACGATAAAAGCCCGGTGCTAGCACCGGGCTTTT
>JASJCJ010000011.1 GCA_030066045.1 Calothrix sp. MO_167.B12
GACCAATTAATCGCTGGGCTTCTCCGGGATGTTTTTCGATATACCCTGATATTGAATTCATGTTTTAACCTTGATAAAAGCTGATTTAATATTATTTTACCAGATTTTATTTATATTCCGGAGATATCTATTGTAGTGCGGGCATCTTGCCCGCTTGCTGATTACAGCAGGGAGCGAGACGCTCCCACTACATTTTTTACCCTTCAGAACTTATGGGACAGACCACTAGTTTTAGGACTTACGCAATTGTGTTCACTTTCCTGCCAAATCCAAAAATTTAGAAGTGATTAATGAATCCTCAAAACTAGGCACAGTAACCTATTGGTCACTGATACCTGTGAGGGCAGCCCCAATCTAGGAGCCTAACTGATAACTGATATAACCGTCATTTGTACCAGAAAATGTCAAAATTAAATGTGTTTTGCGAACTGATCAGTCAGCGCAAGTGATCACAGCTTTGCAAATGCATGAATTGGAGACTACTATATTTATAATTTATGGGCAGGAAACAACGAGTTCTTTCTGGAGTTCAACCAACTGGTAATCTACATTTAGGCAACTACTTGGGTGCAATTCGCAACTGGGTAGAAGGTCAAAGTGAGTACGAAAATTATCTGTTTATTGCTGATTTACACGCTATTACCGTACCCCATGATCCGGCAACCTTAGCAGCAAATACTTACAGCCTAGCTGCATTGTACTTGGCGTGTGGTTTGGATCTCAACGACTCCACCATTTTCGTCCAATCCCATGTTTCTGCCCATTGTGAGCTAACTTGGCTACTCAACTGTATCACCCCCCTAAATTGGTTAGAAGATATGATCCAGTTTAAGGAAAAGGCTGTGAAGCAGGGTGAAAATGTCGGCGTGGGTTTACTGGACTATCCCGTACTCATGGCATCTGATATTTTACTGTACCAAGCGGATAAAGTACCCGTAGGTGAAGACCAAAAACAACATTTGGAATTAACGCGGGATATTGTCAACCGATTTAACCACCAATTTGCCAAAAAAGACGAACCCGTGCTGAAATTACCAGATCCTTTGATTCGTAAGGAAGGAGCGCGGGTCATGAGTTTAACCGATGGTACAAAGAAAATGTCCAAATCCGATCCTTCGGAACTGAGTCGGATTAACTTGTTAGATTCTGCCGATGAAATTACCAAAAAAATTAAGCGGTGCAAAACTGACCCGATTCGCGGTTTAACCTTTGATGATCCAGAACGCCCAGAATGTAACAACCTCCTCAGCTTATATATGCTGCTTGCCGGCAAAACCAAGGCAGAAGTAGCAGCTGAGTGTCAAGATATGGGTTGGGGTCAATTTAAGCCTTTGTTAACAGAAACCACAATTACAGCCCTCAAACCCATTCAAGATAAATATCAGCAAATAATGGCAGACAAAGGTTATTTGTCATCTGTATTGCGTGATGGTAGGGAAAAAGCAGAGAATATAGCTAAGCAAACTCTGACACAAGTAAAAGCCGCTATGGGTTATTCTATGCCCCTTTGAGGTTTCGTTATTCAGCGTCATGTGTTATGTCTTTAACAAAGAATAACATTTCTCTATTTTATGTACAATCAGCAGAATAACAAATCTCTGAATGCTTTCCGTAAAGCTGCTGAGGCGGGTGAATTTTTAATTACCGCCGAAGTAGCGCCTCCCAAGGGAGGAGATCCCAGTCATATGCTCTCAATGGTGGCGACCCTTAAGGGGAGGGTTCATGCCGTCAATATTACCGATGGTAGCCGTGCTGTGTTGCGGATGTCTCCATTGCCAGCGTCAATCATTCTGTTGCAACATGGTATTGAACCAATATGTCAGATGGCTTGCCGCGATCGCAACCGTATTGGTTTACAAGCAGACTTGATGGGTGCTGATGCTTTAGGTATTCACAATGTTTTAGCTTTGACAGGTGATCCTGTGAAAGCAGGTGATAACCCTGATGCGAAAGGGGTGTTTGATTTAGAAGCTGTGCGACTGTTGCAAGCAATTGACAAACTCAATCATGGCTTTGATTACAACGATAAGCCCTTGAGGGATGGTAGCCTGGATTTATTTCCTGGTGCAGCAGTGGACCCCCAATGTCCCAGTTGGTCCGGTTTGCAACGAAGATTTGAGCGTAAGTTACAAGCAGGAGCGCAGTTTTTTCAAAGTCAGTTAATTACAGATTTTGAAAGGTTAGATAAGTTTATGGATCAAATTGCTGCTGGTTGTGATAAACCAATCTTGGCAGGAATTTTCCTGTTGAAGTCAGCAAAAAATGCTCGCTTTATCAACCGTGCGGTTCCTGGGGTCAATATTCCCGAACACATCATTGAGCGTCTGGAGGGGGCAAAAGACCCCTTGGAAGAAGGGATGAAAATTGCTGCTGAACAAGTGCAAATAGCGCGACAATTGTGTCAGGGTGTACATATGATGGCGGTGAAGCGTGAAGATTTGATTGCACCAATTTTGAATCTAGCTGGTGTGAAGCCATTAGGTGAATTGGTGACGGTGTAATTTCTGGGTAACGTCTGTATATATTTTTTTCAAAGCAGTCAGACTTAACTGGCTGCTTTGATGTTTATTATCGCTAGATTTTTTGATTCAAGCTAGGGCGTGTTTTCAAAGTAGCCTTCACCCTAAAAGGGTGCGGCTATACGTACAAAGTCCGCCTGCGCGGACTAGGTCAAATCAAGGTTTTGAGCCTGCTCCCGGCAGGCTTTGCTCGTGTAGCCCCAGGCTTTAGCCTGCGGGTTTTAGGAGTTTGAAAACACGCCCTAGTCTCTCATGGGAAAATCCCACAACCAATGATCTGAAAATGCTTTGTAACTAAATCCTCAAGGGCGCACCCAATGCGCCCCTACTGGGTGCTTCTTAACTATTTTCAAGCAAGTCTCTCATGGTCAAATCTCACAACCAAATCATGAAAATATCTTGAGTGCGGTTCCTACACCTAAGCTGTCAACCATTAACCGTCAACCATCAACTAACAACTATCAACTAACAACTAACAACTAACAACTATTTTCAAGCAAGATGAATATTGTATCTCTTTTTTCTGGATGTGGAGGTTTAGATTTAGGCTTTAGTCAAGCAGGATTTAATGTAGTTTGGGCAAATGAATATGATAAGTCTATATGGGATACATATGAGTTAAATCATCCCCACACAAAGCTAGATAAAAGAGATATAAAAAATATTGTAGCTGATGATATTCCTGATTGTATAGGAATTATCGGCGGACCTCCTTGTCAAAGTTGGAGTGAAGCTGGTGCAGGAAGAGGAATTAATGATAGTAGAGGTCAGTTATTTTATGAATACATTAGAATTATTCAAGAGAAAAAACCTCTTTTTTTTGTGGCAGAAAATGTCAGTGGTATTTTAGCTGAAAAACATAATCAGGCATTTACAAAAATATTATCTTTATTTAAGAACACCGGGTATAATATTACTTATAAATTACTCAATGCTTACCATTTCCAAGTTCCGCAAGATAGAAAACGGGTAATTATAGTCGGTTATCGGGAAGATATTGGGGGAATATTTGATTTTCCACAACATGAAAATCAAGTTTTAACTCTTAGAGATGCTATCTATGATATCAGCACTATAGAACCCATACCAGTAGCAAGAGAAGTAACAAAACCTCATGATTTAGTACCTAACCATGAATATATGGAAGGTAGTTTTTCCAGTATGTATATGTCAAGGAATAGAGTTAGGAACTGGGAAGAGCCTTCTTTTACAATTCAGGCAGGTGGTAGACATGCTCCTATTCATCCTCAAGCTAATAAAATGATTTGGGTGGCAAAAGATAAGTGGATGTTTGACCCAAATTCACTTCACCCATATCGGAGATTATCTGTGAGGGAATGTGCCAGAATACAAACTTTTCCAGATGATTTTATTTTTAAATACAAGTATATTGCTGATGGTTATAAAATGGTGGGCAATGCCGTACCTGTTAGATTAGCTAAAATTCTAGCTAGGAAAATATATGTAGATATAAAACAATATCAAGAGTTGGGCTATTGTCATAAATTATGCCAACAGCAACCTATTAAACAACTCACATTATTCTGAGGATCCACAGATCCCCGACTTCTTTACTCTTAACTTGCACATTTTATAACCCTTATATAGCAAGGACTTTAGCCAAACAAGAAACATGTGCTAGTTTCATTCGTTGGGAGGGAATTTCATTCTTTTGACTTTTGACTTTTGACTTTTGACTTCCCCTCCTGGGGTGCTCACATCTTGCACCACATGATTATTGCGAAAATTATCGCCTGTAACCCTTATTATTTCCTAGGGTGGGCAATGCCCACCTTACGCTTATTGAGAAGGTGCAAGATATGTGGATCCCCGATTTCTTTAAGGATGCTGCTGGCGGGCGAATAGTGGGTATGAACCCTGATTATGCTAAAAGCTGGGGATTACTGGAATAATATCAAATCAAAGAATGTTTGCGACATATCCAATTGTAATCCCACCGTAACCCCGCCCCTACCAATAAATTATGTGTTGCATTCTTTGTTCAAATTGGTATAATTCGGGCTGGTTTTTTTCTGCCCCCACTCCCAAATCGCTCACACCCGTGACTTATCAAAATTGGACGAGTTCATTATCGAACGAAGAATTTTGGGTTGGGAGCATCCTAATTTTTCAAAAATATTATCTAGTGGGAACATCTTGCTCCCTGGATATCTGATGCGGGCAAGACTTCGGCGTGAGCTCAGACGTTCGGCTCAGCTCAGTCGAGCCGTCGAACGCTGCCCGCACTACAATTTTTAATATTTGGGATGCTCCCGTTGGGTTTCGTTCCTCAACCCAACCTACAATTTATTTCAATTTTGGGTTTGAAAACACGCCCTAGTGTTCCACCACTGAAGAACTATTTATCTTTTTGGTGTTCCCTTATTGTGATCGATGCCAACGAAAATTCTTGGGAATGCGTAATCTATTATTCCTGCGATGGTGGGAGGGCTGACGCTTCTTTCGAGGATGATAATCCTTAACGACATTTAATATGTAAATGACATCAACTTTAAGATTAGGACTTTTCCTAATAGAGGTAAACCGAATCTCATGTTTACCAGGTCGCAAAGGTTTAAGCAAGAGCCAGTATCCATCTGACACAGCCGGTGAGAGTTTGCCTGGGTCTAAACCGAAATCTGTGTTAGCAATCCCTCCCTCCTTAAATTTAATAGTGAAACCACCTGGAGGTGACTGCACGCGATAGGCAAAGAGATCTTTGACAGGTCTTCCGTTTATCTTAGCCGTAAGTTCTATATTGTTTTCCGGCGTTGGGTTTTTCAATTCGTTGCCGAGGTTTACTTGCTCTCTAAGCTCTTCGACTGTATCACCCTCTTCAGGGATTAATATACCGTTGAGCAGAGGTAAGAAAAGAGGTGTGTTAGCTGGTACTGTGCATTCTCGAGTCACTGGCTTTTCGTTACCGAATGTGCCTGCCAGGAAAAATACATTAGCAACCTTAAATTGCCCCTCTTGGCAATCCTCACCGTTTTCATCCAATATCGGATTTGACTCGGTTGGTATATTTAAAGCCCATTCCCACCACTTGCCGACGAGGTCACCGTAGTTAGTACCAAAAGCTTCTCGGTTTGGTGGCACAATTTGCTTAAATCTAGGTTTATATTCATTAGCTTTTACATTTGTTAGACCAACTGTTGTAGTTAGGAGAGCAGCTGTGATCAGTCCAGCACTTGCTCTACGGAAATGAAATGAGCGTGATAGAAACTGCATAAATTCCTCTCAACTGATATTTTGATGTGTGATGTTTTAAAAGTTCCAGCAAAATATCAGGACTTACGCAGGGACAACGTAATTAACCTTGTAATTAACCTTTGTTCGGGAGCATCCCAATTTTTCAAAAATATGCCGTAGTGGGAGCCGGAAAGCTCCCTTGATATACAAAGCGGGCAAGATGCCTGCACTACAAGCGAAGCGGGCAAGATGCACGCACTACAAGCGAAGCGGGCAAGATGCACGCACTACAAATTTAAGCATTTGGGATGCTCCCGTTTGTTCGGGTTAAGGAGGTTTATTCAATGTTGATTGGCTAAACGACGCAGGCACGTTGACAGTTCCCAGAATAAGGCAACGATGTAATAAGGGTTGCAGCTTATACCGAACTCAGGTTAATTACAGTCATTGAGAAGCAAGGCACTTACCAGTAATAAAATGCCCAGCCTTTTTATTTTTTGGATCTTCCCAAGGAAGCAATCCCAAACAACTGATTTTAAGTCCCTCCGGGACAGGCTACGCCAACGTAACAAGTGGGTAAGTAAGTCCTACGATATAAAGAAAGCAGAATTTTAACACCACCAATAATTCAGCGTTACGTTTCGTTTGTGGGAGTATCCCAAATGTTTGAATTCACTATCATGGTTCATTCCACTACGCTTCATGAACCATCTTGTAAGATTCTTTGTTAACACTCAGAATGATAATTTATGGTGTTGTTGCAAAATTGGGATGTTTCCTAGTTCTTCAACCCAACGCTAAATTAACACTTTTGATATTTTTATCTATTAAAATCTAATTTGAAAGAGGATTCTAGGTCACTTTGGTAGTAACAATGGTACTAAAAACAATATTCCCCACTTCTTAGTTTCAAAAGTCTATCTCCTACAAGGAAAAAGATTTAGAGAGATTTTTAACGCGATGTGCAACTTTATCTTGAGTTCTCTCCTTGCAAAGGAGATTTAGGGAGGATAAACATGCTTATTTACTCAAGTTAAGATCCCCCAACCCCCTTAAAAAGGGGGCTTTAAAAAAGTTGCATATGGCGTTTTTTAGTAAGCTTTTAGACTTTCCAAACATCCTCTAAGAACTTATAAATAGTTTACTATGAGGTAATGTCCCATTTTTTCTCAAAAGTTTTATATGTATTTCAGCAAAAAAATCTTCTTAAGTATCTGCCTAATATCAATCATTACCTTAAATATGATATTTCCCCCCACGGCATTCGCTGCTAATACTACCAATGGCGCGAAAATCTTTGCAGCTAATTGTGCTGGTTGTCACATTAATGGTGGCAATATTATTAGGCGTGGTAAAAATCTGAAAATGAGGGCATTAAAAAAGTATGGCATGGATTCAGTAGATGCGATCGCGTCTATAGTTGCCAATGGTAAAAATAATATGTCAGCTTACAAAGAACGCCTCACCGAACAAGAAATACAAGATGTAGCAGCTTATACTTTACAACAAGCACAACAAAACTGGCGTTAATTGAGAAATATGGCGATATATTTACAGGACTTACGCAATTGTCACAATCGGTGGTTGGTGCGTGATGTTATAAGTCTTATTGCTACGTTCAAATATTTTCTTTGCACCTCACGCAACGGCAATAATGCGGGTAGAAAATCTACACCACATTTTGCCTCCCCTACAGGGGTGAGCGAAAAAAAGTGTGGGGAGTGTGGGGAGTGTGGGAGGTGTGGGGAGTGATTTTTTGGATATTTAGCTAGAAATCCCACTCAAAATTTCGTTCACCCCCCCCTACAGAAAAAATATACCAGTTGCGTAAGTCCTAATTTATTCTTCTTTCTTTTGAATTTTGACTTTTGATTTTTGACTTATCAGACTGTTTTCTGCTTGTGCGAGCAATTTTGGCTTTAAGTAGAGATTTTCTAATAAGACTGCAATCCCAGCTACCCAAGGTGGAATAATTAAAGCACCAATAATCCCTAACACTTGAGTTCCTCCCAGTACTGCTAAGAGTTGATATAGAGGATGAACCCGCACTGAAGAACCAACTAATAAGGGATCGAGTACATAAGTCTCTACGTTTTGGATAATTACGAACAATAGCAGTACCCAGAGAAATTTCCAACCACCGAGAGGAATGGCAACAATTAATGCGGGAATTGCACCTAATACTGGTCCAATGAAGGGGATTAAGTTGGTAAATCCGGCAATTACACCCAAGGCTAGAGCAAATTCTGATAATCCTAAAATGCTTAATCCTAGGGTAATTGCAACCCCGAGAATTGCTGATACTAATACCCTACCTTGAATATAACCCCCCATGCGCCGAGAAATGGGTGTAACTTGCTCTGCCAGACGTGTGTCCCAAGGTTGGGGGAACAGATTTACTAAACTATTAATTAAAGTTTGGCTTCCAGCAACCATGTAACCGGAAATTACGATGGCAAAAATTAGGTTGAGAACGCTACCGACAATACCAAAAGTCAAGCCAAATGAACGAACTAATAATCTTTGGCTGGAACGCAGCACTAAATTAATAAAGCCTTGGATATCAAAAAATCGCTCGACGGACTCTATTTGAGTTACCCCCATTCGCAGTGCTAAGGCTTCAGAAGTAGCGCGTAAATTTTCTAGATAAATGGGTAGTTTACGAGCTAATCGCTGGATTTGTTCGGAAACTGAAGGACCAATTAGCAAACCCATGCCAATCAGTCCAGAAATGATGGTAATATAAACTACAATCACACCCAGCCAACGGGGTAGGCGCAATTTTTTTTCCGCTACACCTACTACTGGTGAAATGGCAGATGCCAAAATGATGGCAATCATCAAGCTTAATAATAAACTCCGTAATTGCCACAATAATAGTACTGCCAATCCTGTAGTAATTATTAACAGTAAGTCTGAAAGGGAAACTCCCCTACGTTGAAAAGACATACATCAATTTTCGATTTTACCGCGATCGCATATAGTAATCTTATTTGATTCGTAAAATTAGCGGTGTGCAGATACCCGATTTTTGGGAAAAGTCGGGTATCTGATGATTACTCACGATGCCACCGGGTTCCTTCCTTGCTATCAATTAAGGTAATCCCTTGTGCTTTGAGGTCATCACGAATGCGATCGCTCTCTGCGAAGTTCTTATTTTTACGCGCTTCTTGTCTTTGCTCAATTAATGCCTCGATTTCTGCATCACTTAAACCATCAACAATACTAGCTTCCTCCTCTGCTTTCGCTTCTAAACCTAACACCTGAGTTAGTGTAACTAAAGTATGCCATCGCCTATGTAATTCTGCTGATGGAGTCTTCGTTTGACCTTCATGCACCAAAATATTACCCTCACGCCGGAGTTCCTTAGCCAACTCAAACAATACCGCCAAACCAGCAGGAAAATTAAAGTCATCGTCCCCTGACTGTTGAAATCTTTCTACAACTTCTGGGATGAGGGGTGGAGAATCTTGCTGCCAACCGAGTTTTGACCCATACTGGGAGCCAAACAACAAACCTTCCTTGAGAGTTTTCCAGCTATTTTCCGCAGTTGCGATCGCTTCATCGGTAAAATCTAGAGGTTTACGGTAATGAGCTTGCAATACAAACAACCGCACCGCCATTGGGTCCACAGGTTGGGGATGCATAGACCATTTTCCATCCAGCAAATCCCGGATAGTGATGAAATTCCCCAAAGATTTGGACATTTTCTGTCCATCCACCATCACCATCCCATTGTGTGTCCAGTAACGAGCTAGGGGTTGATCCATAGCTGCTTCCGACTGGGCAATTTCATTTTCATGGTGAGGAAATATCAAGTCTCCCCCACCACCATGTATATCAATACTTTCACCCAACCTGGAGCGAATCATTGCCGAACATTCAATGTGCCATCCCGGACGACCCTTACCCCAAGGAGAATCCCAAGCAGGTTCTCCCGGCTTTGCGGATTTCCACAGGGCGAAATCAAAGGGATGCTGCTTTTTATTACCTTCAGTATCTTCAGCATCAATCCTGCCACTAGCCCCAGCTTGCATATCTTCTAGTTTTCGTCCAGAAAGTTTACCGTAAGTAGGGAAACGTTCTACTCGGTAATAGACATCACCATTAGCAGCATAAGCAAAATCCTTGGTTTGTAAATCTTGAATTAGTTGCTGAATTTCGGGAATATGTTCCGTAACCCGGGGATACTCATCGGCATCCTTCACATTTAACCGCCGTATGTCCTCAAAATACTCATCAATAAAGCGATTCGCTACCGC
Source organism: Calothrix sp. MO_167.B12 (assembly GCA_030066045.1). GTDB lineage: Bacteria > Cyanobacteriota > Cyanobacteriia > Cyanobacteriales > Nostocaceae > Calothrix_A. The sequence goes on from JASJCJ010000011.1 coordinate 9,974, forward strand.
TTCCATTGTGGAACCCGTTTCTTTGGCACGGTTGAGGATTTTATCGTCAATATCAGTAAAATTTTGAATGTACCGTACTTCGTAACCACGCCACTGTAAATATTGGCGAATGGTATCCCAGACGATGTAAGAACGAGCATGACCCAAATGGCAATAATCATACACCGTCACGCCGCAGCAATACATCTTAACTTTTCCCGGTTCGATTGGCTCAAAAGGCTCCTGGCAACGGGTGAGAGTGTTGTAAACTATCAGGGTCATAACCAAATAAGTCTCAAATACGGAGATTAAGCAATAATAGATTTAAGCGACTGGGATAAAATACCAGCAATCCCTATGCTAGAGTTTTCTGGACTCTGTGCGCTACACTCTTAGATTTAATTTTTTGATAGCAGCACTATGCAATCAGCAGTTACTTCCGATTCTCAAGCAATGGATGCCCCCAAACAGGGCTTACCAGTGACAATTATCACCGGATTTCTCGGTAGCGGTAAAACAACCCTCCTTAATCATATCCTGAGCAATCAACAAGGTTTAAAGACCGCTGTTTTAGTAAATGAATTTGGCGAAATTGGCATCGACAATGAGTTAGTTGTCTCCACCGATGAAAACATGGTGGCGTTGAATAATGGTTGTATTTGCTGCACCATTAACGACGATTTGGTGGATGCAGTTTATAAAGTTTTAGAACGGGACGAAAATATAAATTATTTGGTGGTAGAAACAACTGGACTTGCCGATCCTTTACCAGTAGCACTGACATTTTTAAGTACGGAGTTGCGGGATTTAACTCGTCTGGATTCCATTGTGACTATGGTTGATGCGGCAAACTATAGTTTAGATTTATTTAATTCCCAAGCGGCTCATAGTCAAATCGCCTATGGTGATGTGATTGTTCTCAATAAGGCTGATTTGGTGGATGAAGGGGATTTAGACCTGTTGGAAGTAAAAATTCGGGATGTGAAGGAAGGTGCAAGAATTCTCCGCACTACTAACTCTCAGGTTCCCTTACCTTTAATTCTCAGTGTGGGTTTATTTGAGTCAGATAAGTATTATGACGCAGAAGAAGCTCACACCCACGAGCATCATGATCATGGTCATGACCATGATCATTCTGAGTGCGGTCATGACCATGAGCATGAGCATCACCATCACCACCATCATAACCATGACCATCACCATTCCCACCATTTGGAAAATGATGGTTTTACTTCCATATCTTTCGAGAGTGATAAACCTTTGTCAATTCGGAGGTTTCAGTATTTCTTAGATAACCAATTGCCAGAAACAGTTTTCCGTGGTAAAGGAATTATGTGGTTTGATGAAAGTCCCAAACGGCATATTTTCCACCTTTGCGGTAAACGTTTTACTTTGGATGATGATGAGTGGAAAGGAGATAAGAAAAATCAGTTAGTGTTAATTGGTCAGAATTTAGACCACGCTCAATTATACGAGCAATTAGAACACTGTATTTGTCTTCCTTCCGTCAAATCGTAGCAAAGGATTGAGGAAATAGTTGAAGAGGAGGGAAGGAGTGAAAGAGGGAAGGAATGAAAGAGGGAAGGAGTGAAAGAGGGAAGGAGGGAAGGAGGGAAAGAAGATTGGAGAAATAAGTTTATGGATATATGTTTTAGTAACTTCCTGGATGTAGACGCTGCGCGTCTTTACTCCATCACTCCCTCACTCCCTCACTCCCTCACTCCATCACTCCCTCACTCCCCACACTCCCCACACTCCCCACACTCCCCACACTCCCCTGCCATGCGTGTAATCATCCAAAGAGTAAAGTCATCACAAGTCACAGTTGATGGTGAAGTGATTGGCAAAATCGGGCGAGGACTAAACTTACTCGTTGGTATTTGCGATCGCGATACCGAAACTGAGCTAGACTGGATGGTACGTAAGTGCCTAGAATTACGGCTATTCCCAGAGTCTGAAGGCAATAGCCGTTGGCAAAAATCTATACAAGAAATTCAGGGTGAATTACTAGTTGTCAGTCAATTTACCCTCTACGGTGATTGTCGTAAAGGTCGTCGCCCTTCCTTTGACCGTTCTGCCAATCCCCAAGTGGCAGAAGACTTATATAATCGCTTTGTTGACAAGTTACGCAGCAGTGGCTTAAAGGTGGAAACTGGTCAATTTGGAGCAATGATGGAAGTTGCGATCACTAATGATGGACCTGTAACTTTAATACTGGAAAAATAAATATATACGTAAGCAACAATATAATATTTAATTGGTCAATATGTACTAAATGATGAGAGAATGTTAGTTTAACCATTACAAAACTTTAAGATTCTTCATCATGGCAAAAATCCAGTTTTCTAGAGGTGTTGACGAAAAAGTAGTTCCAGATGTACGCTTGACGCGATCGCGCAGTGGTGATACTGGTACTGCAACATTTATTTTTCAAAATCCCAATGCCTTGGATACCAATAGTACCGAAGAAATCACTGGTATGTATATGATTGATGAGGAAGGAGAAATTGTTACTCGTGAAGTTAAGGGTAAGTTCATCAACGGTAAGGCAGAAATCATAGAAGCAATTTATTTAATGAAGTCTGTTGATGAATGGGATAGGTTTATGCGTTTTATGGACAGATATGCAGGAGAAAATGGTTTGGGATTAAGCAAGTCTTAGGGAGTCAAGGGGAATGAGCGAATTTAGAATGAAGAATTTAGAATGAATCGAAGGGCTAATGAAACTCAGAAAACATTTTTGATTCTCCACGGATGAATCCAACAGAGCAGTACGTTGGCGGTAAGCCACCCTGTGCAAGAGTTCCTCCGCTTAAAGCAACTGCGGAGGGGTGGTATCCATTCTATTTTTTGGTCACTAGTCAGTAGTCAGTAGCTCTACTTGCCTTTTCTGGCTACTCTATTTTTCCTATCGTTGGATATTAAATCATTTAATAATTTTAGAAGTTACGGATGTCGAGTCTTCCCCATCCAGATACATCAGGAATTACGGTAAACTGTGCCGTTATCACCGTTAGCGACACCAGAACCCCAGAAACGGATAAAAGTGGTCAACTAATTCAGCAATTACTTGGCGATGGTAATCATACCGTAGGAGAGTACGGGATTTTACCTGATGAACCAGAAAAAATTCAACAAAGGTTAGAATTCCTCAGTAAAAATACATATATCGAAGCTGTAATATTTAATGGTGGGACGGGAATTGCCCCCAGGGATAATACTTATGATGCCATTGAGAAATTACTCGAAAAAGTTTTGCCTGGATTTGGGGAAGTGTTTCGCTACTTGAGTTACCAAGAAATTGGTTCCCGTGCGATCGCATCCCGTGCAGTTGCTGGGGTATATCGAGGGAAGTTAATTTTTTCTCTCCCTGGTTCTAGTAATGCTGTGCGGTTAGCAATGGAAAAATTGATACTGCCAGAGTTAAATCATTTAGTGAGTCAATTAGGCAAAAAATCGTAAAGATGGCATTACGAAACAATTTAGCAAGAATATCATGTGCGAATGATTCATGTGAGTCAACCGCTTCGCGGAAGTCAAAAGTCAAAAGTGAGCCATTGCGGTGGACGGGTTCCCCGGCATAAAGCAAATGGCGCGCCTCTTGCTCCCTTCGGGAGAGCTTCGCTAACAGAGGAGCTTCGCTAACGCGAAGCGTATCCGAAGGATTCACCCCGGAGGGGTCAAAAGTCAAAAGTACTATCCCATCGATGAATCGAGGGGCTTGAAATAAGGAAAACATTTTTCCTCTCCACGGATAAATCCGGGGGCTTGTATCCAGTCTATTTTTTGGTCAAGAGAAGGGGGACTAAGGCGTGTTTTCAAACCCAAAGTTGGCATCATAAGAAGAAGTTGAAAATACAGCGATTTTCAGGTAAATAGACCACACCGTAGGGGTTTAGCAGTGCTAAACCCCTACATGAAGATGTGGTTCAAATAGATGAAAACTGCTGTAATATAAATCAGTTACCAAATTATCATTTATTATTTTTGGGATATGTTTTAATCAAGTGCTTATCCTAATGTAGCTTGCTAGACTAAAATAAACCGCTGTCTCCAGTATAAGTAAGGTGTTCGCGAGTTTATATACTAAATTAATCAATTAAAAATTATCTATTATTTCTTCAATTTACCCCGTGTGCGACTTTTTTCAAGTTAGTCCCTCATAAACTTTGGTACACAACCAAGGATGAAAATAATTCCCTAACTCTGGGCGGGGTTTCCCCGCCCCTACTCCTTCCCTCCCTATTTTCTAGCTAGCCCCCTGTGTAAGGAAGTTGAGGGATCTTACACTTAGTAAATCAGCATCAGATCCTCCTTAAAAAAGAGGAGAATCAAAATAAAGTTGCACATCGCGTTAAATTTTGAATTTTGAATTGTTTTCGTCAGAGGAGTCTCCTGTAAATGTTCCAGAAATGGCTGCGTAAAATCCCACTGACATGGCAACAATTAATGAAGGATAAAACCCGTTTTCTCGTCGCATTAGCAGGTATTGCATTTGCGGATATTTTGATTTTTGTACAGACGGGTTTTGAAAGTGCTTTATTTGAAAGTTCTACGGCTCCCCATAGAAATTTGAATGCAGATTTATTCATAGTTAACTCCCATTTTGAAACTGTATATGCGAAATTAAATTTTCCTCAACAAAGGTTATATCAAACTAGAGGATTCGCGGGAGTGAAATCAGTTACTCCCCTCCACATTGCATTCGGGACATGGAAAAATCCCCAAACTAGACGCAACCAAAGAATATTAGTATTTGGCATAAATCCAGCCCACCGTGCATTTCAATTTCCTGAAGTTAACCAAAATCGTCATCAACTACAAAATATTAATAGTATTTTATTTGATAGAAATTCTTTGCCAGAATTTGGTCCTATCCCATCCTTATTGCAGCAACAATCTACCGTGGCAGCGGAGTTAAATAATAAAAAAGTCCGGGTGAGTGGTTTATATTCTTTGGGAGTCTCTTTTGCAGCTTATGGAAATGTGATTACTAGCGATTCTAGTTTCTTGCGTTTATTCCCATACCGCAATCCCAATAAAGTGGAGGTGGGTTTAATTAAACTCCAGCCAAATGCAGATATCGAATCTGTAGCACGTAACCTGAGAGCCGCTTTACCAGAAGATGTCACAGTTCTGACTAAGGATATTTTTATCAAAATGGAAGAGAGCTATTGGTCACAAACAAGCCCCATTGGATTTATTTTTGCTTTGGGGGTGATAGTCTCTTTCATTGTTGGTATTGTGATTGTCTATCAGATACTATATTCAGATGTTTCCGACCATTTGAAAGAATATGTTACCCTCAAGGCAATGGGATATAGCGATCGCTTTTTATTAATAATACTAGCCCAAGAAGCCTTATTCTTAGCTGTGTTAGGCTACATGCCCGGTTTGCTCCTCACCTTTGGACTCTACAATGTGACTGCAGCTGCCACCATGCTACCTATTTATATGACAGTAGAACGGGGAGTAATAGTATTAATTATAACCATTTCTATGTGTTTTATCTCGGGAGCGATCGCCATGAAAAAATTGCGATCTGCAGATCCAGCAGATTTACTATATTGATAGGTGACTGGAGTTTTAGCTGGGCATTACGCTGACTGCCTCACAAGTTTCTCATAGTTTACTCTTAAACTGAAAAAAGCATGCGGCAGATAGATAGGGGCACGGCATCAGAGTGATAATTGTATACACCAACAGATTGTTGATGCCGTGCCCTTGCATATAAATACGGCATCATATTGATAATTTTATACACAAAAACATTGTAAATGCCGTGCCCTGACGAAGAATGTTATGCGTCACTACAGCAATTACGCCATTGCACCAGTGGGGTAGAGAAATGAAGACAAATACCCAAAAATATCAAAAAAATGGATTCAAGAGAAAAATGGGTGGACCAGAACGTCGGTTTTTGAGTTTACCCAACGCAAATGTTGTCATGGGAGTCAGAATCAAAGGCAGGGTGAGCCAAAATCTCCTCAAGTCGGCGGTGTTGCAGGTTAGACAAAAGCATCCTCTTCTAGGGGTTCGCATTATTTTGGATGATCACTCCAGCGGATGGTTTACCCAGGATAATGTACCTGAAATCCCCATTGATATTAGACCAAGAGCCACCAACGAAGATTGGATTGAAGTGGCCACCGAAGAGCTAAAGCGGGCTTTTTCAACAGAAACAGGTCCACTGATGCGGATGGTTTTGCTGCAATCACCTGATGTTTCCGACTTAATCATTACCGCACATCATAGTATTTGCGATGGACGTTCATTGGTCTATTTGATTCGTGACATTATGAACTATTTGGAGTACCCTGACCATGAAAGGGAACCCTTGCCAGTGATGCCGATTGCCATCCAAGAATATCTGCCGTCCTCCGCTGCTGTGGGCTGGCTCACCAAATTCATTATTAAAAGAATGAATCGGAAATGGCTCCGTAAAGGAATTTCTTTTAATACAAAAGATTACCAACAGCTGCATCAGGAATTCTGGCAGAAGCATCACCCCTCTATCTTCAGATGGGAACTCCCACCCCCACAAACTACTGCTCTGGTTGCTCGCTGTCGCCAGGAACAGGTCACTGTCAATAGTGCCCTCTATGCTGCATTTATCAAAGCTCAACAGCATATTCAAGGAAACTCCCATGAATATTTTCACAATATTCTCATGCCAGTTGACTTTAGAGAGCGTCTCATCAAACCAGTAGGTGAAGCAGTTGGTTTTTATGTCTCAGTTGTCATGTTTAAGCTGAAAATCACCCCAGAAAAGCCTTTTTGGGAAATAGCCCGAACTATTGACAACAGAGCCAGACAAAAACTAACCAACAAAAATATTTTTGACTCACAGAAAATAAGTTTGGTATCCCCATCCTTGATGGATGGCATAATCTTGGCCAAACATGGCAAATTAGATGACAAAATGGCTATTGGTCATGTTAAACGCAAGGGCTTAGACAAACTGTTCGCGGGTATCATGGTTAGTAATCTCGGCCGATTAGAGATTCCAGTGGATTATGGAGATTTGCACTTAGATGCTTTAATAGGCCCTGTTGCCTACTCAGATAGTTTGCAGAAAGTACTAGAAGTGGTCACCGTTGGTAATAATATGTATTTCACCATCACCTTTGGAGAAACCCTCATTTCTAAGAATACGGTGGCACAAATCAAAGACACCGCGATGAAATATTTAGAGCAGGCATTGAATTAAGTAATAAGTAATAAGTAATAAGTAATAAGTTTGTTTTTGTGACCGGGATTCAAACCCCGTCCCAAAAACATTTATACCATTATTAGTGGAAACGCCGGACTAAAGTCCTGGGTGTCGCGTTTCATCCCTCCCTTAAAAGGTAAGGGTTCTCACGCTCTCGCGTTATTTTGAAATAGTTTGCCCTCATAAGTTCTTCACAAACCGCTGTTACTATGTAAATGTAGCCAAGTGAAGGAACCACGCTATGGATACAAATTTTGAAGAAACCACTAAAACTATAGATATAAATCCCTCTGCAATGGTGACTGAGAAAGATACAGAACCCAAAGAAAAAGTGAAGTCAGAGGAATTTAAAATTTCTGGCGATGTACTGGTAGCCAAAATCAAAGAACTTATCCATCAGGGTAATATTCGCCGCATTATTATCAAGAATGAAGAAGGTAATACTTTAATCGAAATTCCCATGACAGTGGGTGTAATTGGAGGTGCGATTGGTGCAGCCTTTTTCCCAGTACTTGCAGCCATTGGAGTTATCGGTGCTATGGTAACGCACCTTACCATTGTCATTGAGCGTCCAGAATCAGACCAACCGAACGACGGCGATAAAAACTGAGTTCTATTTTATGGGATCTGCAAATCAAAAAATATCCCAAAATTTGATAGTAGTACAGGCATCTTTGCCTGTATGAGTGGGTTGTATTTCCTTACTCCAGGGCGCAAGCCGCAGCGCCCCTACTCCTTTACTCCCTCATTCGTGATCATGGTCTTCATGCAGTTTATCTGGCAAAATTGCAGTTAAATAACCAATTGCTTGTTCAGAAACTGTATATATGGCTGCTGATAATCCTATTTATAATCTATTTGCCGCAGGCGGGGTGGTAATGTTTCCCCTGTTGGCATTTTCTATACTAGCGATCGCATTAATTATTGAAAGGGTGATATTTTGGTCACGGTTGGGTAGCTATCAAAATACCGTGGTAGAAGATGCTTTGAAATTTTATCGTGAAAATAATGTAGTTAGTACTCTAGATAAACTACGTAAAAATACTGATTTACCCATAGCTCGGATATTTCTGGTGGCTCTAGAATTAGATTCAGCCACCCCAGAAGATTTTCGTTTAGCACTAGAAAGTGCTGCCCAGGCAGAAATTCCCCTACTCAAGCGATTCCAAAATATCTTTGAAACTATTATTAGTTTGGCTCCATTGTTGGGATTATTAGGTACTGTTTTGGGATTAATTAATGCCTTTAAAAATATAAATATTGGTAGTGCAACAGGTACTCCAATAGGTGGTATTAGTGAAGCCTTAGTTTCCACCGCTTCTGGATTAGTTGTAGCAATTATTACACTATTATTTGCCAATACCTTCCGGGGACTTTACTTGCGGCAAATCGCCCAAATTCAAGAATATGGCGGACAATTAGAATTGCTTTACCGTCGTTATTATCAAAGGGGGGACAAAAATTATGCGCCTACCAGATGAGCCAGATTTACCACCACAACTAAATATTGTCCCCATGATAGATGTCATCTTCGCAATTTTGGCATTTTTCATTATCTCCACCATGTTTTTAACCAAACAGGAAGGATTACCAGTCAACTTACCCAACGCCATTACCGCCAAACCCCAACTTGCATCGGACTCAATTACGGTCACAGTCGATAGTAAAGGTAAAATTAGCGTGAACCGTAAACCTGTTACTCTCGATAACCTACAAATACAAGTACAAGCATTAATTGCCCCTCAAGAGCAAGTACTAGTAATGGTGCAAGCCGACAAACAAGTGAATCACGGACAAGTGGTAGCAGTAATGGATCGGTTGCGTCAGGTGAGAGGAGCACAATTAGCGATCGCAGCTGAAAAATCTCCGTAATTTAAGAGTCAGTGTTAGTGTTCATAATCCCCATTTTTTGTAATACTTGAGGATGGTGAATATGATAGGGTTTTTTGGTGAAGTGGGGTATACAATCAAACCTAAACCCGACTAAAGCCACCCCTCTCCTTAATAAAATGTCATTGGCGAATAGTAGTTATGACCCCTCATTTACCCACAAATTGGTTGTTAGACGTAGCATTGCTACGTCTCTACACCTGGTGGGATAGCAAAAAATCATTACATGAGGGGTAATGCCCCTGATTAGCCACCCCTCTCCTTAACAAGGAGAGGGGAAGGGGGTGAGGTAAGAGTCGTATTGCATCCCAGTGAAAACCGCTATATTTAAAGATTCATAGGAAAAAGGAAAATACCATGACTATTTGGGTAAACGAACAAATCGATCCATCTGGAATGATTCATGCTTGTATCGCTTGTTGTGACGAATCTCAAGCTCAAGATTGTCACAAATCTTTTCAAGCTAATTTAACTGCAAGCCAAAAAGCTGCTGGCTGGATAGCACAACTACGGACAGTTGATTCTTGGGATGACGTTCCCGTTAATTCATTAAAATTGAATTAATGTAATGGACGACTAGTCAAGTAATTTTTGCACGTCTATCCAAACACCGAACTCCAAACATCTAACTCAGGTTAATTAGAGCCACACTGATTATAAATATATTCTTCCTCAACACTCGCGCTTCAATTATGAGTGGGGAAATTTTGCATATGACATAACAATATGTTGATGTAGTGCATAAGTATAATGTTATTATCAAAAAAAATAAACAATTTACAATAACTGCAACAAAATCCCACTAATCATAGCTTTGTGATGGTAACTCTGTAACCTCTAGAGTAATCATCCTCATCCATTAATAAATTCAAAAACCTTGCAAAAACACCATAAGATTAGTGAATTATCCCACAGTTTATCCTTCCGAACAGAGCCACCCCATTAACCTGGTTGGCAAGATGGGAAAAGCAATTCAAATTACCATTCACTCCCCTAGTGAATATATCCAGGCTAACCGCGATCGCATATTACCAGATTGGAAAGATCAACCTTCACTATGGTTAGTGATTGTTCTCCAGAAATCCCAATATCAAATGCTGGAAATAACCCCGAAAGTAGAGAGGGAAAAACAGCAGCTACGGGAAAATTTCATGCGGTTTGGTTTTGATGTAGCTTTCCATTTACGCGATCGCGGATACTTAAGTGACTTAATCGATCCCCGTACTGGTTACCCTTTACTTTCTCGTCCTGGAAAAATCCCCCATGATGATACCGCAGCTGTAAATGCTCTCCTCCATTACCCCATAATTCGTAACAAATGCCGTTTATTAATTCATCCTCAATGGGGAATCTCTATTTATCCCAGTATCTTAATATCAACGGCTCATCCCACAATCATAGAATCAGTGATTAAAAATATAGCTCCCGCCCACGGCTGGAAACTGGGATAATTCAATTGGCGAACCGGGAGTTATTATTTATTACCCCATCACCCCATCACTTCATCACCCCATCACCCCATCACTTCATCACCCCATCACCCCATCACCTCACCCACCTATTCCCCGGAAGGAATTCTACCAATTATTAAGCGGATATTACTTCATAAGGAACCTCCGGTATGTGGGAAACTCGGCGTCTGTGCCCTTCAGGTACGCTTCGCGAACAGACCTGAGAGGGAAGCGACACGGGCAAACGCCACTTGCTATAAGTCGGGGAACCCGCCCAACGCAGTGGCTCATTTATTTGCCGCTACTTGATATAATTCTTTTCAAGGTGAATGACCCAACGCAGAGGATTGACTCGTCCTCAAGGCTTCAAGGGCACGTAACCTCGGTAAGATTGCGAGTATCTACAAAAATTGAGTCATGGGGCGTGGGGGTGAGTCTACACCTTCTAGAATCGTAACCGCGCCTGAAATTCCACAAACTGAGTAAGTACGCACCTAGACGGCGAGTAGCTCAGGGCGGGGGATAAAGCCCAGTCTTTTTAAAGCTGGGAATGGTTACAGAACTACCATGATACAGATTGTGAGTCCAATATGTACAGTTAGTAGACAGTTATTTAACAGTCTACAAATTGATTTGATAACTCAGTATATGTAATATGATTTTTTACAGACATCCTCATGGCACTCAAGGTATCATTTACCAATCAGCCATAGACAATTCTTTTTGTAAACAGACATCTACCACAACAACATAGTTCCTGGAGACAAATGAAGATGTTTATCCCAGAAGCTTATGTCCTCATTGATTGTTCAGAGTTTTGAGTTAATCTTCATTATCAACAAAGACTTTATGGAATCTGCCTTTTGCACAGGGATTTGACTGTCAATAATGCCGTGGATTGAGACAAATTTGACCTGTGCAGATCAGTTTTATCTGCGAGTAATTCAGGGTGCCTACCAGTTCATGTAGTTACCTAGGAGAATTAAATATGGGCATTCTAACAGTGACAAACACTGCTGACAATGGCTATGGAACACCTGCTGTTGAAGGCTCTTTGCGAGCTGCCATTGAAGCAGCGAAACCTGGGGATACTATTAGATTTGACGGTAGTCTGACAAAAGAGACAATTACTTTAAAACGTCGTCTAGAAATAGACAAAAACATCACCATTGATGCCCAAAATGCTTCTGATTTAACTCTCAATGGAAAAGATTCTGGTATTATTATTCAGGTAAATGGAGATAATCGGAACGTTACTCTACGAAATTTAAAACTGACTGATGCTTCCCACGACTATAACGGTGCAGCTATCAGAGTCATGGGGGCGAAAGCCACTATCAAAGTAGAAGATAGTGAGTTTTATGACAATACAGCAGGTTATGGTGCTGCGATTTGGGCAAAAGAAGGTGCGAATGTAACAGTTGTTAATAGTAAGTTCGATGGTAATAAATCTACAGCTGATAATGATAGTGCAGCCGGTGCTATTAGTGTGTTCAATAACAGTGAGCTGACGGTTAAAGGTAGTGAGTTTACCAATAATGAAGGAATTTCTGGTGGGGCTATTGGCACTGTATTTACCGAATTAACTATAGAAGACTCGACTTTCCGTAACAACAAGAGTGTCAAATGGGGCGGTGCGGTTCACAACGATGGTGCTAGTGTCCCCAATCAAGAACGATATTACAAAGGAAACTTGCCTAGAGATACTGAAGGTGGTAAGACCATAATCCGCAATAGTAGCTTTGTAGATAATACTTCTCAAGGTTTCGGTGGGGCAGTCTCTATCTGGGGATACGACCAAGACTATGTAACCATTGAGGGCAGTGAATTTCTCAATAATAAAGTAACTAAAAACAAATCAGGTCAAGCCAAGGGTGGTGCTATCCGCGTTTCTGGTAAATTGGTAACTCTTCAAGACAATACCATTGCTAATAATACTTCTGCTGATGAAGGAGGTGGTTTATGGTACCAAGGAGAATCACCTGTCGAGATTGACAATACCAATTTTAAAGGTAACAAAGCTACTGACCAAGGAGGAGCTATTTATTCTCACCAATGGGGTGGTCCAGGAACAGATATTACCAACAGTAAGTTTGAAAAAAATCAAGCTCGTGAAGGTGGAGCAATATACAAGAACAAGCCTAAGTCACTGGACATTGATAATACAAGTTTTGTGGGTAATAGCCCTGATGATTTTGCTGGTAATACTAAAAACATTAACGTTGGTGACAGTTCACCAACACCTCAAAGTCCTGCAGAAGCACCAACTGAAACTCCAGTGGCAAGCCAAGTGCAAGATTCAGACGGTTCTGATTCTGGCACATCCCCAGATTCTCAACAGAATGGTAATGGTTCAGAGCTTAACCAAACAGAACAATCTACCAATAATTCCATTGTGCGTTATGAGGTTGAAGACTTAGAACTTAATAATTATGAAGTTGAAGTCGTCAATAACTCTGGAGCGTCGGGGGGTAAACATATATCTCTAAAAAACGCTAGTGAGACTACTGGTAAAGTCACTGGTATCTTTGATGGTCAATCAGGGATGTATGAAGTAGAAGTAGGTTACTACGATGAAAATGATGGGGTATCCTCTGCAACTGTAACTGTTGCAGATAAAAGTACTAGTTTTCAATTTGATCGCAATTTACCTAGTAACTACGCCGCGCTGAAAGCAAAAACGAGTCGCGTAACTCACCAACTAGTCGAACTTCAATCTGGAGATAGTTTTGAGATTATCGGCACCGCGAATGATGGTGAATTTGCACGGTTTGACTATATCGAATTTACCCAAATAGATCCGATTCTGGGTGACAGTCAAGATAATCAACTGGTTGGTACTGACGGAGACGATCAAATATTTGCCGGTGCAGGTAATGACACCCTAACAGGTGGTAAAGGAAATGACACTTTAATTGGGGTAGAGCCTGGTGTTTCTATTGCAGATGAACAGGATATTCTCCAAGGTGGTGATGGTGCAGATACTTTTGTACTTGGTGACGAAAATCAAGTTTATTACAACGATGGTGACTCAACTCAGCCTGGACTTTCTGGCTATGCTGTGATTGAAGATTTCAATCCCAATCAAAATGATGTGATTCAATTGCATGGACAGGCTTCTGATTATACTTTAGGTGCTACGACGGTAGGAATACCCAATAGCATCGGCATTTTTCTGCAAGAAGCAGGTGAAAATGAATTGATTGCTGTAGTCAATAATACCCAAAACTTGGATTTACAAAGCTCGGCTTTTAATTACGTTTAATACCGGGAAATTAAATTGTTTAGCTCCCCGACTTCTTAAAGAAGTTGGGGAGCTGTGACCCATTAGAATTAATGTGATGGAGTAATAGTGGTCTTTTTCATTAATTTTGATAGTTTATTGTAGTGCGGGCATCTTGCCCGCTTGATGGAAACAGGGAGCGAGACGCACACCAGGGAGCGAGACGCTCCCACTACAATGGATTTTAATATTCCTCACAAATTCCTCAAATTTTTTACCTAGTTTAAAGATGGTGTGATTGCATCATCTCCAAAACTAGGGAGGGACAATATATGGTCAATTATCGGGAAAAAATAATTGCCTTGTGGACAGTTTTTTTACTAGGGACACTGTTTCACGTACAACTGGGTTTAATGCCTTTGTTTCATGGCTTAACTGTTGCGGAATCTCAACCGGCTCAAAATCTTGGTGACATAGCTGGCATGATGTGGTTAATGCTGGCTTTTTTTGTAGTGCCAATGTTTGCGATCGTTGCTGCGGCTTTTACTGATGCTAAGGGTTATCGAGTAATTCACTTTGTTGTAACTTTGGTATATAGCGTCTTGAATTTACTACACCTGATTCTCGATCTATTTGTCCAACCACTGCTTTGGTATCAAATTGCATTGATGGTGCTCTTATTTATATTTGGTTTATTACTGAATGTTGTCGCTTACCAATGGATGCGGGTTGAAGTCAGGCATCATAAACGAATGTTCCTACATCAGGTAAGCCATGAGTAGGAGTGATGGAGTGAAGGAGGGATGGAGTGATGGAGGGAAGGAGGGAAGGAGGGAAGGAGTGAAGGAGGGAAGGAGTGAAGGAGTGTAGACGCAAAGCGGCTTCTCGAAGAGTAGGAGGGAAGGAGTGGTGGAAAAATAATCAATGACAATACTATCATTAACAGTAATTCCTTGATGTTAAGAGTCTTCAGATTTATCTGTGGAATCAATCCAAAATTCGATGATAAAGGAATAGAGAAATGTTATTCCGCCAATTGTTCGATGCAGAATCTAGTACCTATACTTATTTGATCGCCGATCGCCAGACAAAAGAAGCTATACTTGTAGATCCGGTACTAGAAAAAGTAGAACGCGATCGCCAACTTTTGCAAGAATTGGAACTGACTCTGCGCTATTGTCTGGAAACTCATATCCATGCAGACCATATTACTGGTACAGATAAATTGCGATCGGCTACTGGTTGCTTAGGTGTTGTGCCAGCAAATGCCCATGCTATCTGTGCAGATGTCTACATGGAAGATGGAGATATTTTACACCTGGGGGCAATTGTGATTAAAGCGATCGCTACTCCTGGACATACAGATAGTCATAATGCTTATTTAGTTAACAATGAACGCATACTTACCGGAGATGCTTTATTTATTAGAGGTTGTGGTCGTACTGATTTTCAAAGTGGTGATGCGGGAACTCTCCATGACTCGGTGACGCAACGGTTGTTTACTCTCCCAGATGCAATTTTAGTGTATCCTGGTCACGATTATCACGGTCATACTGTTTCTACTATTGGGGAGGAAAAGCGGTGGAATCAACGCTTTGTGGGACGCACTCGGGAAGAATTCATTGAATTTATGGGCAATCTGAATTTACCACATCCCCAGAAAATGATGGAAGCTGTACCGGCTAATGAAATGTGTGGTAATAAGTAGTTGAGACAGGGAACTCTTAACAGGGAATAGAAAATAATACGTGTAATTAATTCTGTCTAAGTGCTTACAATACGGGAGCATCCCCAATATTAAATATTGTAGTGCGGGTACCAAAGCCCGCGTCACATATCAAGGGAGCTTTCCGGCTCCCACTACGTAATATTTTTGAAAAATTGGGATGCTCCCTACAATACCTACTACTTTTGGTACTTAGTTATTCCCGGTCAACAGTTAACATTACTTTTGTTGGAGTAACGGCGAATGAATACTTTTACCCATCAAGTCCGACATATGCTTACTTGGTTATTGCTAGTGGGGTTATTTACCTTGTTAGCTTTCCTCGGTTTGGGTATTTTCCTCGCTCCACCTGCTGCTGCGGTAATTACTGAACATGAATATGTACCGGGAACTATAATTTACCAATCCCGCCAAAGTTTACGGGATGTGGATGGTCAACCTTGGCAGGCGATCGCTTTTAAGGGAGTTTCAGATAGCGGCAGTAGTAATTTTTCCCTCCGGCTTGTGGGTTTTCCCGGTACAGTTACCTTAGATCGTTCCCAGCCTCTAACGTTGAAGTCTGCAAGGGGAAAAATCCTCACAGCACCTGATACTTCCCAGGAAATATTCACCGAATCTACAGCAGAACCCCATATTGTCCAGTACAATCTCCAGCCTATCCTCTCTCAGTTACAGCCAGAACAATTTTGGGTAGTGCAAATTTCCACTGTAGATAATTCCCAGATAGAAATCAAGGTTCCATCTTGGATGATACAGGAATGGCAGATAGTTGCTGCTAAGAAATCATCAACACCGCGTACACAATCATGACTTGGATCGTTGGACATTTATTAGCTACAGCAATTGGTATTAGCCTGGGTTTAATTGGTGGGGGTGGTTCAATTTTAGCCGTACCCATCCTAGTTTATATCATGGGCATACCACCAAAATCTGCGATCGCTATGAGTTTGGCAATTGTCGGAACTGTGAGTTTGCTGGGGGTGCTTCCTCACTGGAAACTGGGCAATGTACGGTTAAAAACTGCTGCCATGTTTGGTTTATCAACTATGTTAGGGGCATATTTAGGAGCAAAAATAGCTACTCTACCGGCGGTTACGGGTACGGTACAAATGCTGTTGTTTGCCATTATGATGCTACTGGCGGCAGTATTTATGATTCGTAAACATACCCAATCAGAACCACCACCAATTGCAAGTGTGGATTTAGAATTATATCCCCAACCAGTATGTAAATATTGCTGGTTGTGGTTACTAACAGAAGGGATTGGGGTAGGTATGATCACCGGCTTAGTGGGAGTGGGAGGAGGTTTTGCCATTGTCCCTGCCTTGGTTTTATTGGCAAAAGTGCCGATGAAACAAGCAATTGGTACATCCTTATTGGTAATTGTCCTCAATTCCCTGGCGGGATTTATTGGTTACTTTGGCACTGTTCCTCTGGAAATTAATCTCATGGTTTCCTTTATCCTTGCTGCTAGTTTAGGCATAGTTGTCGGTGCTTACCTAGTTAAGTTTGTCAAAGCAAGGCAATTACAAAAAGGCTTTGGTTACTTCCTTCTAGTCATGGCAGCTTTTATCTTTTGGCAAAACTGGGACAAAATCCAGTCTCCCAGAAACAGCATTTATCCTGAGCAATTAATAATGAAATCATGAAAACCACAGATAAACAGAAACCAAAACTTGCCGTCTGGAAATTTGCGTCCTGTGATGGCTGTCAATTAAGTTTATTAGATTGTGAAGATGAATTACTTGCCTTAGCGGATACCGTAGAAATAGCCAACTTTGCCGAAGCATCCAGTGCCATAATTAAAGGGCCCTATGACCTATCCCTAGTAGAGGGTTCCATTACCACAGCCCATGATGCCGAACGCATTCAAAAAGTCAGGCAGATTTCCAAATATTTAGTGACTATTGGAGCCTGTGCCACGGCGGGGGGTATCCAAGCGTTACGCAATTTCAGCGATGTGAAAGAATTTACCTCTATTGTGTACGCCCACCCAGAATATATTAAAACATTAAGTGAATCTACTGCGATCGCTGACCATGTCGCTGTAGATTTTGAATTGCGGGGATGCCCCATTAATAAGTACCAATTACTAGAGGTAATCAGTGCTTTTCTCCACCAACGCAAACCCAATGTGCCCACGGAAAGTGTCTGTATGGAATGTAAGCGTCGTGGTAATATTTGCGTCATGGTTGCCCACGGTACCCCTTGTATGGGACCTGTTACCCACGCTGGTTGTGGGGCATTATGTCCATCATATAACCGGGGTTGTTATGGCTGCTATGGTCCAATGGAAAGCCCCAATCCTCAATCCTTAAGTACTTGGTGGCAGCAGCATTTGGGAGTACAGGAGCTTGACCTAGTACGTTCCTACCGCACCTTCAACACCAACGCCCCAGCATTTTCCCAGGAGAGCGATCGCTATGAACAATAAGACTATCAAAGTTGATTACCTGGCTCGCGTCGAAGGAGAGGGCGCGATGTACGTAAAAATTCGGAATAACCAGGTACAAGATGTACAGTTCAAAATCTTTGAACCACCCCGTTTTTTTGAAGCATTTCTCCGGGATAGACAATACAGCGAAGCTCCTGATATTACCGCCCGCATCTGTGGTATTTGTCCCATTGCTTACATGATGGGTGCGGTACACGCTATGGAAGATATTTTTGGTGTTAAAGCTACAGGTACTATTCGGGATCTACGTAGATTAATTTACTGTGGGGAATGGATAGAAAGTCACAGCTTACATATGTTTATGCTCCATGCTCCGGACTTCCTGGGCTACCATAGTGCCATTGAGATGGCAAAGGATTATCCCGATATTGTCCAACGGGGACTGAGACTGAAAAAAATCGGCAATCGGATTATGTCCTTGGTGGGAGGTAGGGAAGTTCACCCCATCAATGTACGGGTGGGTGGATTTTATAAAGTGCCGAGTCCCAAAGACTTACAAGCCTTGGTCGAGGACCTGGAATGGGCTAGTGATGCGGCGGAAGAAACGGTGCGCTGGTTAGCAACTTTACCCTTCCCAGAGTTTGCCCCAGATTATGAATTTGTCGCCTTACACCACCCAGATGAGTATCCCCTCAACGAAGGGCGATTAATATCAAATAAAGGACTGGATATCCCCATTAATCAATTTTACGACCATATTCAAGAACAACATCAGCCCCATTCCACCGCCCTACATTCCATCCTCAAAGAACGGGGTAACTACTTTGTTGGTCCCCTAGCACGTTACAATCTGAACTTTGCCCAACTCACCCCCCGCGCCCAAGCAGTAGCTCAGGATATTGGCTTGGGTGACGGTTGCCGGAACCCCTTTCAAAGTATTATTATCCGTGGCATTGAAGTATTATTTGCCGCCGAAGAAGCTTTACGGATCATTGCAGCTTACCAAATGCCAGACAAACCCGTGATAGATTATACAGTTAAAGCCGGAATCGGTCATGGTTGCACGGAAGCACCCCGTGGTATTTGTTACCATCGCTATGAACTTGATGGGCAAGGTAATATACTTGATGCTAGGATTGCTCCCCCCACATCCCAAAACCAATCCACCATTGAAAAAGACTTGTGGCAATTTGTAGAACAGCGGATAGATTTAGCAGATGAAAAATTGCAATTGCAATGCGAGCAGGTGATTCGCAATTACGATCCCTGTATTTCCTGTTCTACCCATTTTCTCAAGCTGAAGGTTGATAGACTTTGACAAGAAGAAAAGGGCAAGGGGAAAATATTTGCACCTAGCAATGAGACTTATACCGAACTCAGGTTAATTAAGACGGTAGACACAATTAACCATCTCATAACACTTGTCAACAATATCATTGTTACAATACAACTAGTGGTTCGTCCCATTAGTTCTGATAGGTAAATAATTGTAGTGGGAGCGTCTCGCTCCTTGCTGTAGCGGGTTTTCCGGGCCGCACTACAGTAGCGGGCTGTCCGGCCAGCACTACAGCTGCCCTTCAAAATTAATAGGACAAAGTACTAGTATAACTTGGCGGAAATAAAACTACCATTGATCAAAAGTCAAAAATAAAGTACAGATTTATTTGTGATTTTTAACTTACCCATGGGAGGTTGCACCCTGCGCGTCTATAACCGAAAAATAGGCTAGATACAAGTCCCCGGATTTGTCCGTAGAGAAAAATAAGCGGTTCTATAATTGTTTCCAGCCTCTGGGTTTTAGACATGAGTTCACGACTCGCGCGTTCCCGAGCCAGTCCGTTGGGCGGCTACGCCGACTTGTAGGAACTGGCGTTTGCGACTGTCGTCGTCGCGGGGTCGCTCGTCAATCCAAAATCTAAAATCCAAAATCCAAAATTGATTGACTTCCGCCCATCGGTCATAGCTGCAAAGGATAGGTATGAACAGCTCAGAAGCAAATGATCAGTTTATTCACAACTCTGAAGATTTATTTGATATTTTGTCTAACATTGAGTTAGACAAATATGTAATGCGTTTGTATATTTCTCAGAAGAGTGAGACATCTGTACGCGCTATGCATAATATCAAGCAATTATGCGAAGAAAAATTGCCAGGACGTTACGAACTAGAAGTCATTGATATTCACCAACAACCAGAGCGTTTAGAGGAAGATCGTATTTTTGCCATTCCCACACTAATCAAGGAACTTCCCCCACCCATCCAAAAACTGATTGGTGATATGACAGATAGAGAACAATTAATTTCTTCGTTGGATCTGTGATTGGTAATTTAGGAGCGGCTCGAATCATCCTCATTGGCATTGGTAACGAATTTCGCCATGATGATGGTGTTGGTTTAGCGATCGCTCGTCAACTCCAACCAAAATTCCCCCCACATATTACCATCACAGAGGCATCTGGTGAAGGGGCAGGGCTAATGGAAATGTGGCAAGATGCAGAAATAGTCTATCTTTTTGATGCAGTCCAGTCAGGAGATAAATTAGGAACAATTCATCGTTTGGATGCACAAAAACAGTCAATTCCCACCAAATTCTTTAATTATTCTACCCATGCCTTCAGTGTGGCGGAAGCAATTGAATTAGCACGCACCCTCAATCAATTACCAGCACAACTGATTATTTACGGTGTGGAAGGAAAGAATTTTACCTCAGGAGTGGGACTTTCTCCGGAGGTGGAACAAGCAGCAATAGAAGTGGTGGAACGGGTATGTTTAGAATTTAGAATTGAGAATTTAGAATCATAGCGCTACGTGACTAGGTTAGGACATTTTTTAGAGCTACAACCCTTGATTCGTAAGCTTATTACTTATTACTCCTTCGGAGTGAATCCTTCGGATACGCTTCGCGAGCGCCATTTGCTTTATGCCGGGGAACCCGTCCACCGCAATGGCTCACTTATTACTTATTACTTGCGCGTAGCACTATATGACTTATCCCAGAGGTCTAATTTGTGGCTGGAAATCTTTGCTTGGTGTGGGTAGTTCCGGGAAATTATAGGGATTTTCACTTGGATTAAATACAGTCTTGTGGGATGGGTATCTCTGCCCGTAGTAATTTCACGATTCCTTTTGTATTTTACTCAATCGAAAACCGCTATAAATGTGGTTTAACCAATTTGCAGGGGTTCGCCAAACAAATACTTATCCAACCCCGACCCAGCACTCAGTCGTGATGGGGGATGAAAAGCCAGAGCACGTGCAGATGCAAGAAGGTAAGCGACTTCAGGTGATTTGACAAAAGCCATCCCACCTAATAGTTCTGCAGCACCCATCGCAACACGCTCAATAACATTCTGCACGAAATAACGTACAAATATTGCTTGTGCGACTAAGTCATCACGCTTTTCATCATTTGTGATCGAACAAGCTAGACCCTGAAGTGCAGACATCGCACCCTCTAACTCGGTTGCAAGTGCAACACGCTCCGAAGGTATTCCTCTATTAGCTATAAAGCAACGCTCAACTAAAGAGCTGCTAATGCCAAGATATGCAGCACAAGCCAATAGTTCAAACCAAATAAATGACCGAGCCACTACCTGATCGAACCTACTTGGAGCGCCCATATTATAGATATTTTCTTCAGGCACATAAACTTCATTAAGTATAACTTCATGGCTTTCCGTACCCGTAAGAGCCAAGCTTTTCCAAAAGGGGCGACGTTCTATTCCTGGAGAATCAGCTGGTATGACCACTAATGCGATTTCATCTGGTTGACCATCTGCTGTTGGGAGCATGACACTCGCAGTCATCAAACCCATCGACATAGACAAAGTACAGGGTTTTTTGCTCCCGTTAATGACTAAACCACCAGAAACAGGCTTAACCTGCATATGTGATTTAAAGATGCTACTGCCTGTTCGTCCCTCGGCAAAACCAGAAGAGAAATAGAGGTTGTGTTTTGCAACACGCTTGAATAAATCAAAATCTGACGATTCAGGCATCATTTCCTGAATGATAGCTACTGTAAAATGATGCATAGTGGCTGCAACTGCCAGTGAAGGAGAGCGACTCCCAAGTGCACGTTGAATTTGGATCGCGTGGAGTGGCGTTACTTGCATACCTCCATATTGTGCAGGTATTAATAGCCTAGGACCACCAAATTGACCAAAAAGTTTGATTGTTGGATTCGCTTGATTGCTTGAATTATTTTGATTTTCCCTCTCCATCAAAGGAATTTTTACAAGGTCTTCGTCCAATCCTGGGAAAAATTTTTCGAGTGTTGTTCGTTCTTTAGCTAAAAACATATCTTTCCTTCCTTTTTTGTTTGTAAAAAGCTACTGATTTGACCAAATTATCCGATCAAAAGATAAGTCAGTCATGACTTTGAATAATCGTCAGTATTTGCCAATTCTGGACGCAACATCACAGCACGACGTAAATAAACAGGACGTAAACTTCCTTGATGCAAAGGAGTATTTAGATAGATCAATACTCGAATACAATACTCAAGGCTACCTATAACCTTCATCTGCTGTACATCTAGTAGAGGTATTTGTCCCCAACCGAAACGACCACGTGCTACTGCTGCAGGAAATATCGCATCTAAGTCGGGAGTAACGGAAAAGATGACACTAATTATTTCAGCAGGATTAAATCCATTGTTTGTTTCTAAAGCATTCAATAATTCATTTACAGCCTGAGTAATAGCCTCTGCTGAATTTTGTTCTACCGTTATAGCACCTCTAAGTCCACATATCTGCAATCCTCCTGACGTTTCTGATAAGCCATTTTTTTGGTGTTTATTTTTCGCAAGTGTCAACTCATTCATAATTTTTCGTAGGCAGCTAAAATAAGATTTTCTGTTTCTGACCAGTCAATACATTTATCTGTAATCGAAACGCCATACTTTAATTGTTCTTTACTAGAAATTTTTTGGTTCCCCTCATATAAATTAGATTCCAACATCATGCCAACTATTGATGAATTACCATCCATAATTTGTCCGATCACATTTTCAAATACCGAAGCTTGCAATTTATGGTTTTTATTTGAGTTTCCGTGGCTACAGTCGATCACAATTCTCGGTGGCAAATTGTTTTTTTTCAATTGTTGTTCCACAAATTTTACATTTGCAGCATTGAAGTTAGGCTCGCTATTACTACCTCGTAAAATAATATGACTGTAAGCATTTCCTCTAGTTTTAAAAATGCTTACCTGTCCAATTTGGTTCATACCTAAAAATTGGTGAGGTAATATAGCTGATTGCATAGCATTCAAAGCCACTTGAATGTTTCCATCAGTACTATTCTTAAAGCCCGCAGGCATCGAAAGTCCACTTGCCATTTCCCGATGAGTTTGTGATTCAGTTGTACGTGCTCCAATTGCAGACCATGTAATAAGTTCACTAATATACTGAGGTACGATGGGATCAAGAACTTCTGTACCAGTAGGTAACCCTAATTCAACAATTTTTAAAAGAAGACTACGAGCCTTAAATAAACCCTTTTCGATATCAAAGGAATCATTCAAATCGGGGTCATTAATTAATCCTTTCCATCCTACAGTTGTTCTAGGTTTTTCAAAGTAAACTCGCATAATAAGCAATAGTTTATCTTTGACTCGTTCAGCAAGATTTTTAAGTTTATGTGAATACTCAAGAGCTGCTTCTGTGTCATGTATTGAGCATGGACCTACCACTATCATTTTTCTGCTATCTTGAAAATCTAAGATATGTTTTATTTCTTCTCTGTATTTCAAAACCGTTTGTTCTGCCAGTTTTGTTAAAGGTAGTCTTGACTTTAATTTATTTGGTGTTAGTATAATTTGCTCATGATTAATATTAGTGTTAATTATTTTTTTTCGCGGAGAGCGGATACCATGAATTTTGTGGCATTTAGTATTAGAAATCATATGCATACCATCCATATCAACAAGACACTAAATTATTGAATCTGAGAATCGATTAGCACACTTTGTAAGTTTTTGAGAATTTTAGAACTTATGCAAAAGTAACCTGATTTCGTCGTTATTACGAGAGACAGCAAATAATCTCCCAAGATGCTGAAATTGCTTTATATAGGACTACACAGTTAGGTTAGGACATTGTTAAATGCATTAGGGATTTCCAAGTTTTAAAATATCCCCACATTAAGGGCGCACGCAATGCGCCCCTACAGGTTTGCTGGTGTATTTGGGATAATTTATTTTTTGGTATTCCCTTAAACCTATGAACAGTAAACTTATTACTTATTACTTGCGCGTAGTGCTATACTTCATCCCAATCGCAGTGACACTTTCAGCATTGCATAAATTCTAAATTTATAGTTCTCACTCTCAATCAATTGATGAGCACAATCAGTGTGAATTTTTTAAACGTCGATACCAGTCGGAAATTGCCCGACCTATAGCTTTTGGCTCATCTTCTTGAAGATAGTGTAAAGCTGTTCCCACATAGGCTGTTTCATAATTCTTAAGTTTTTTTGTTAAAGCTTCAACTAACGATGGTGGATTAACAATTCCTGGTGAACCATACACATGCAGTTTAGGTAAATCTGTTTGCGTCAGCCATTTATCGTAGTTATCCATTACTTTCAGCATATCTTTGGGTTCTCCATCGATAGGAAGCAGGTTTGACCAAGTGAATATCGAATTGCGGGATTCAAGTTCTGTAAAAGGTGCTCGATATACCTCCATTTCTGACTCTGTTAAGGAGCGAACTACTCCCTCTGGTAACAAAGTTTCAATAAACTGGTTTTCTTCAATCACAACCTTGGGACCTTGAATTGGATCTCGAAAACATTCAAAAATAGGTGTAATATTCTCTATAACCTCAGACCTAGGAAATTCAGAGGAACGCGGTATCGTAACTTCCATCAGAACTATCCCACAAATATTATCCTCATGGCGAATAGCGTACTCAGATCCAAGAACTGCTCCCCATTCGTGAGTTACTAAGGTTATATTTTGGAGACCAAGGGCATCTATAAAACCTTCTATATAGCGAGCATAATCGACAAAAGTGTAGCTAGGGTCGGGCTTATCTGATAAGCCAAAGCCAATATTATCCACAGCAATTACCCGACCCTGCTGTTGTAGGTAAGGCATAACATTACGCCATAAGTAAGAAGATGTCGGATTACCATGTAAAAACAGGATTGGATCGCCCTCACCTGACTCAATATAGTGCATACGTAAACCCTGTACGTCTATAAATTTAGATTGATAAGGGAAATCGGCTGAAATATTGACTGCTTGAGGCTTTGGAAGTAATGTAGTTAATAAATTTGATATCGTCATGATTCTAAATCCTAATGATGTTCTAGGTTAACTGATATCCTGCTGCCCATTGACTAAGTTCATCTTTGTTAAAGCGATCTGCGATCGCATCTGCTAAAGCTAAACCAAACAATGGGCCAAACTTGAAGCCATGACCAGAGAAGCCAGACATGATCCATGAACTACCTATTGACTCAATAATGAAGCGCTTGTGAGGTGCAACGCTATAAAAACAGGTGCTTGCATCTTTTAGGGAGTATTCCTTAAAGTCCCTTAATCGTCGCTGACACAGTTTATAGTTAGCAAGTGCCTCAGTTTCACTAGTTAAGCGCTCAGAGTCAGGTTCACCAGTCATTGTAAAATTATTGCTACCAAGCTTGATCGAAGTTCCCATAACAGAGGGAACTAAATAAAAGCCACTTGATGGATCGACATCTAGAACCATTGGTGTACTAGTCCATCTAGCTACAAGGGAAGTCGGTGGTTCGATATATACAATCACCTGGCGCGATGGTGTAATCCGCTGACCAAATTCTGGTAACAAACGTTTTACCCAAGGACCAGCTGCAACGATTAAAATATCAGCATCTACAATTTTTTGATTTGCTAATACAATTCGACCACGTCCGGTATCAACTTCATAGACAGGGGAGTTAGTATGAAGTGTGACTCCTAGATTAGTGAGATGTTGTGATAATTTTTTAATGATTTCCTTGGCTAACAAGACACCACCACTGTCCAAATAAAAGCCACTTTCATTACTATTGAATAAAAATAGTGGAAAATTGGCTTTAAGTCCATCGGTATCAAACCAATGCACTGATAAACCCAGTTGTTCAAGGGTTCTTGCTGATGAATATGCCCAGTCTTCATCAGTATTTGCCCCTGCTAGCACTAAAGTTCCAGTTTGCATATATAGTTTTGTACCAATATCTTTCCATAGCTGCTCCCATGCCTGGTAAGCATCCCAGACCATCCGAGTATAGGCTAATGAATCTCCGTAAGGAAAGCGAATGAGGCGTTGTTGGTTTACCGAAGATCCTAAATGATTGGGTATTTCTCCTTGTTCATATACAGTAACTTGATGTCCATTGCGTTGAAGTGCCCAAGCGGCAGAAAGACCCATAATGCCTGCACCTACAACTGTGATTTTCATCTCTTAATACCTCCATCGCTTTGAATATATGCATTGCATATATATTCTTAAATTGAAGGAATAGACTTCTGGTGGAAATTAATCTTAAACCGTTGCAATTCCTGAGCTAAAACTTAGTTTCCACCAGATGTCTAATAGATGCTTGCGAAGATTTTGCACCTATAATATCATGTCCGTTTAAATAACCGTCATTGCGACCGTTCGCACCAAAGCGTTCTCGCAGAGTCATGATATAACTACAAATCACAAATCAGGCTTACTACTCAGGCTTACAGCCAGTAACGATGCCCCAGTACCCAGAAGTCGGTAATACTTCGATATCAACGAAACCTGCATCACTCAGCATCTTTGACAACTCAGCACCAGAATACTGCTGTCCCTCGGTACATATCAACATAATCATATTGTAAGCTGCGACTGCGGGCGCACCCAACTTTTGCTCGTTATCATAAAGCATTTCGTGGATGATGATTCGACCTCCAGGCTCTAAGCTATCGAAGCTTTTCTGAGTCAAGAAACGACCTTTTTCTATAGGCCAATCATGGTAGATATCTGCATAAAAATGTACATCGGCTGATGGAAAGGGCTGATTCCACATATCACTAGATTCGGTAGTGATTCGGTTTTGCAAGTCGTATTGCACCAAAAATTCTTGTGCGATATCGCATACAACTGGCATATCTAAGATCGTAGCTTGTAAGTTTTTCCATTTCAAGGCTGCACCAATGGAATGGGCACCTGAGCCACCGCCAATATCAAGCAAGCGTCTATGTTTCGACAAATCAATCATCTGCGGCCAAATTAATGCCGCTGCCATGCTATGATTATGCATCCCCTTAGTAAAAGATTGGGCAAGGGTGAGTTGTTCTTCATGAGCTTGGAAGATTTTTTCACCTGAATAAACTTGGGAAGTATTGGTAAGTACTGCTTGTTTGATGCTATCAAAGGAATATATTTGGTTGTTGGCAATGGCAAGGTCTAAGAAGCCACCAATATATTTAGGGCTACTCTCAAGAAGATAGTCTTTGGCTAATTGGGTGAGAGCATAACCTCTATTGTTGATGTCTAATAGACCTAGTGACACATTCATCGACACAAGAGCTTCAGCTGCGCGGCGTTTAATCTGTAAGCCTTCACAAATTTCTGCTAATGTTTGCGGTTGGTTAGCAAGCAAAGAGAAGAGTCCCAAGTCATGGGCGACAAGGAATGTTCTATAACCCACACAGCCAACGTTAATAATATCCCATAGTTTTTGTTCATCTGTTTTAGGCTGCTGAAGAAGTAGTTCTGGATTGATTGTAGAAGAGGATTTGGTCATTTTTGTATTTTAGATAAACTTCAATGATTTTTTGCCACAGTGGAGCTATATTGCTAAACTCCAATCACATTTAGATTTGCAAGTGATTTACTTCACATCTCTTAGGAGATTAATTAGCCTCAACTCGGGATAAGGAAAGGGATAGGTTTTCAGCTAAGAGAAGTATATCTTGATTGCAGGGATGAAAATTAAATTTTAAATACTCGAAAAGAGGTTTCCAACCATAGGGGATTAATTTGTATTTTGTAAACAACAGTCTTTTGAGTTCTATCAATGATTTCCAACTAAAAAAGCCTCGTTCTTGTATCACTAATAGAAACATTCCCACAATATTAAAACCTAAAGCAAGCCCTGCCCCTAGTACTCCTCCAATTGCGCGCAGCCAGTAGCTGTTATCTGTTTCTTGTAGAAGAATAAACGCAAGAGAGCTATGCTCAATTTCTTCCACAGCATGCCATTCCCATAATGAGCGTACTCTAGGATCTGTCGATTCAAGCATATTTACTTTGAGAATAATTCCTGCAAGTAGAGTTGTAAGATGCTCAAAACCTGCAATTGAGGCTAAACAAATTTTACTACCCAATCTTTTTTCCATGATCTCTATCAGAATGAAATCCATGAATTTTAACCATGTCTCAAATTTATAACCCTGTTGTCGTAATATTTGGTTATATTGATGATGTGCTCGACCATGATTAGCTTCTTGACCGATAAAGCCAGCAATTTGTCTTTTTAATTCGGAGTCTTTGATATTACTCAGTTGGTCTTTCAGTACCCTAACCATAAATGATTCAAAACCAGGAAGAAATAAGCTAATTCCGTTGATGAAGTGAGTCGTAATTAAGCCGTCATAGTGCCAAATTCTAGGAATATCTGTAGAGAATTGGAAATCAATCTTTCTGGCTTGAATTTTTTGGGGATTGAAAGGCTTGAGTGTTAGTGTTTCAAAATTTGTTGTCATGGTGAAGTTCCTAAGGTTATGTAAGAAAGTATGAATCTGAAAGCAGCAAAGAATGGAATATTTTCAGTACATCATTCAGTCTGACCCTAAAAGCTCAATACAAGATATCACTGAATCGAAAAATTTTGTAGATTGATGAATTAGTCAGGATTATAGATACCTCCTTGGGACTGAATACACAATAAAGTTATATTTTTCTATTTGGCTTTTACTGCTAAATTAAGCATCTAATTTTTAATTGCTGCAACAGCTTTGCTAATGAATTTCCGTCTAATTCTTCTACGAGGCTTGTAGTCATGACTCTAATTGCATCTGCATATCCTAAATAGATTTCATACTTTTGTAGTTTATTCGCAGGAATTTTATCAAAGTCAACTCCTTTTCCCCAGCGATGAATAGTATTTGATTTGATTTGCAATATTCTGGCAAGTAAGTTAATACATTTCTCTCGATAACCATGTTCTGATTCTATTGCTAAAATTTCTGACTCCGTGAAACGGGGTCTATTGTATTCATTGATGGCTGATAAACCAAACCAACGACGACAAAATTCTCTGGGATGTACCCTCTGTCTGCTATCAAAACAAAATTTGTTAATTTTGACAGCTATGTTAGAGTATTGACTCCCATTCTTAGATAGCTCGATGACAGCCTGTTTTTTAGTTCTTGCTTGATACATCATAAATTCAGGTATATAGAACCCAATTGACATCTAATAAAATGCTGCAAGCCTTATAATCATTAACAGAATGAAACTGCATATTAACCTTGGCAATTGCATTAGCCAGATTTCTATCAAAGTTCTTGACGAGGATTTTGCATCTGTCCATCCAAGCATTGAACCGCTCAATCATCTACCTAGCTGCAACCGGAACAAATGATTCAAGATGTCGAATCCATTGAGGATACTTTTTCGCATCTAGAACTTTCCTTGAAATAAGTCCTTTTAATCTTGCTTGATTGATTACTAAAATTACAATAATTTATTCTTCATAAGGATGTCCACGATCTTTTGTACGTATAGTTAGTTTCCATTAGTAATAATTTCAGATGAATTCGATGAACTTTAAGCTCTGAAACTGCCGTCTAGAAAGATTTTTGGAAAATAACTATTCATTTAGGTTCTGGATTTATTAAGAACAGTTAACAGTGCAGGCGTTGGACGAGGATTTAAACCCCGTCCAACGCAATCGTCCCAAAAGGACGGGGCTTGGGACTCACTAGTGGGTCGAAGGAACGCACAGGCAACAACTTTTGTTCCCAACCAACCAACCCAACTGTTGCCCGTTGCCCGTTCCCTGTTCCCTCGACCGAAGGTCGGTCAATAAAAGCCCACACTGACCTGACGGTACAGTGTGGGTAATTTACTTGACACTCCTCAGCCTAAAGGCGTGAGGATTCTTGCTTCAACGGGAGATCCAAAATGCCCCAAAGACGAATCCATACAGCAACATCCCAGATTACTTTACCCTCAGCAAGCATACACCGACTGCCCGACGGCATTGAAGAGAGATTTACGAAGCTCTTACTACGACTCCCACATTTGTACAAGATTTAGGATTTATACTACCAGGGTTCCGGATCAGGAGCTGTCCGCTAGACCTACTTCGTCTTTTATGTGTGCGCTTTACCGCTAACCATAATAATACCATGAAAAGCCGTGCTGGAAGCACGGGGCTTTAAACCCAAATTTTCGGTAAGTCCTATTTAATTGAAGAACCTTCTAAGTATAAGAAATCAATCTTATTAGTTCGCCATTAAAATTCGCTAACCAGCTTTTGTTTTCCATATCCCGCTTAACCAGCTCAATCACCCCACCAAATTGAAAAGATGACCATCATTTCACTACTGTCATTTATGACTTGATGAGTTTTATTAGGTTCAAAATAAACAAAGTCATTCTGCTTAATCTGCATTTCTTGTTGATCGTAAGCAAGTTTACCTTTCCCTTCAGATATAAACCACATTTCGTGTACTTCATGTTTCTCTGGAGGAGAAGAACAACCAGGATCGACTGTAAAACGTGAAGCCTGGAAAGAAGGAGATGGAGAAACTGAGGAAGCTAAATCGATTTCACATACATTTAAGCCTGGAGCAAGGCATTCAGCTGATAAAAAAGAAAGTCTAGGTAAGTTTATTGAATCATTTTTTGCAATCATGGATTAAATTCCTCCATTTGTTTAAGGTTAAATATTTCACAGTCACTAATTCATCGCTGAATTATCTTTGTCATACAACATTACCCATTAAATTTCTTCTGTTTAGTGAATGGTTGTTCGACCAAGTAATAGGTTATGGCTGCTAATGTAATAGCTAGGATTAATGATTCTATTATTACTAAAAAACTAGATTCCAATGGCATTCTATTACTAAAGAATAAACTAATTTTTTGCATAATAGGAAAATGCCACAAATATATGCCATAAGAGAGAATACCAAATATTTCTAGAATTCTGATGGGATTTTCCAATATAGCATTAAATGATAGCTTCTCATTTTTGATGGAAATATGATAATTGCTTGCCTCAAAAGTAAATATGAAGAATGCTGTTATCAGCGCTGTTAATGGCTGCATTAAGAAAATCGTTATTGGGGTGAGAACAAAGCCATTTGGTGAAGTAGGTACAAGCCATTTTTCCTGATAATATGCATGATGGGCACAGAAAAGATACAATCCAATAAGCAAAATAATTGCTAAAATTCTTATTATTGGTAATTTGAAAGCCGATAAGTTAATGCTTGAATTTTCGTAGTATTTCAATAATGGATTCACCAGAAAACCACATAAGAACAAATCTAGATTATTTATTAAAGGAACATACCAATATCTGACAATATTCATATTCAATAACCCAATGTCTTCTGTCATTTGATTATGAAAGCCAATCCAAATCGCAGACTTTATTAATAAAGTTCCTGCAATAACAATCACTGCTGTTGTGGCAATACTCCAAATATTCTTCAGTCGAGACGAAAAAAAGCAATAGATAACTGGGATAACTATATAAAATTGTACTTCGGTTGACAAAGACCAAAAAGGAATATTAAATTGTAGTGCCTGTCCTCCAATATAAGGATTATATGTGAAAGTTAAAACTCTTAAAAGATAACCCCAATTCGATAGCTTGAGATAGTCTGTGTATACCAATATTATGAGAATTAAAGCGACAAAATAATACAATGGAAAAATACGTAGAATACGATTGCGCCAGAAGTTAATTGTTCCAGACACATTGGCAATGTATCTTCCTGAGTAAAATGCCTTACCCATAAGATAGCCAGAGAGAACAAAAAAAACCCAAACTGCCACAGGACCATGACTAAACAGTATCCAAGTCAGGTCGTAACCTTTATAAATTATTGACTGCCTCAGGGTAGAAAGTTGTGCATCAGAAGAAAGTTGTGAGGCAAAAAGTTGTGGAAGAGTAATACCGTGATATACCACGACCATTAAGCAAGCAAATCCGCGCAATGTGAGTAACGCATCTAATTTATTACTAGAGCCCTTGGTTATTGCCGCATCTACTTCCTTGGCTATTATTGTATTCATAGTTATTGAGCTTCGATATTAATTGGAATGTATGTATCTCAGAAATAATAGACATCTCCAAAAAAGAATGTAAAGACGCGCCATAGCCCGTCTCTACAAGGGTTTTGGCTAATGCATATTTAATTTTCACGCCTATGTCTAATAGGTTAATTCAAAGATAACCTTAATAATTAGAGCCTACAGCTTTTGATGCTATTAATTCAATACTTCTCTGTATAAAATACAGTTTTAATTTTTCAGGACTAAAGATGCGTGTCACAAGGAAAGTTTGAATTTAAGTTTATAGTAGGCACGAAGAGTGCCAAAAATAAGCGCTCCACTGCAAAATTTTGCCATACTCCGCAGGAGTTGTCTAACTCCTACGGAGACGCTACGCGAACGATCATCGCATCATCTCATCTCATTCAATAGTAAGTTTTAAGTGACTATGCTGACAATGTGTGAATGCAACCCAAATTACAGTATCATTTCCTCATGATCATGTCCGAAAATGGCGAGACAGTTGGCGAAATACTCACTACAGTCAAATAATTGTGATATTCAATAATTGGAATGACCACTCTAGATGCTAATTACTGTTATCAAGCGGTATTAACTCGCGATCCTCGTTTTGATGGGGTATTCTTCGTGGGCGTTTTCACCACTCGTATTTACTGTCGCACCGTTTGTAGTGCGAAAGCCCCTCAAAAAAAAACTGCAGATTCTACCCCAGTGCAGCAGCAGCCGAAGAAGCAGGGTTTCGTCCATGCTTAATCTGTCGTCCGGAGTTGGCTCCTGGCAATGCGCGCATTGATGCAACTGGACGATTAGCCGCAGCTGTTGCAAGGCACATTGAAGATGGCACATTTATCGATCGGCGATTTGAATCTCTTGCTCAAGAATTAGGAGTCAGCGAACGGCACCTACGCCGAGTCGTGCGCCAGGAGTTTGGAGTCTCGCCTATTCAACTGCTACAAACTCATCGGCTATTGCTAGCAAAACGGTTGTTAACTGATACCGCCCTACCCATTGCCGATATTGCCTATGCCAGTGGCTTCAATAGTCTGCGTCGCTTTAATGCTCTATTTCAAGAGCGTTATCGCTTGAATCCCACTCAATTACGGAAAACCAAAACTGCAAAGATGGATCGAGACTATCTTCTGTCTGAAGTCGCTTACCGTCCCCCACTGGATTGGGAAGCATTATTAAATTATCTGGGAAAACACGCCATAGCAGGTGTAGAAACGGTGGAAGGTGATTGCTATTTCCGCACAGTTCGCCTGGGTCAGCAGCAAGGTTGGCTTATGGTTAAGCCTGCTGGGAAAAAAAATGCGTTGCAGGTAAAGCTTTCGCTCTCGCTGCTTCCAGTCCTGTTGCCTGTCTTGGGGCGGGTTAAAGGGCTATTTGACCTAGGGGCTGAACCGAAGCAGATTGCAGCACATCTCGGTTCACTGGCGCTCCATCATCCAGGTTTGCGGGTTCCAGGTGCCTTTGATGGCTTTGAAATTGCCGTTCGCACTATCCTCGGACAACAGGTGAGCGTCAAAGCGGCAACCACGCTCATGGGACGTTTTGTTCAATGCTTTGGAAAACCCATTGTCACCCCTTTTCCAACACTCACTCATTTAACACCCACTGCCGAGCAGGTTGCTCAAACAGACATTAGTGAAATTATAAAATTGGGAATCATAAGAAGACGAGCAAGATCGATTTTAGCGTTGGCACACTCGATCGCACAAGGAACCATTTCCCTCATACCTGGATGTTCCATTGACCAGACCATAGCCCAGTTACAAGAACTTCCCGGTATTGGGATCTGGACTGCTCAATATATTGCCATGCGGGTTCTTGGTGACCCGGATGCTTTTCTACACACCGATCTGGGAATTCGGCAAGCCCTGGGTGAAAGCAATGGGAACCGAATTTTAGCTTTCGCGGCTCAATGGCAACCATGGAGGTCATACGCCACACTACATCTGTGGAAATCTTTAGAGCGCACAGAAAAGTTAACCGAAAATCATAGGGCACAATGCGATCGCAACTAATATATTTGGGTTTGTTAAGAATTTAGCTATGGAATTGAGAATTGAACCCAGAAGTTCACAAAATCCTGTTGTTCCCAGCCAGAGATAGCCCAGTTGCGATCGCAACTTACTGTTAATTAACCTTCACCATCTACTTTCCTGACCGACATTATTCTTAACAAATTCAGAACGTAGATGAATAGTGATTGCCCAAAAACTTTTCTAGACGGCAGTTTCAGAGCTTAACGTTCATCGAATTCACCTGAAATTATTGCTAATGGAAACTAGCTATACGTACAAAAGATCGTGGACATCCTGATGAAGACTAAATTACTGTAATTTAAGTAATCAATCAAGTAATCCTAACTAATTCATCAACCTACAAAATTTTTCGATTTACTGATATCTCGTACTATGGTGTATTGAAAATATTCCATTCTTTGCTGCTTTCAGGTTCATATTTTTTTACATAACCTTAGGAACCTCGCCATGACAACAAATTTTGAAACACTAATACTCAAACCTTTTCATACATGAATTTAACAATTAAATAGCTCCGAAGAAATCGTTCGTATTTCCAGTGGATATCTCTAAAATCATGAAATCTTCTGTTCCCCAAATAGATCCGACAGATAATGCTCCTCTAGATCTGACAAATAATGCTCCTCACAGCCGATCTGAGCCACCAAAATTACTCCAAAGGTGGCTTTGGTTATTGCTAGGGGTGCTTTTGGTTGGTAGTGGTGGCGCGGCGGCTACTTGGTACACGCTTTCCCTCAGCAGACAACAAGCATCTTCCAACCTCAATCAACCTCCAGCAGTTCCAGTTGAACTATCTACTGTAAAAACTAGCTTAGTTAAAAGTAGCCAGACCTACAGAGCCCGTCTAGAATCGCGACGCTCAATTAAGCTTCAACCAAGAATTGAAGGTCAAATTACTAAAATTTTGATTAGATCGGGAACTAAAGTCTCATCTGGGGCTGCAATTATTCAGATCGACCCAAGAGAACAGCAAGCCGAACTCAGTAGTGCTAAAGCAGCAATAGGAGTAGCGCAATCAAACCAGGAAAATGCCCAAGCAACACTGAAATCTTTGTCAGCTAATAGATTATCTAATATCGCCGATGTGCGCTTAAGCCAGCAGGAATACAAACGGGACTCCCTACTCTTAAAAGAGGGAGCGATATCTCGACGAGAATTAGACCGTTCTCGGAATAGATTGGATTCTGCACAAGCTAGTCTCAATAATATTGATGCTCAAATTCAAGCCCAAAGGGCTGCGATCTCTCAAGCAAAAAGAACGCTACAACAAAGAAAAGCTGATGCCAAACAGCAACAAGTCCAGTTGCAATATTACAGAATTAATGCTCCTTTTACGGGAACTGTAGGGGATATACCCGTTAAAGTTGGTGATTTCGTTAACACTTCCACAGAACTTGCTACTATTACTCAAAATCAACCTTTAGAAGTAAATATATCAGTACCAATTGAGCGTGGGTCTGAATTACGAAAGGGAATGCCTGTGGAAATTTTCAATGCTCAAGGAAGTTTTATCGGTACAAGTAGAGTATTTTTTATTTCCCCTATTATCAATAATACACAGTCAATTCTAGTGAAAGCACTTTTCGATAATTCCAAAGGTCAGGTGCGCGCGGGTGAATCTGTAGACGCTAGAGTAATTTGGAAACAGCGTCAGGGGGTCTTAATTCCAGTAAATTCAGTAGCCACAGTTGCAGCAGAAACATTTGTTTATGTCCCTACAAAACAACAATCTCCGGAAGGTAAGCCTCAAATGGTAGCTAAACAAAGACATATTAAGTTAGGGAAAATTCGAGGTAATAACTACCAAGTACTCGATGGTTTAAAAGCAGGAGAACAAATTATTGTTTCGGGTTTGATTAATCTCAGAGATGGGATAGCAATTATGCCAAAACCAGTAGCTAAACAGTAAGTTAATTTCTCATTCACCTTTCTCAATCGCATCGCCAATCCCCATTCCCAAACTCTTATGTTTACTGATTTTTTTATTAAGCGCCCTGTATTTACTAGTGTTTGCGCTATTATCATTCTCCTGATAGGGGCTATTAGCATTCCCATGCTACCTACAGATAGATATCCGGAAATCAGTCCGACTCAAATTAATGTAGTTTCTAACTATGTGGGTGCTAACGCTGAAGTCGTAGAAAAAACAGTTACCAATGTCATAGAACGCCAAATTAATGGTGTTGAAGGTCTCAAGTATATGACTTCTTCTAGCAATAATGATGGTACAAGCACAATTAGAGTCACATTTGATGCTTCAAGAGACAAAGACATTGCCGCTGTCGATGTCCAAAATCGTGTATCTCTTGCTGAACCCCAGTTACCAGAATCTGTACAAAAAACAGGTGTTTCCGTCAGCAAAGAGGTGAACAACTTTCTTTTGGGGATAGGGCTATATAGTGAAAACCAAGAATATGATACTTTATTTTTAAGTAATTATGCGGATTTATATATTTTAGATAACCTGAAAAAAATTGAGGGTGTAAGCACGATACGGGTTTTTGGCGAACGACGTTATGCAATGCGTCTTTGGCTGGATCCTAAGAAACTTGCTAATCGTAACCTGACAGATCAAGATGTAGTTAATGCTATTAATGAGCAAAACTTACAGGTGGGTGCAGGGCAGATTGGTCAGCAGCCAGCTCCAGAAGACCAAATGTATATCAAGGATATACGTGTTTCTGGCAGATTGAAAGATATATCGGAATTTGAAAATATTGTCATCAAAACCGGGGCTGATGGTTCACTCATTAGACTCAAAGATGTAGGTAGAGCAGAACTGGGTGCAGAAAACTATAACAATTTTTTTCGTTTCAAAGATAAAGATGGTATAGGTCTTGGTATATTCCAGACTCCGGGAAGTAATGCTTTGGAAGTTGCCACAGCCGTTAAAAAAGCGATGGCTGAAATGGCTAAAGATCTTCCACCAGGGATGAAATATGTGGCAGCATTTGATGCAACAACATTTATCAAAGCATCACTATCGGAAGTAGTGAAAACGCTATTTTTAGCGATTTTTTTGGTAATTATAGTAGTTTTTATTTTCCTAGAGGATTGGCGGACAACTATTATCCCTGTTCTGACAATTCCCTTAGCATTAATTGGAACATTCATTTTTGTTAAAGCTTTCAGTTTTTCAATCAATACTCTCACTTTATTTGGTCTAACCCTAGCAACAGGGATGGTTGTCGATGATGCAATTGTCGTTGTAGAAGATATCTCTCGTTTGATTCAAGAAAAGGGAATGTCTCCCCCTGAAGCAGCTTCTAAGGCAATGCGAACCCTATCTGGGGCTATAATTGCCACTTCATTAGTATTGATGGCTGTATTTATTCCTGTAGCATTCTTTCCTGGGTCTGCAGGAAAAATTTATCGTCAATTTGCTTTAACAATTGCCTTTTCAATTACCATCTCTACATTTCTCGCCCTGACCCTCACACCTGCTCTCTCAGCATTACTACTACGAAAAACGCCAAAACGAAGAGGCGTAATAGGTTGGATTTTTGGTCGAGTGAACTGGTTTTTCGATGGATTACATCAAAATTACCGTCGGGTTCTCAATCAAATTGTTAGGTTTAAGTTCGTTGTTTTAGCAATCTTTGTAACATTGCTAGCAGTAACAGGTTGGCTATATACAAACGTGCCTACTGCATTTATTCCCGATGAAGATCAAGGTTATTTTATGATCGTAATTCAAGGAAAAGAAGGAGTTTCACTCAATTACACTAACAAAGTAATGCATCAGGTGGAAGAAGAAGTCCTCAAATTACCTGAAGTAAACGCGACCTTTGCCGTTGGTGGCTTTAGTTTTAGCGGTGCTACAGCCAACACAGGTGTAATTTGGACGACACTAAAACCTTGGGATGAGCGCGCAGGTAAAGGACAATCAGCTCAAGAAATTATGGGTCAATTGATGCCAAAATTCTTTGGGATAACCGATGCTAGGGTTATTCCAGTTAATCCACCAGCAATTCCAGGTTTAGGTAGCTTTAGTGGTTTTCAATTTCAATTGCAAGACCATAGGGGTAATACAGGTTTAAATAACATGCTACAAATAATGGGGCAGTTAATTGGACAAAGTACGGAACAGCCAGAATTACAGGGTGTATTTAGTATTTATATGGCAAATATGCCCCAATTAGAGATTGAAGTAGACCGCAACAGAGCCAAAGCACTACAGGTATCAATAAGCGACATATTTAATACATTGCAATCTTACCTAGGCTCGCGCTATGTCAACGACTTTAACTTAGGACAACGCACTTATCGGGTATATGTCCAAGCCGATGCCAAACATCGTTCCAATCCTGAAGACATCGGGGAACTATACGTTCGTTCTGCTACCAATCGAATGATCCCCTTGAGTAATTTGGTAAAAGTAACTCAGACAACTGGGGCGCAAACAATTAATCACTACAACTTACATCGGTCAATTGAAATTAACGGTTCAGCAGCTCCAGGATTCAGTTCCGGACAAGCAATGAATGCAATGGAAGGGTTGGCAAATAAAATTTTACCAGCCTCCATGGGTTTTGAATGGTCGGGAATTTCTGCTGAAGAACAGGAATCTGGCGGACAAGCACCACTAATTTTTGGTTTAGGGTTAGTATTGGTATTTTTAGTGCTCTCAGCCCAATATGAAAATTATGTAGATCCATTAATCATTATGCTCTCAGTACCTTTAGCTATTTTGGGAGCATTATCAGCACAATCACTAAGAGGTTTACCCAACGATATATTTTGTCAAGTTGGTTTGGTGATGCTAATTGGCTTGGCTTCCAAAAATGCAATTTTGATTGTCGAATTTGCTAATCAACTGCGAGAAGAACAAGGAGTTTCAATTGTCAAAGCTGCGCTCCAAGCCTCGCAAGAACGCTTGCGACCAATTTTGATGACTGCTTTTTCCACACTTTTGGGAATTTTTCCCCTAATGATTGCCACAGGTGCAGGTGCTCCTAGCCGCCAATCTCTGGGTACCGCAGTCTTTGGGGGTATGTTTGTCGCAACTTTCTTAAGTCTATTTATTGTACCCGTTTTGTACATTATCATTGTTTCCCTGCGAGAAAACTTAAAACCACCCCACCAAAAACCGCCCAGAAAAATAGTTGAAAATGGAAAAGTCTCTTCAATTGATACTCTCAGCGTTTAAAGGCACTGAGATTCTCCGGACAGGAGAGTAATTTTTTCTAAAGCGGCAAAACTATTAGCTAGAGTCGTCTCCTATTAGGCTATTTCCTGAACAAAACTTGACCTTTTTTGACAACCCGCACCAAAAAACGTCTACCTATTTCAAAAAAATGGCTCTACCGTACTTGTTATGCCAAATTAACAGTCTGTAAGAGGGAACAGGGAACTCTTAACAGGGAACAGAAGGAAGAGACAATATTCATAAATAATATTAGAAAATCAGCATAATTTTTCTTGCATAGCAAGCTTTATGAGCTTTTTGACTAGAACTTTAGCATAACAGGTACTGAAGAACCAGTAAAACTTGTTCAAATTGTGGAGAAATTCAAGAAATTAGTTTATCTGAGCGAATTTATATATGTAAAAAATGTCAGTACACTACTGATCAAGATTTAAATGCATCCCAAAATATCGAAAAATATGCACGGTTGGCGATCCACATATCTTGCACCTTCTCAATAAGGGTAAGGTGGGCAATGCCCACCCTACGATAAAATAAGGGTTTCAGACTTTGATTTTCTCAATAATATTGTGGTGCAAGATGTGAAGATCGCCGTGTCTGGATGTTATAGCTTACTGACCGCAGGATGCGGCTGTCACGTCTCTGTTGGCGGTGTAGCCGCAATGGTTACAGTTTTGAACGCCTCACAAGGGGGGAAGTAATAAGTAATAAGTAATAAGTAATAATAAATAATCAGGACTTACGTAAAAAATATCCGAAGTATTGGTAATTCATGAATTACCAATACGAAACATCAGGGTTTCAAGATAGCCCTTCATGAACGTTTGTACACAACCAAGGATGAAAATGCTTTGTTCCTAACTTTTTAAGGGCGCACGCAATGCGCCCCTACTGGGTGCTTCCTAACTATTTTCAAGCTAGTTTTGCGTAAGTCCTAGTAATAAGTAATAAGTAATCCCTCTCGCTACAAATGAGAGAAACACATGACTATTATTCCCTGTTTCCCATTTCCTGTTAAGAGTTCCCTATTCCCTGTTACCTGTGTTTCTTAAGAGTATGTTCTGCCAACTCCTTTTTTTGAATAAAATTATATACAATGCCCAATTTTGGATATTGGCATTTTCTGAAGATGTTTGCTATTCATAACTACTATTCCGCAAATTGAGAACTGATATATTCCCTAAATGTCTTTTCTTCGTTTTCCGCATGATTTTGATACTCAGAAACTATTACACTGTTTTTTTTATCAAGAACAGCTTGAAACAATTTACAATGAACGTCGAAATAAGTATG
Source organism: Calothrix sp. MO_167.B12 (assembly GCA_030066045.1). Taxonomy (GTDB): domain Bacteria; phylum Cyanobacteriota; class Cyanobacteriia; order Cyanobacteriales; family Nostocaceae; genus Calothrix_A. The sequence continues at coordinate 50,595 of JASJCJ010000011.1, forward strand.
CTCAATTTTTTTAGTTATGCAATCATCCAAAATAACATTTAAAAACAGTTGTTGATATATTTCAGATATAACTTTTTTGCTCGCTATTTGATATTCTTGGGGAACATACCTTAGCAAGTACCTATGAATATTACATGCATAATCAACATGATCGCTCATGGTAGATAATTTTTTGAAATTAGACAACATTTTATCAATTTCTTCCATATCTTTTGCGTTACTCTTTTCAAGAAAAATAATTGTTGCTTTTACTTCTCTTTCATTTCTTTCTCTAATTATTTGAATAAAATTTATATTTTTTAGCTCTGGATACAGTTCATCAGTTTTTGTATCTAAAGCCTGACTAAGTTTTATAAGGTTTGGAATAGTAGGAATTCTATCTCCTTTTTCATATAATTGAATCGTTCTAGTAGCTAGTTCTGATTCGTATGCTAATTGTTCTTGAGAATAAGACTTTTGTTGTCTGATATTTCTTAGATTTTGGGGAAAAGAACAAATATTCATAATCAACACCTCTTGATTCAAAGTATTAAAATTTTTTCAAAGGCTTATGTATACTTATCTTTGCCTAATCTAGAAAAAAAATCCATACACAAAAGTGTATAATTTTTTATTGATTTGGAGCAAAAGTAGCTAGGGTAAGCGCATCTCAAACGCTTTTGACAAGCGAGTTTAGAGATATCATTATATTAAGAGAAACAAGCATAGGACTTACACAACTGGCACATTTATCATCAAATTGTCATATAGAATTAGTTTGACTCTAAAGCTATAAGCTTTTAGATCAAATTTAACTATGTGTGCCAGTTGCTATTATTTTGTGACGCTTGTGTAAGTCCTAAAGCAGTAAGAACAGTCAGCATATAGTTATTATCCATAGCGGCTTGATTCGCCCTAAACTAGTTAAGTGACATCCTCCGGGAGCATTCCAATTTTTAATAAATACCTGGCGAATAGAATAACTCCTACTCCTTCAAAGAAGGCTACGCCAACAAAGACCCTGCGCGGTAAACCTATAGCCCTCCGGGCATTGAATAAACGCGTCAGCGTACCGGAGGCTCTAGCTATGCCGTGGCTTTACGCGGCTATACCACCTTACTTTTTGCACTCGCGACTAAGAACCTGCTGCCCATTCTCCAAACGATATATACCTGTTACTTCGACAATGGAATCACCTCTTTTCCATCGGGAGCGAGATTGTGTTGGTGAGGTATCATCGGGTAATGCTCTGACTTCAAAAATAGAATAATCTGAAGGCACCGCTTCTCCTGGACTGTAGG